>QHPE01000014.1 GCA_003218945.1 Verrucomicrobiota bacterium | reverse complement strand
TCACTGGCTTGCAACAGCAAACGTGACGCGCCTCCGGCGCGAATGACGACGTCAAAATGTCGAATGCCGAAGGAATGACGAAGCGAGTGATTCGTTACATCGTTACATCGTTACATCGGACTAACGGTTCAACGATCCAACGCTTTAACGGTTTAACGTGGCAAAGCCATTCGTCATTTTCCTCCCGCGCGTTCACTCTTATTGAGCTCATTGTTGTCTTTGGACTCATCATCGTCCTGACGGGATTAGTTCTCAGCACCGTTGGCTACGCGCGTAAAAAAGGGGCCCGCGCTCGCGCCGAAACCGAAATCGCAGCCATGTCTGCTGCCTGCGAAAATTATAAAGCGGACAATAGCGTTTACCCTTACAACCCGGAAACAAATACCCTCGACGCTCGAACGAATTTGGATCCGTCAGTCGCAGTTTACCAAGCTGCGTCACTTTTCCTTTATAAGCAATTGAGCGGCGATTTGAATGCCAATCGTCAGCCGACTGCCAAAAGCTACTTCGTATTTAAGCCGAATATGCTCTTTCCTGCAGATCAGAACCAGAACGTCCAATACATCCACGATCCGTTTGGCAATAGCTATGGTTACTCGACGGCTGCGAACCCACAGGCGAATCCGACGCCGACGGGGACTCCGGGCTACAATCCAACTTTTGATCTCTGGAGTACCACCGGAGTCGCGCCGTCGCCGACCCCCGCTCCTCCTGTCACCCAACAGGATCTTTGGATCAAGAACTGGTAGCTGTTTATTTGTAGGATGTTTCCCATCAACTCAGCGGGAGCCAACTCCCAGGCTGAGGCGGTGCTTTAACACCGTTCAAGCTGAGGTAAGTGTATTCCTTCAGGAACCGCTCGTAATCGTCGAGGAGCTTCATGGCGTCGTTGGGCTTGAGACGATCGGTTTTTATGGCCTGATCGACTTGCGCTTTCAACAAACGCATCAGCTCAAGCTTGTCCCACTGAGTCATCGCAAGTACTTCACCGATGGTGCTGCCCTCGATCACTTCCTCGATGTACCAACCGGATTCTTCGTCCGGATCAAGGAAAACATGCACTTCTGTGACGCGGCCAAACAGGTTGTGCAGATCGCCCATGATATCCTGGTAAGCGCCCACCATGAAGAGGCCGAGATAATAAATTTCTCCGGGCTGAACCCGGTGTAGTGGCAGTGTTTCTTTCACATCTTGCAAGTCGACAAACTTGCAGACTCTTCCGTCTGAATCGCAGGTGATATCTACGATGGTGCCGTGGCGATCTGGCGGCGTGGTGAGCCGATGAATCGGCATAATCGGGAACAGCTGCCCAAGCGCCCAATGATCGAGCAGCGACTGAAACACAGAAAAATTGCAGATGTACTGATCGCCCAGAGTGATTTCCAGCTGTTTCACTTCGTCGGGCACGTAACGCAATCCGCGGTGCATGTTGACGATTTGATGGGCTACCTGCCAGTAAACGGTGTCGATCTTTGCTTTCGATTCGAGATCGAGCAAGCCGAGATCGAATGTGTGCTGTGATTCCTCTTTGATTTGCCGAATGTCGTGCAGACTCTCGAGTCGATTTCCGCGTTTCAAACGCTGTTTTACATCGAGGATATCGGCCACCAGTTTGTGATCCTTCTCGCCCGCTTCGACCTTGAGCTTTGGTGGAGTTTTTTCGATCGAGCCGAACGCTTCGACTACCAGCACGGAATGATGCGCGACCGTTGCGCGGCCGCTTTCGCTCACGATCGCCGGATGCGCGACACTTTCGGAGTCGCACACGTCCATGATATTCCACACAACATCGTTCGCGTATTCCTGGAGCGAGTAGTTGGTCGAACTATCGAAATCGCTGCGCGATCCGTCATAATCGACGCCGAGGCCGCCGCCCACGTCGAGGTAACCCAGTTCGTGTCCGAGTTTGGACAGCTTTGCGTAATATCGCGCGCCTTCGCGGACAGCGCGCTTGATCGTCGAGATGTCCGGCACCTGTGAGCCGACATGGAAATGAACAAGTTTGAGGCAGTGTGCCAGGCCGGCATCCTTTAGCATCTGACTCGCAGCCACCAGATTGGTTGTGTCGAGGCCGAACTTGGCATTTTCGCCTCCGCTCGGCGACCATTTGCCGGAGCCTTTGCTGTGCAACCGAGCACGAATGCCAATGTAAGGCTCGACGCCGACCTCCTTCGCGGCGCGAATGATCTGCTCAACCTCCTCTAGTTTTTCTGCGACGATGATAACGGATTTGCCCAGCTTACGACCAAGCAACGCGATGCGAATGAATCCTGGATCTTTGTAGCCGTTGCAGATAATCAGGCTGTGGGGGTCTTTCAGCATCGCCAACGCTGCGACCAGCTCCGGTTTGCTGCCTGCTTCAAGTCCAAAATGAAATTGTTCGCCTGCGTCGACGATCTCTTCGACGACTTCGCGCAATTGGTTGACTTTAATCGGAAACACGCCCCGATAGTGATTTTGGTAACCGAACTCCGAGATTGCGCTTTGAAACGCGCGATTGATTGATTCAACGCGGTGCCGGAGCAAATCCTGAAACCGAACCAGCAACGGAAAACTGAGGTTCCTCCTTCGCGCTTCGTTGACTACTTCCAACAGATCGATGGAACCGCCGTCGTTCTTCAACGGCCGCGCCTCAACATTGCCAGAGTTATTGACGGTAAAATAGCCCTCGCCCCAACCTTCCACATTGTATGTGGCGATAGCCGATTCAATGTCCCACTCGCTTTTCATTGTTGTCGCGCAACGCGGCATTACGCAAACCGCACATTTAATCAGCGCGCAGAACATTCAAGCCCATAGAACGAAAATCTTCACGTAAGACTCCATGTTTTATCTGACGAATGAGCCGCACCCAGCGCACAGCTTGAGTTTCCTGTTCGCACACGTACTGTTCACGCGATGAACAAAACGGTGATCGAGGTTCAGGTGCGGGCGGTTTTGCCGACGAGCGGCGGGTGCGCAGTTTTCCTTGGGAACAATGAGAAGGTGTTCATCATTTACGTCGATCAAACAGTGGGCAGTGCCATCACCATGTTCATGCGTCACATCACCAAGGAGCGACCGCTTACCCACGATTTGATGGCGCATCTGCTGGCGGCGCTCGGTGCGAAAGTCGAGCGCGTGATCATCAACGACCTGAAAAACGCCACCTACTATGCGCGGGTCATCATCCAGGTCGAAAACGAATTGCAGCAGAAAAAAATCATCGAGTTGGACGGACGACCGAGCGATTGCATCGCCATGGCCACCCAGCAGAAGGCGCCCATCTACGTAAGTCAGGACGTCTGGGACGAAGTGGACGATATGAGCGACGTTCTGCGCAAGATGGAGGAAGAAGGGCTGAAGACCGATCCGGAAGCGGACGAGTAGAAACGTTAAAGAGTTACAAGCGTTACAAAGTTAAAAAAGACTCAGCAACTAACGATGATCTGATGCCGGCGCGGTTGTAACATTGTAACCTTTGGTAACCATTTAACTTTTCGCTCAGCCTTAGCCCAGCAGATCGCCGTAACGATTGTCTGCCAATTGCAGGCAACGGCCCAAGATTTCAGATGCAGTGTTGAGTTTCAAAGCGTCTTCAACCAGCTCGCGGCATTCAGGAATGGCTACGCTTTGCACAGCGCGCTTGACCCGCGGAACAAGGGTCGCCGCCGCGCTGAGCTCATCCATGCCGAGGCCCAGCAAAAGCGGAACCAGCGCAACGTCGCCCGCCATTTCTCCGCAAACACCCACCCAAATGCGACTGGCATGCGCCGCGTCGGCAACCATCTTGAGCAAACGCAGTATCGCCGGATGCGTTGGCTCATATAGATACGCGATCTTCTCATTCACGCGATCAACTGCGAGCGCGTACTGGATCAGATCGTTTGTCCCGATACTGAAAAAGTCGACCTCCCGTGCAAGCGCGCTTGCGCAGATGGCTGCGCTTGGGATTTCGATCATTGCGCCAACTTCGACCCGTTCAGCGACTTCGGCTCTTGAGTTGCGCAACTGTTGTTTGCATTCCTCGAGCACGGCGATGGCGCGGCGCAATTCATCCAACCCGGAGATCATCGGAAACATGACCTTTATGTTGCCGACAGCGCTGGCACGCAGGATAGCGCGCAACTGCGTTTTGAAAATGTCTTGATTCTCGAGACAAAACCGGATCGCGCGCCAGCCGAGGAATGGGTTCAACTCATCAGTGACGTCTGCCACACCCTCGGCAAGTTTATCGCCACCCAAATCGAATGTGCGAATAATGAGCGGATTCGGGCGGACCTGCTCAGCAACGCTTCGATAAGTTTCGTATTGCTCCTCCTCCGCCGGCAGAGTTTTGCGGTTTAAGTAGAGAAACTCGGTGCGATAAAGTCCGATTCCCTCCGCGCCATTGGCTGCTACGGCATCGACGTCTTCCGGAAGCTCAATGTTTGCAGAAAGAACAATGTGGCATCCATCGCGCGTGGTCGAGGTGGTCTCGCGCAATTCCTTCAGTTGCGCGGTGACTTTGGCCCTTCGTGATTCCAGCTCCCTGTAGCACGCCAGCGTTTGGGGTGCCGGATTGACGATCAGCAAGCCGTCGTTCCCATCGAGGAGAAGATGTTGCCCAGTGTCAACTTTGGCAGTGATGTCGTGTAAACCGAGTACCGCCGGAATGGTGAGAGAACGCGCCAAAATCGCGGCGTGCGAAGTGCGGCTACCAAGATCGGTGGCAATCCCGAGCACGTTTTCCCTGCTCATACTTGCTGTGTCGGAAGGAGTAAGATTATGCGCAACCAGAATGTGGGGCCCGCTTAGGGAAAGAAATGCTTTGGGGGCTTTGCCCTGGAGATTTCGAATCACTCGCTTGGTGACATCCTGAATATCGAGTGCACGTTCGCGCAGATAGGGGTCATCGATCTTGCTCAATGTCTCGGCGTAACGCGTTGCGACCTCCTGAAACGCCCACTCCACATTGCAAAGATCAGTCTTCAATTTCCGCAGAACTTCATCGATCAACGTGCGATCCTCGACTACTAGCAGGTGCGCATCGAAAATCGCTGCGTCTTTTGCGCCGATCGATTCGGCAATGCGCTCCTGCATCTCAAGAATCTGCATGCGCGTTTGAATGAGGCCCGCCTCGAAGCGCCCTATTTCATCGGCAATCCGGGAGGGCGCGATGTGATAACGCGCTACTTCATCCAGATCATCGCGGACGACATAAATCCCTGCGAAAGCGATTCCCGGTGAAACGCCAATTCCTTCAAACCGGATTTCCGCGTTGTCGCTCATCCAGTTCGGAGAGTAAGGCAGATGTCAAACTCACGAAAGTCTTTCGCGCGCCAGCCTTCCGCGGCCCGTTGGGCGATTTAGTCTTCGTTAAATCCGGATTTGATTAGCTCCTCAAGCTCCTCCATTGCCTTGTCGGCGTCTGGTCCCTCGCAACGGATCCGCAACTTCGAGCCCTGCCCGGCGGCAAGCATCATCAGACCCATGATGCTTTTGCCGTTTATCTCTTCTTCTTCCTTCGACACCCAGATCTCCGCGCGATGTCGGCTCGCAATCCGCACAAACATCGCAGCAGGGCGCGCATGTAATCCAAGCCGGTTCACAATGGTAAGCTCTTTTTCGAGCTTCTGTGCCGGCGCAGCGCGGCTGCTTTTTCGATACAACAATCCCATTATGTCGCCCTCTTCTCCTCCATCAAACGCAGCAATCTGGTATTGAAATCAACGGCTGCGTTCTGTCCCAAATCTTTGAGTTTTTCATCCATCGCGGCGACCTCGATCAAGCGCGCCATATCGCGCCCGGGTCGGACCGGAATCGTGACGTGCGGAACTTTGAGCCCGAGAATCTCGTAAAATTCCCGGTCGAGCCCGATGCGATCGACTTCCTCGACATCCTCCCATTCTTTTAAAGTCACCACGAGATCGAGGCGCTTTTCGACTCGAATACTGCCAACGCCGAATACTTTCGCGACATCAATAATACCAATCCCGCGCACCTCCATGTGATTGCGCGTCAATTCGGGCGCGGCGGCCATGAGCTCGCGTCCTTCCAGCATCGTAATCCGTGTGACGTCGTCGGCTACGAGACTGTAACCGCGCTCGATGAGCCCAAGCACGCACTCGCTTTTCCCGATACCGCTTACTCCGCGGATTAACACCCCGACGCCCAAAATATCCACCATGCTGCCGAACTCCGTTACAGTCGGAGAAAAATCCATCTCTAAAGCGATCGTAGCCGCATTGATGAACTTCATGGTAATCATTGGCGTGCGAAACACAGCAATCTTTGCGTGTCCGGTTACAGCCAGCAACTCCGGCGAAAGATGTAATCCTCGCGACATCACCAGGCACGGGATTTTGTGCTCACAGAGGTTGCGAAACCGCTCAACACGCGACTTGGAGGGCAAACTTTTCAGGTATGAATGTTCCGCCGCACCGAGCACCTGCACGCGTTTCTCGGCGAAATAGGTGTAAAACCCCGAAAGCGCAAGCCCGGGACGATTGATGGTCGGCTCGCGAATTTTTCGATGGAAGCCGACGGGCGGGCCCTCAAGCTTCATCTGCAGTTTTTCGGCGTGCGATTCATAAAAGCTCTCAACCGTGACAACTGGAACGCTCTTCTGCTGATCGCTTTGGGATGTAATCGTTTGCGTCCCGGGTTCTTCCGCCATCAGACCTAACTTCTAGCGTGAATACCGCTTAATTTCCAATCGGCCTCGCATCTTCTCTGTTGGTCGCAGCCATACCCGCAATCATGAGCAGAAGTATCGACAACTGCTTGTTTATGGGGTTTTTCTCTGATCCTGATATCGGATCACCTTGGCCCTTTCGAGAGTGACGAGGCCCCCGCCCATAATTTCATCAAGCACCGGCAGGAATGCATTCACCTTTTCCTCGGAGTCCACGATCTCGATCACGATTGGAAGGTCCATCGACAGGCGAAGAATCTTTGCGGTGTGCAAATGACTTGATTTCCCAAAGCCCATTGGGCCGCGCAAAACGGTAGCCCCCGCCAGTTGCATTTCGCGCGCCTTCAAAACAATCGCTTCATATAGGGGCTGATGGCGATAACGATCGCTTTCGCCGATAAAAATCCGGAGAAGGACGGCGTCTTCGGGAAGATGCATAACGTTGGTCTTACTTCGGCAAAAGGGTGAGAGCAAGAATGCGCCCCAGCCACACGGCACCAAGGCAGCAGGCAAACGATAGCATTGTATTCAACGACGCTTTCAGCCAATCCCCATCGCGGAGCAAATCCAGTGTTTGCAAGCTAAAAGAAGAGAACGTGGTGTAACCGCCACACAGACCCATCATGAAAAACTGGCGGAACCGCGGTGACGCAAGAGCCGGTCCTTCTGGAGCCGTCAAGGCAGCAAAGAAGCCAATGACAAACGAACCGGTAACGTTCACGACAAGTGTACCGAGAGGAAAAGACTCACCCACGCGTTCAGCAATGAAGCCGGAGGCCCAGAATCGCGCGCCAGTTCCGAGTGCGCCACCTAGCATTACCGAAATATAAGTGAGCATAAAAAAACTCCTTCTTTGTAGAAAGGAGTCATTAGCTCACGCGGTTTTCCGTCGTAGCAGCGACAGAAGGCAAACTCCATTGCCTTGCAAACCCTATCGTGTCTCTAGGTCACATCAAACAAAGATTTACCGATTTCGAATTCCGATTCTCTTGTCATTCGTCATTCGCGCTTCGTCATTCTCATCACATCTTGAAGCGTTCGCCCAGATAAAGCTGGCGGCTGATGGGATCGTTGATGAGAAAATCCTTTGTGCCTTCGCTCTCGACGCGTCCATCGTAAATCAAATACGCGCGGTCCACGATGGAAAGCGTCTCGCGGACATTGTGATCGGTGATCATGATGGCCAAGCCTGATTTGCGTAGATTGACGATGATTTGTTGCACATCGTAAACGGCAATGGGATCCACCCCACTGAACGGCTCGTCAAGCATCAACAACTTCGGTTGCGTGACCAGCGAACGCGCGATGGTCAGCCGGCGTTTTTCGCCGCCGCTTAACGTCAGCGCGGTATTCTTGGCAATCCGCTCAATACCGAACTGGTGCAGCAATTGATCGCAACGGTTTCGCCGCTCGGCCTTGCTCAGGGAAAGCGTTTCCAGGATGGCCATGATGTTTTGTTCCACTGTCATTTTGCGAAAGATCGATTCTTCCTGCGGCAGATAACCCATGCCGAGCCGGGCGCGCTTGTACATCGGGTACTCGGTCACGTCGGTGTCACAAAAAATCACGCGACCGCTGTTTGGCCTAACCAAACCTACGATCATGTAAAAGCTAGTGGTCTTACCAGCTCCGTTTGGCCCCAGAAGTCCCACGATCTCACTCGCATGGACGTTCAAGTTGACTCCGTCAACGACCGAGCGGCCGCCATAGATCTTGACCAGTTGATCGGTGCTCAAAACGGTTTCTACCTTCGTTGCAACCGGCGAACGAACTCTGGAAGTCGAAACGGGTGCGGTTTGACTGATCATGGCTTCGGCAGAGACGGAGCAGGTGACACCTGGACGGCTGATGTTGGAGACGGACTTGCTTGTCCCTTCTTTTCGTCGTTTGGCTGCTGGACAATTTCGGTACGACTGGGCCCGTGTGTCCGCAGCTGACTGTTCTGACTGATTATCATGACGGTATCCGGGCTGGTCGCCACGTGCAGGTTTGGGCCCTCTTGCACCCGCGGTGTTCCCATCAATTCAACCTCGCCAGTAGCAGCTGTATAGGTGGCTTTGTCGGATCGACCAACAGCACGGGTCGGAGGGCCGCCATTCGCGGCGGGCCTGTCGCGAATGAGGCCAACATTCCCTTCGGCGATCGCTTTTTCCAAACTCTGGTTTTCTCCCTTTGTGATCAACACTGTCAATTTGTCTGATTGAAGATTGAAACGCGGATCGACGACCTTCACACGGCCGCTAAAGATGCCGATGTTCTTGGTTGAATCAAAAAAAGCCTCATCGGAGTAGATTTGCGTCGTTGTCGGTCCGTTCGACTGCTGCCCTGCAGCGCCTAGGCCAAGTAGGTTCTTCCCAGATGCTTTGTCATCTTTCTTTTGATCTTTGTTTTTCGCTTTCGCCTTTGCCGGTTTCTCCGCTTTCATCGACGAAGGGGAACCCGCTGGTGCAGAAGCAATCTGCCCGGGTGAGCGTGCGGTGACCACGCATAAAACAAACAAAACCAACACCGTTAATCTTTTCATTCTTTCGGGCTGGGTGTTGTAGTCAGATGGGACTTGTCAGTAATCACCATCTTTACGTTGCCGATCAATCGCCCAGTCTTTGAGTTCGTATCGAATTGCACTGAATCACCGGCGATATTGAAATCCGAACGTTGTATCATCGTACGTTCCTGCGAACTAAGAATTCGGGTTTTCAAATCGAGGACAGACGTGTGCATGTCGATCCGCAGGTCAGGCTGACTCTCCGGAGTATAAGTCGTAATCTTAAGATGTTGAAAGCCGACGTGTTCCTGATCAATCCGGTGCGCCGTACCCGCTTCAAATTTTCCTCTTAAACGGCCATTGGCATCGAAATCTGGCAACACCAGGCCTTTGGCTTCATGCCCAATCGGCAGCGGAATGTTCGTTAAGTTTTGTTCGCTTGGGGACCCGCTCGGCGTCGCCGGCGTGAGTCCCTTCTTTTTGCGCCCTTTTGACTGAGCGGACACTTGAGGCGCCGTAATCAAAACAGACAGCACGACCGATAGAAGCCACGCCAGCAAGCCCCAACATGTGGAGCGGCCACTACGAAACAGAAGCATGAATAGCCTTTAACATGCGTAAATGCTTGGGCAAATCGCTCAGGGGAATCTGATTCGGCCCGTCCGATAGCGCTCGGCGAGGGTTCTCGTGAACCTCCATGAAGATTCCGTCGCAACCTGCGGCCATGGCAGCTCTGGCCAAAACCGGGGCCAGAATGCCGTCGCCAGAGGTCGAATCCCCCGCCCCGCCGGGCCGTTGCACAGAATGCGTGGCATCGAAAATCACGCGATAACCGGCCTGGCGCATCCAATAGAGCGAGCGCATATCGGCGACTAGGTTGTTGTAGCCAAACATCGTCCCGCGCTCGGTGAAACAAAATTGTGAGTTGCCAAAGGCGGTCAGTTTCTCGGCGATGTTTCGCACGTCCCACGGCGCCAGAAATTGACCTTTTTTCACGTTGATCGGCCGATCCGTTTTTGCGGCCGCGCACAGCAGATCAGTTTGCCGGCAAAGAAACGCCGGGATCTGCAACATGTCGATTTTTTCGCCGGCAATCTCCGCCTCAGCCGGGGAATGAACATCCGTCGTCACCGGAACCTTCAGCTCGCGTCCAATAGCCCAAAGAATCTCGCAGCCGTCGTGTACGCCGATTCCACGAAATGAGTGAACTGATGTCCGGTTGGCCTTGTCGTAGGAAGCTTTGAAAATGAAATCAACGTCTTCAGCCGTGCACACCTGGACAATCTTGTTCGCCATGCGCCAGACAAATTTCTCGGACTCAATGACACAGGGGCCAAGAATGAACACAGGCTGTTTGCCGCCAATCGACACTTTCGCAACACGCAATGGTTTTGGTTTGGCCATGAATGTCTAAGGAAAGCAGGAACGCAGTAATTTTAAAGGGCTGCCTCCTGCTTTCCTGGTTTCCCAATTAATCCTCGCTTGGTGGCGTCAAAAACGGCGAACGGCGCGTAGAGGACGAGAAAAAATAGCAGTGCCACTGCGTGCATTTGCAAGAGATACAGTGGCCACGAATCAGAGAGAAAACTCAAAATGGAAAATGCTTCAGGTTTATGCAGAAGAAACCCATAGTTAAAACCTGTGAGCTTATCAACGGCGAGCGTGACTACGAAATAGAACTCCGACCATAACCATACGCGAACAATGGACATCGGGTATGGACGATACCGGCGGGTCAACATCAAAAAAATCACGCCGACGATAATGGCTGAATGCGAGGTAAAAAAACTGATGAACCGCCAGTCTGGAAAACCATAACGCAGGTTCGGCGTGAGAACGGCTTGAAGCGTACCGCCAATTCCCCAAAAGTACGCGACCTCGAACCAGCGCTGACTTCCCGTCCACATCGCCACAATCACCACGACCATGCCCCAATCGCACATTTGCATCGGCAACATTTGCCGCCAATCGACGACGCCGTGGCTGCGGACGAAAACGAGAAAAACGACGTAGTTCAAAATCAAAATCGCCGAGAGCACACGGATAATCGTCTTCTCGATCCGGTGCGATTTTGCGCGGCACACCAGTGCAGCAAGCGCAAACGGGAGCACGATCGTGAGAAAAATGACCGTGAGATGCGGTAAACCGTAGGCCTGAAACTGCGGCGCGTCATTCATGCGACGTTATAGCGACTATGATGCCAACTCCGGACTTTATGGGAACGCTCTCGCCTAGGCCAGCGCCTTTACAAATCAGGCAGAAGTTGGGCAATTCAATTCAGCGGATCACCCACAGATTACAGGGGATCACATCACTAACCCAGGCAATATTGCTCGGCAGTTGCTGAACTATTCCCTGACTTTTCGGCAACGGCACAACAAGCAAGTCTGCTTCGACTGAACGCATGAAATCAGATGCCGCAAGACCGGTTGCGGCCCGAATGAAGCGCGTCTCGATGGGAACCTTAGTCGCGCCGGCTGAGAGAACGATTTCTTCAAGCGCATCGTCGTGGCCATCGTCCGATTTGAGCGTGGGGGCGCCTGCGGCCTCGCCTGCGATCGATGCGCGGGCTTCATCAAATGCAGTGATAATTCCAATCACGTACAGTCGCTCGCAAGATTCTGCTTCCGCGAGCTGCAGAGTCGTTTTCAGAGCAACCAGTCCGTCTTCCGAGCCAGCGATGAAGACGATGCGGCGCAGCGGTTTCGGGTTCTTTTCGGGATGGGTAAACAGGATAACCGAGCAGCTGGCTTCTCGCACCAGGCGGCGCGCGACATTTCCCAGGAAAGGATGTAACACTATCTCCTTCTCCAGCGCGCCGGCCACCAGCATGTCGATTTTCGCTCGAGCGAGCGCGCCCAAAATCGCTTCGGCTGGATCGCCCTGTTCATAGTGAATGAGGGAATCGGCAGGAAGATCTAGTTCCGCGAGAACCGCGCGAAACTTGCTTGCCGTTTCATCATCTCGACTGCCAACGTGGATTAGATGAAGATCGGCGGAAAACCGGTCCCGGATCCGCTTCGCTTCAGCAAGGACCTGCCTGAACCGCGGCGAAAAGGTTGTTGCCACCGCAATAGTTTTGTAGGGCGATGAATCGGGCATCGAGATGAATCGCAATCTGATGTTTCATCGGCCTTAAGCAACCGGTGTCGAAAATCACAAATCCCCGAAACAGGTTTAACGCTTGTCATCCGGCTTTCCATCTTGCGGTTCCTCTGCGAATTTGCCCAGATGCGACGCGCAATTTACCCGGGGAGTTTCGATCCGGTGACCAATGGCCACTTGGATGTAATTGAGCGCGCGCGAAAATTGTTCGACGAAGTTGTCGTAGCTGTAGCGCACAACGAC
>QHPE01000013.1 GCA_003218945.1 Verrucomicrobiota bacterium | reverse complement strand
CGACGTACGATTTGAAACCCGAGATGAGCGCGTTTGAAGTCACCGACGAAGTGCTCTCCAGCATGGCCGACTACGACTTGATCATTTTGAATTTTGCAAATCCCGACATGGTGGGTCACACCGGTGTGGTCGAAGCCGGCATCAAAGCGGTGGAGACAGTGGATAGATGTTGTGCCCGAATTGTCACAAAACTTCTCGATCTTGACGGCAAAGCGTTGGTCACCGCAGACCACGGTAACTGCGAACAAATGCGCAACTCTGACGGATCGCCGAACACCGCGCACACCAGCTACCGTGTGCACTTCATTTATGTCGCCAGAGACGCGGCAAAATTCCGCTGCGAGGACGGCATCCTGGCCGACGTCGCGCCGACTCTTTTATTTCTGCTCGGATTACCGCAGCCAAAAGAGATGACCGGGCATAACTTGGTCGTACCTGTCGATTGACCCGCGATAGCCCGCGGCGGTGCACGCCGTCATTGTCGAGCAAAAAGAGTTTAATCTAATCAACGCTCACAGGCGGGCAGCGCTGGTGGAATTGCTCGAGTTGCGGCGATAATACTCCCGCGCGATTCGGAGCAAATCAGATCGGCGCGATTTCTTGCCGGCTAATTTCCAGCTGTCGATTGAGCCCGCGTGTTCCAGCAATGGCAATTCTCTGCAAAAGACGAATGCAATTGTCTGCTGTGGCTTCCTGCCAGATCGGTCTGCCCACCAGTGTGAGTGTGTGGTTTGACTCGATCAGGGTGCCCCAACCGACCGGCACTTCGGATTCGCGGAATAACTGCTCGGGCACAACGATGAAAAACAGATTTGCGCAGCGGTAGCGAATTAGTTTTTCGAACTTGGTACAGTCGTACAAGCGATTTTGCAGCGCGCGCAATTCACGGACAAGGCGTGCGTAACCACGATGACCAATCGCTCTAAAGTTCTCGCAATCGAACTCAGGGAAAAGCGAATCGCCATTGTGCAGGTTGGGGTAGTGCGTGCGCAGGCGCGCTTCGAGAGACTGGCGACGTTCGCATATTGCTTCGATCCGTCGCCGTGCAGATCCGGTGTGGCAATTGTTTCGTCGCAAATCACAGAGTGTTTGCTTGCATTCGAATACGGCCGTCGATCCAATTTGTTTCGGACGTGGCCGATAGCCGGCGACGTCGGCGCGATATCGGCACTTTGGCAAACTCACTTCCATCGCGCATGCCGAAAACCCATGTGCCTGCGCCCAAACAAAAGCCAACTGTTTAAGCTGTGCATGTTGTGCCGTTTCGCCACGCCGGCTTGTTACTCCCGCAACCATTTGGCGAGTTCGCGTGCCCAATATGTGACGATGATGTCGGCCCCTGCGCGCTTGAGCGCCGTCATGATCTCAATAACGGCAGTGTGTTCATCCAATAGACTCTTGTCGGCAGCGGCTTTGACCATGGCGTACTCGCCGCTGACATGATAGACAGCGATTGGTTTTCCAAAGCGTTCGCGAACGCGCCACACGATGTCGAGATACGGCAAAGCAGGCTTGATCATCACGATGTCCGCGCCTTCCTCAATATCCAGCGCCACTTCACGCAGCGCTTCATTCGCGTTCGCGAAATCCATTTGATAGGATCGGCGATCGCCAAACTGCGGCGGGCTTTCGGCTGCCTCGCGAAATGGGCCGTAAAATACCGACGCGAATTTCGCGGCATAACTCATGATGCCAGTTTGATCGAATCCGCTCGCATCAAGCGCTTCGCGAATCGCGCCGATGCGGCCATCCATCATGTCGCTGGGCGCGACGATATCTGCGCCGGCGGCTGCATGAGAGAGCGCCGTCTTTACCAAAAGTTCCACGCTTTCATCGTTCAGAACATGAAAATGCTCGCCGTCGATGCGGGTCACACCACAATGACCGTGGCTCATGTACTCGCAGAGACAGACGTCAGTGATCGCGACTAACTCGGGACATTTTGATTTGATCGCTCGCAACCCCTCTTGAATGACTCCGTTTTCCGCGTAGGCGCCGCTGGCTTCCTCGTCTTTGTGCTCCGGAATTCCGAAGAGCAGGACCGCTTCAAGCCCGACATCTTGAGCGCGTCGCGCTTCATCCGCAACCCCTTTCACCGGCACCTGGAAGACTCCAGGCATGCTGGCGACGGGCCGTCGCTCATCTAATTTTCCGCTAACGAACAGCGGCAAGACAAAGTCGTGAATGTTCAAATGCGTTTCACGAACGAGATTTCGCAGTGCAGCGGAGCGCCGAAGGCGACGCGGGCGATGCACCAATCTTCGCATGTCGTGGAGGGTACGCGTTGCACTGTTACTAGCAAGCGAGCAGCTATGCTCACCATTGTCGGGCAAGGTCTCCGACTGCCGGACTTGACGGAGCACAGGCTTCAGTGTCTGCATCTTACCCGTGGCGCGTGCGTCAGATTATTTGTTGATCGATATCAGTAATTCGTACGCAAAATTTGCGTTCGCATCGAAAGGCGAATTGGCTTCGCCTAACCGTATCGCAACGCGCGCCCTTTCAAGTAGTGTGGTCGCCGGATTTCTTCGCAAAAGAAATGTGGCAAAGGTGATCGTGTCGTCTGTTGTGCCGGCAAAAAACTCTGTAATCTCGAAGGCCGCGTACAACAAAGCGCAGGTGGTATGGCTAAATTGGAAACTGAATTTGGGCTTGGCGATTGATTATCCCAAACCGCAATCGATAGGTGCGGATCGCCTGGCGAACGTGGTGGCTGTTGCGGGACTTTACGGGTGTCCGGCCGTCGTTGTGGATTTCGGTACCGCAGCGACTTTCGATGTGGTTTCCGAAGGACGGAGCTACATTGGCGGCGTGATCGCGCCGGGACTTGAAGCGATGACCAATTTTCTTTACGAACGGACCGCACTGCTGCCCAAGCTCTCAATGAAGGAGCCGCAGCACACGGTTGGAAAGTCGACGATTGAGGCGATGCGAGCCGGGGCCGTGCTCGGGTATCGTGGATTGGTTCGCGAGATTCTCGCGCGAATAGGGTCGGAGCAGTTTCCGGGCAAAAGCGCTATAGTCGTCGCGACGGGTGGCTATGCGCGGCTCATCGCCGGGAAATTGCCAGAAATCGGCGTGATCGTTCCGCACCTGACTCTCGAAGGATTACGGATCGTCGGGAACTTGAATTGATCGACGAGGTGCGGGTCGCCAATGTATGCGCGAGTGGACGTTCTGCGCCTTTACCCAAACAAAACTTTTTTCCGAACCAGACTGAAAATCTTCGCGCTGAGCGCAATTTCGACTTGTCAGGGATGCTAATCGAGGCTTGAATCGGGGGTTCATGAGAATCTGGAAGATCGCTGCGATCGCAGCGCTGGGACTTACCTCGTTGGCCGCGGATAATGTTGCCCCGACTAAAGGGGAATTGGAGGAGATGTACAACACCGCCTATCGGGCGTTCGACGCAGGCAAATTTCAGGAGGCGCTAAAGCAACTCGACGCGATTGATGCGCGCCAGCCCGATCTCGCGGCGTCGAAGAACCTTCGGGGCGTAATCCTCATGCGGCAAGGTAACTACGATGAGGCCGACGCTGCCCTCACTCAAGCGGCACGGATCGATCCGAAGTTTTGGAATGCCCGCTTCAATCTGGCGGAGATCCCGTTTCTGAAAAAAGATTGGGCCGAGGCGAGGAAGCGCTTTGAGCAATTGCTTTCTACCGGTCAATCCGATCTCGCAAAGGAAGCTTCGCAGCTGATCCAATACAAAATTCTTCTCACTTACCTGATGGAGGGCAAAAGCAACATGGTCGATTCCATTCTCGCCAAGCTCGAGCTTTCGCCCGACACGCCGGCTGTGGATTATGTGAAGGCAGCGGTCGCGCTCCAACAGAAGAACGAGGCGGAAGCGAAGGATTGGATCAGCGCAGCGGAAAAGAATTATCCACCACAGCTCAACAAGCTTTTCGCCGAGTCGCTTTACGAAATTGGCTGGATGGAAAAGCCGGCAGGCGAACGGCGAGCCTCGTTACCACTCATGACAGCCGCCGAACGCACGGAAAAGACGAAGGCGTTTGCCCGCTCGAAATTCGAGCAATCGCAGCAGGCGTTTCGTCAGCGTGATTTTGCTACGGCGCTGAAACTCGCCGACGAAGCGGACAAGGCCGATCCGAATCAGCCTGCGACACTAAACTTGCGAGGCGAGATTCTGATGCAACAAGGGCAATTCGATGATGCTGAGGCCGCATTCAAAAAGGCAGCCAGGCTGGATCCGAAGCTTCGCGATGCGCAATACAATCTCGCGCAAATTCCGTTCAAGAAAAAGGAGTACGCAAAAGCCCGGGACCGTTTCGAGACGCTGTATAAACGCATCCCCGGCGGCGACAAGAATCAGGCTGCCGAGCTGATTAAATTCAAAATTTACATGACGCTTTTGATGGAAGGCAAAGAGAGTCGGGCGCACTCGATGATGGAGGAATTTCAATTCACAGGCGACACGCCGGCGCTCTATTACGCTCAGGCTGCATGGGAGTACAAGCACAACAATGCGCAGAAAGCGGAGGATTGGACCAATTCTGCAAACAAGATTTATTCGCCCGCGCTCAACGGCGTCTTTGCTGATGCATTTTACGACGTTGGTTGGTTGCAAAGACCGGAGGGTACAACCGCGCCTGCGGTCGCGTTTGATACAAACAATGCCGGCGCGTCGCAGGCTGAGGATGGTCCTGCGGTTGAGCCCAGTCCGATTCCCGACAAAGGGGTTGCTGCAAACAAACAGGCCGGAATGCTCACCTTAGCCGCCGCTCCAAGTGCGTCAGACAATGCGATGGACCTTGGCACTGCCGACGCGACCGGTAGCCAGACGCGTTTGACCAGCCCGGCTGCCGAGACGAGTTCGCCCCCGCAGCAGTCAGCCTCGCAATCCGTTCCGACAACCGGCGAATCGACGACTGCATCACAACCTGTCACCGTTGACGCGGCGGCCAGTTCGACCGCATCCAGCAACCAAAATCAAGCTGAGCCACAGCCTGTGGCCCAAACAAGTCCTCCCGCACAAGTGACCATGGCTGCTGTGCCGGCCAAAGTCTCCTCCTCAATCGTTGCCCGTCTATCGAGTCGTAGACTATGGATTGTTAGCGGACTACTCTTGGCGGCCGTGGTGCTAATAGCCTTGGCTATTCTGCCTACTCTTCGCCGTTATAAATTCACGGTTCCCAGTGCGACCCGGCCGCAGGCCGAGGTAGGCGCGGCGATATTTAAGCCGAGAACAGCCGCGGTGAAAATGAGCGGTTTTCAGGGTAACGGCTTAGCTGGAGGTCCGCGTCAGGTTTCGCTCCAGCTCAAACCATGGGAGGCGGCGGTCCGGCAGAGCATGTCGTCATCGCCGAAAGCTGGCGGTGCTTTCGATCGCTTGACAGGCTCGAACCCGAAGCCTTTACGAGCTCCTGCTCACGTCAAGTCACAACGGGATCAATCAGCGCCGGTCGCCGATCCTTTCTTTGAGTCGGTTGGCCCGGTGCTAGAACAACCACCGGAGACTGTCCCGGTGGCCGTATCGGAACAAACTGAACAGGATGGGGCCTACTCAGTCAGCGGTGAGTTTGCCGAACCTTTTACAAATACTCCGCAGCCGCTTGAAGAGGACATTGGGCAGGGTCAAGAGGAGGCCGCCCTCGCCGTGCAAGAAACGAGCGAATTTTCGCAGCATGGGATGGAGGAAGCTCCGGTAGTTGTTGAGCAGCCAAACGAACTCTATCCAAGTGAGGCAGAGTATGCGTGGCCCGCTGCGGAAGCCTCCTCGGACTTTACACCCGAGCCGCTCGAAAACGACCAAGCATACGAGGTGACTTTTGCTGACCGTGAAGCTTTTGCTCAGCCCGAGGTTTTTGTTGAAGGCGAAGCTCCAGTTGTCGAAGCGACTACCGACTCGATCTCGGATTTCCAACCTGCGATTCCCGCCCAGCCTGTCTTTCCGCAAACAACCACACCTGCAACCATGCCAGAAACTACCCAAACTCCACCCGCTCCAATAGCCAAAGCCCCTGCGCCGCCGGCGCCCAAACCACAACCGCAAGCGCCAGTGCCCGCTGGTGGGATGCAAACCTCTGTGCAGCTTACTTTCTCGTTCGAGATCGCAGCGATGCAGCTAACGCCGAGCTTTAAGATGGGAGTCCTGAAGGTGCGTCCGGTATCGAGGCTCGTCACAATGCGTTTGCCTTCACCGCAGCGTGCACAGTCTGCATTGAATTTGCAGGTCGGATTCGAAGTTGTGAAGATTCAGCCGGTCGCAGGCGCCTTGGGTACCATTCGGGTGGTTCCGTCACAGCAACAGCGCCCGGCCATGGGCGGCATGCCATCGTTTGCCGTCGCTGGATTACAGATCGTGCCGAATTCTGAAACTGCTCCTGTTCAACTGACGCCATCGCCTCAGGGACGCGCATCTGTCTTTATCACGGTGCCCTTCCAGATCAGCACACTCGAGTTTTCGCCGACGCTTGAGATTGGATCGGTCACCTTGAGTTCGAATTCCAAGCAGGTGGTTGTTCAGTTGCCAGGTGTCGCTCCGGGCCCGACCGAAGGCGCGCCAATGTTTGAAATCGCTAACCTCGAGCTGAACGAGGCGGGCGAGATCGTGATGATGCAACTGAACCTGCTAGGCGGACCGAAGCGGGCCTAGCCTGACCGATCTGACTGGTCAGGCTATCAGCGCCAGTTTAACGAACGTAGTTGTTTCGGCAGAAATTCGCCGTTCTTTCGGATCAATTTGTCGTCGAAATGAATTTCGCCGCCGCCGTAATCGGGACGTTGAATGCTGACCAGATCCCAGTGAACCTGGCTGCGGTTTCCGTTGTCGGCTTCTTCATATGCCTGACCTGGGGTGAAATGGAACGAGCCGGCGATTTTCTCGTCGAACAGGATGTCGCGCATTGGCTGGAACACGCGCGGGTTAAAGCCGAGCGAAAATTCGCCGACATAGCGCGCTCCTTCATCTGAATCGAGAATCTTGTTCAGTTTTTTTGTCTCATTACTGCTGGCATCGATGATCTTCCCTCCCTTGAACTTGAGTCGGACGCCGTCGAAAGCCGTGCCCTGATAAATGCTCGGCGCGTTGAAGGTAACCTGACCTTCTACTGAATCCTTGACTGGGGCGGTGAAAACTTCGCCATCGGGAATATTGCGGTCGCCCCCGCAGATGACGGCAGGTATTCCCTTGATACTGAATGTTAGATCCGTGCCAGGAGCCTTGATTTCGACGCGGTTCGTTCTCTCCATCAACCGTTTAAGAGCTTTCATTCCGGGCTGCATTTTACGGTAGTTCAGTGTGCAGACATCGAAATAGAAATCTTCAAACGCTTCCGTGCTCATACCTGCGAGCTGCGCCATTGATGGAGTGGGCCAGCGCAAGACAACCCACTTGGTCCGTTTGACGCGTTGATCCTGCACCGGTCGCATTTTCTTGCCGATCAATTTCATTTTATTCGGCGGCACGTCTGCTAACTCAGTGATATTGTGGCTGCCGCGCACTGCGATGTAAGCATCCATCTTTTTCATGCGGGTCAGCTCATGGCTCGCCATGACATTCAGCTGTCGATCCGAAGCCTCTAGCGCGAGCGCGCGGTTCACTCGCGCGTGATAGACTTGCGCAAACGGGATGCCTCCCGCGTTCCGCGCCGCGCGTACCAATGCGACGGTCATTTCATCGGGAATATCAAACGCCTCGATTAGCACCGTTTCGTTCCGTTTGAGGCGAATAGAATATTCCACCAAAAGTTTTGCGAGTTTGTCGAATCGCTCGTCGTGCATAGCCGTTTATCATTCCATCAGCCAGACGTGATGCAACTCGATCACCCTGAGTTAGGTGCTTTGAACAATTTCGCGGCGAATGCGCCATCAAAACCGTCGCGGAACGGCAGCGAAGCTTTTTCCGCTCCCAGCCGCAGGCCCCGCGACTCCGAAAGCAGACGTCCAACGACCTGTTCATTTTCTTCCGGCTCAAGGCTGCATGTGCTGTAAACCAGTACGCCACCGGGCTTAAGGAGCTGGAGCGCAGCGCGGGTGATGATAAGCTGCTCGTTGATCATCCGGCTGAAATCAGCCGGTCGCAGACGCCATCTCACGTCAATGCGGCGTCGTATGACTCCAGTGTTCGTGCAAGGTGCATCCACGAGCACACGATCGAATGGCGCGATTACGGCAATTTCTCTTGGAACATCGTCGCGTGTCCAATCGTGGCGAATGGCGCGAACAATAGTTGTCCCGAGCCGCAAGGTATTGTCTTTCAGAATTTGAAGTCGTTGAGCGTCGCGATCACACGCGATGATCGTTCCCCGGTCTTGCATGAGCTGAGCCAGGTAGGTCGTTTTCCCGCCTGGCGCCGCGCAGGCGTCCAGAATTTTCTCTCCTGATTGCGGCTCCAAAAGCTCACAAGCCCGCACCGTGCTGGGGTCTTGAATGTAGCAATGGCCCGACTCGAGAGCAGCCGCTGGCAAAGTGTTCAACTCTACAAAATCCGAATTGCCCGGCAGCGGTCGCGAGCGTGGATATAGCTGCAGAAAAATTCCGGGATCGATTTTTAGCAGGTTAATCCGGCCATAGATCCGTGCAGGCTGATTGTTCCAGTTACAAAGTTCTTCGGCTTGGTCGGCGCCAAAGTGCTGTCGCCATCGTTCGACCAGAAATTGGGGATGAGATGTGCGAACAGACAAGGGTTGGGCATCGGCGTTTGAAAGCAGCTCGGGTCGCTGCCTTGTTGCGGCTCGGAGGATCGCATTGACAATTGGTCGCTGCTTCTGTGGAGCTATGGCGACGGTCTCGTGTACGGCTGCGTGCTCAGCCGTTTTGAGTATGAAGACTTGGTACAACCCCAGTCGCAGAATGTCCCGGAGGTTGGTCTCGATGCGAGAAGCGCGAAGGCCACTGATCCAAAAATCGAGCAGGTTTAAATTGCGCAGACTCCCGTAAAACAGTTCCAAGGCAAACGCGCGATCGGAAGCTGTGAGGTCTGCGTTTGCAAGGAGTCCTGAGATAATGGAATCGGCGAAACATCTTTTTTCCCGCCAAAGCCGTAGGGCGGCCAGCGCAGTTTCGCGAGCAGAGCGCTGCGCCATGCTATTGTTACTGCGGTCGCACGCTCGCGCGTCCAATAGAGTAATAATGGAATCCGAATTGCCGCATCGTTTCAGGATCCAGCAGGTTTCGCCCGTCGAAGACGATCGGTGTACGCATCTTTTCCCGTAACACCGCAAGGTCCACGTTGGCAAATTCATTCCAATCGGTGGCGATGACCAATGCTTCAGCATCGCTGATTGCCTCGATAGCGGATGAAGCAAATTCCGCGTCGGCGATTGCTTTGATGGCGCGCGCTTTGTGCATTCCTTTCGGATCGTAGGCGATCACGTACGCGCCTTCCCGTAGTAGCTGCTCCACTAGCTCAATTGCTACAGATGAACGCACATCGTCCGTGTCGGGTTTGAACGTCAAACCCCACACAGCGATTCGCTTTTCTCGCAACACCCATAGCGTGTCGCGGATGGTCTTCAGAAAACGCGTTTTTTGCTCCTCGTTTATCCGTTGCACTTCCCGGAGAAGATTGAATGGAGTTCCGAGCTGATCGCTAATGGCGATGAATGCGGCAATATCTTTTGGGAAACAGGAGCCACCGTATCCAATTCCGGCATTAAGAAAATCGCGCCCGATGCGGTGATCCATCCCGATTCCGTCGGCGACTCTTTGAACATCGGCGCCGCTCGCTTCACAAATCGCCGAGACCGCGTTGATGTACGAAATTTTCAGCGCCAGAAATGAATTGGCGCAATGTTTGATGAGCTCGGCGCTGCTGATGTCCGTCACCAGAATCGGCGCCATGAATGGCTCATATACTTTCTTCATCAAATCGATGGCGTGTTCGCTTTGCGCTCCGATCACGATCCGATCCGGATGCATCAGGTCGGCTACTGCACAGCCTTCACGCAAAAACTCCGGATTGCTCACCACGTCAAATTTTGCGCCACGACGGTTATATCGTTTGATTGATTCTGCGACTTTTTCTCCCGTTTTCACGGGCACAGTGCTCTTGTCAACGATTACTCGATAATCGGTTAACACGCCTGCGATTTCCCGCGCAACTTTCTCAACAAAACTGAGATCCACGTCGCCGTCCGGCAGCGGCGGGGTAGGAACGGCGATGAAGATAATCTGCGAGTTCTCCACGCCTTCCTGAATGCTGCCGGTGAACCGCAACCGGCGCGCCGACACGTTGCGATGAATTATTTCTTCGAGGCCAGGTTCGTAGATCGGTATTTCGCCGGCTTTAAGCTGTTTGACTTTTTCTGCATCGTTATCGACGCAAATCACATGATGGCCGATATCGGCAAAACAGGCGCCTGTCACCAGACCGACGTATCCGGAGCCGATAATTGAGATATCCATGAATCCAGAATGGTGCGGGCGAATGAGGCGCAGCACAAGTGGCGGAATTCGGCCAGCCGTGCCGCCGTTGTTCGCAACTTGGATCAGTTGCCTTGCGAACCAGGATCGAAGTTCAAATCAAAGCCAAATTTAGGAAAGGCCTTGAGGGTAACAGTGAAGAGGAGACCGTATTCTTTTACTCCACTGTTGTCGCGTATTACTCCGCCGAAGGACGCGACCCAACTTGTCAAATCCCGGTATATTGCATAACGCTGCTCCTGCAACGTTTCGGTTGCGCCTTCGTACTGCTCCTGCACCGCTAGGCCCCAGTTGTCGTTGACGCGGAGGTATCCGCCGACAACAAATAGACTGCTATCCTGGAAGAATGGATTCCCATTTAGATAGCGATGTCCGAAGTTCAGCTGCAAATTCGCCAGCGGTTGCACCGTTGTATAGGTATCGATTTCCGTAAAACCTTTCGAAAAAGCCGGCACCTGAGAGTTCACCGAGAAGGACATCCACGGCAGGGGGTTGAAGCGGAGGTTGTTGAATAAGTTTGAGTAGTCCGTGCGGTCGTAGGGATTCTCAAAATTCACATCGACGAACGTATCTAGTTCAAGCCACGTCATGGTGGAATCGTCGCGCCGGGTTTCCAAACGATTGCGGACGCCCACTCGCCATACCGTCCAATCCGCGATCGAATCGATCGGCGTGAACTGCGGAAAGTCGATTGCTCGCAGCTGGGTTGAGGGTTCAAATCGATCGAACTGCAAAATCGAGAGGGGATCCGGTCCGTCTTCCTTCACGTATGAAAAGTCGGTGAACGGCTGGATCACGTGCATCAGTCCGTCTAAACCAAATGAGCTACTTTGCACATTTTCCCATGTCCGAGAAATCTTGAACGAAGCTTCTGCTCCCGTATCGAAGACGCTTCGAAACGTATCGCCATCAAACTTGATGGGATTCGCTGTGGTAGGCGGTGGCAGAATAAAATCGGGCACCAGCGGATTTGTCGGCGGGACAAACACGGTTGATCCGAGATCCCAGGTTTTGCCGTAATAGGTGCCGCGATACCCGACCCGCGGCACGATCGAGAGCCATCCAAAATACGTGTTTGGAAACGTCAATTGATGGAACGTGTCAAAACGGTCTGTGCCATAGTTCTTTATACCTGAGTCCTCGGGAAATTGTAGCCGCAGATTCGCAAATCCAGTTTCGCCTTCATAGAATATGGGCCCGCCAAAGAGTCCGTGGCGCTTAATGTCCAACACCACTTCCGGCTGACGTTCTGTGGTGGTGAAGAAATCGTTCGCCTGAAAACGCTCGATCCCGGTGAGAGTGAAAAGCGAATTTGTCTTTGCTATTGCGACGACATTGTCAGGGACGGGATCAACCCGAAACTCCCCCTGGAAGAAATCCTGCATCACATACTGGTCGCTAAGCTTCGTAATATTCGCAATGCCGTAGATGGAATCGGTAAAGTTGGTGTGGTCTTCGAGGCTGAGCCGGTATCGCGATTCAGGTACACCTGCTCGTGGTATATTCGTTTGATTGATGTCGGGGTTCTGATCGTTGATATAAAAAGTCTTTAACCGCGCCACACTGCTTTGATCTTTCCCATATTCGATAGTCGGCTCTAACCCGATAGCTGGCCCGCGGCGGCCAAAATAATCCAGCCGAAGGCGGGCTTCAATGTGATCCGTAATCGGGAAGGTCACCTGAGTGAGAAGCGATGGTCCCCACGTGCTGTAGTACGCCGGCGAGATGGTAAAACTAAATGCGTTGTCGAGCGACTGATACAGATACGGCCACCAAAATACCGGCACCTGTCCAATGTATGCGGTCACATTTAGAAAAATCACGCGATCATGCTCGTAAACGCGGATCTTTCGTGCGCGCAGATGGAAATCGGGCTTCGCCGAATCATGGGTGGTGAAGTAGCCGCCCCGGATAAGATAAGCATTATCCCCTTCGATTGAGGTGACATCATTGCCGGCCAGAAAATAAGGTTCTGATTCCGTCCGCCCGGTGCTCGCCCGGATCTTTTTTGTCTCGGTATTGTAAATTCCGCTGTTGGCCGTGTAGAGGCTTGTATCGCGGTAGATTCGAACGTGACCCCTCAACTCTACTTCGTGCGTGGCGGAGTTGTATTGTGCGTAGTCAGCATAAATGTCGGTGTTGCCGATGTGAATGGCGACGTTGTCGCGGGCGGTCGCCAGCCCGTTTTCATATGT
>QHPE01000216.1 GCA_003218945.1 Verrucomicrobiota bacterium | reverse complement strand
GCTTTATTCGACGCCGTCACTTTGATCATCGAACAAACGCAATTGCGCCAGCGTTTGCTCCTATTACCCGCGACGGAGTTCGGCGATCTCGCACGCGAGCTCGATGCCTTGCTCGCACAAACGGCGGAAGCGGAAGCGAACGGAATGATCCTGGCGGAGTTCGCCGAACACTTACGTAACGATTTCGCGACGCCGCGCGCCGTCCGTTTTTCCGCCGACGACAACGCGATCC
>QHPE01000217.1 GCA_003218945.1 Verrucomicrobiota bacterium | reverse complement strand
TTACAAGGATGTGTTGCTGGACGATCTCGAACTGCTGCGCGAATTCTGTGCCACGCGCGTGGACGACAAATCTCAGTCGGCCACCGAAGCTCTGCGGGCGCTGCCGTTTCTCCCACCGCGCGCCACTCTCGCGCAGTTTCTCGAACAGACTCACGCCGCGCTCGCCCATCTCGACTGGAAGCAACACGCGCTCGAACTAGCCAGCGTCGCGCATGATTGGTCGCAGCGTCTCGATGTGAAATTTTCGCGCGCGCTTTTTTTGCGCTGGCTGGAGGAAACAGCTGCGACCTCCGCTGCCGCCCGCTCAGTTGCAGGCGACCATCCGTATGCGCGCGTGCAATTGCTCACGGTGGCGCGCGCGCAAAATCAGGAATGGTCGCACTTGATTCTTGCAGGCTGGAACGAAGGGGCATGGCCGCCGCCGGCCGGAGCGGAGTTCGCACGCGCCGAAGAGATTCATGCTTTCAATCGCAGCGTGCAACATCTCAACAAGCGCGCCGCGCGCCAGGGAAGCCAGGGCGAGGGCCACACCAGTGTGCGCGAAAACCATTCGCTCTATGTCGGGCCGGGCGAGCAACGCGCGATCGCGTTGCGGCAATTCGATGCACTCCTCGAATCGGCCAGCGAAGGAGTGACGGTCGCGGCCAGTCTGGTGCAGGAAGATGCGCCGGAGCGCTTTTGGAATCCGAGCGAATGTTTTACCGAACTTTATCTCAAAACGCGGGGTGAGCCGCTCACCCAAACGACGTTAAAAAATCTGCAACGCGCCACCGCGCTGTTGCCAAAGCCTGCTGCGGTAGGGACGGACGTGCAGCAAACGCTGATCGCGTTCAACGCCCGCCGTGACTCCTCCAAACCTGCCGGTGAATATGATTTCTCATTGCGGCCCAACGAGTCGTATCGACCGGTGCCGACGCTGAGTGTGAGCGATCTCCAACGAATGGTTTCGTCGCCAGCAATTATCTGGATGAAGCGTTATCTCGGCGTGGAAGCACCAGAGGACGCCGCGAATTCGTGGACGGCGACGACAGGTAAATGGGTGCATGACTGGCTGGCGAATATTGTCGAAGCCCGGGACGGGAGGATTTTCTCGGCGTTTCCGGGCTTAACAAAGATCGACAAGCGCATCCGGCTTGCCGCGGACGAACGCAGTGCGGCACTTCGGCGTCTTTGCGAGTTGTCAGGCAAAGTCGTCCCTGATTGGTGGACTTCGGGCTGGTTGAACGCGCGTTATCTCTCGCGGTACCTCGGCGCCAAAATCGGAAGTGCGAAAGGGTGGGAATGGATGGCGACGGAGGTGGCCGTTGGTCGCGAAGGTGCGGTGAAAATTGCCGATGGTGTGGAGCTTGAGTTGCACGGCCAAATCGATTTGGCGCTAGCGCAAAATGACGCGGACAGTTTCGCCGGGCAAAAGATTTGGGTTGTCGATTACAAAACCGGTTCGACCAAGGAACTGAAGGCCTCCGATCTGCACGACAATCTGGTTAAAGGCACAACGTTGCAGCTCGGTCTTTACGCGCTAGCCATGCGCGAGCTGGGCGCCGCCGAAGTGGGCGTGAGTATCGTTTCGCTCGTGGTTAAAAACTTCGCGCCACAATTGTCCGTTGTCGATCTGGCAGCGCATACCGACGTCTTTGGCGATCTGGCGGAAATGCAGCGTACCGGGGTTTTCGGAATGAAAGGTGAAATCCGTCCGGCCTTTGGTTACAGCGCGCTCTATCCGCTCGCGACGTTGCAGATCGATAACGACATTTTGGAAGATAAATGGGCGCTGACGCATCCCGCCCTCGTCCTTGAGAAAGAGGAGTGGGAAACATGGTGAAGCCGCGCGACGAATCCGCACGCGCTCGTTTTGCCAGCGAGCTGGACCGCAATTTTTCCGTGGTCGCGTCGGCCGGTTCGGGCAAAACCACTGCGATCACACAGCGCGTTTTGTCGATCGCGCGTTCGCCGAACGCCGCGGACAGTCTGCCGCATCTGGTAGTCGTCACCTTCACCAATCGTGCGGCGGACGAAATGCAACAGCGCACGCGGCAAGCTCTGCTCGAGGAAAATTTGCGACAGGAAGTGCAGACTGCATTCAATCGCGCCTTCTTCGGTACGATCCATTCGTTCTGCATGAAACTCCTGACCGACTTCGGTCATTATCTTGGTTTGCCTGCCCCGCTCGAGTTGGTCGAAGACGACGACGACCTCTGGCAGGAGTTTGCACAAAACCAAACTCGAATTGGCCGGTCCTTGGGCGACAAGGACCGTGCAATGCTTCTGCGTTTCGTGCAGGCGCGCGACCTCATGGAGCTGGCTCGACGCGCAGGGTCAGCTGCGTTACGCGTGTCACCGCCATCGTCATGTCCGACTGTCGATTTCGCGGAAGTCTACTCACAGTCGGATAAGGGAAAGGGAAACGACAACATCAGTAAATCGCAGGCGGAATTGCGCGAGTGGGAAAGGCGTTTCGTCGGCGATTGGGAATACCTGCGCTGGCCGGTTTGTTTCACGGCCGCAAACGCCAGGTTTACTGAGCTCTGGCAGGAGAAATTTGCGCCTTTGCGAAAATGGATCTGCGACGCTGCCACCTGCGTCGCCGCGGAGGTACAACGTGATTATCTCGATTTTCGACTCGACCACGGACTCGTTTCCTACGGAGATCAAATCGCGCTCGCGGAAGAGTTGCTGCAACATCCGGTCGCCGCGCAGAGGATTCGCGAAGAAAACTTTCGTGTCATTCTCGACGAGGCGCAGGACACCGAGCCGCTGCAATTTTCCGTGCTGTTGGAAGCGACTCGCCCGCCGGAAGCGAGGGGTCTTTGGTTGCAAGATCGGCATCTGGGTCCGCGGCCCGGCCACTTCTGCATGGTCGGGGATTTCCAGCAATCGATTTACTGGCAGCGGGCGGACCTGAACTATTACCGAGCTGTTCATGAAGCGCTCATTGCCGACAAGCACGGCGAGAGTTTGGAATTTGCCGTCACGTTTCGGCTCGACCAGAAGCAGCTCGATTTCGTTAACGAAACTTTCCGTGAGATTTTGAATAACAAGGACGGACAGGTGCGCTTCGTCGAATTGCAACCGCGCCCGGGAATTCTTCCCGGGAAAGTCATTCGCATGCCGCTTGTCGCGAAGGAGTTGTTGCCGGAAGGAAAAAAACTGAAGGACTACCAAAAGGCACGCATCGAAGGGGAATATCTTGCGCGATGGATCAGGGACACAGGACTGAAAAAACTTTCGGCCGATTCGTGGCGGGAAGTGGCGATCCTTTGTCCGCGCAAAGCTTGGCTGCAAACGACGGCGGCAGCGTTACGCCGCGTCGGTTTGCCGGTGGCGATACAATCTGAAAACGACGTCAAAGGCGACAGCCCGGCTTATGCGTGGCTGACCGCGCT
>QHPE01000215.1 GCA_003218945.1 Verrucomicrobiota bacterium | reverse complement strand
GAAGAACCAAGCGCTCGGGACTGAGGACGTTACAAAGGCGTATTTTGACACAGAAGCGCGCCTGAAGAACGCCCGGGTGATGGAGCAGCGGTTGATCGATATGCTGAAAACGAAGACGGGCAAGGTTTCCGATTTGCTCCAGGTAGAAAAGGAACTCGGTCGCGTGCGCGAGGAGATCGAGAAGATGCAGGGCGAATTGAAGTACTGGGATTCCCAGATCCAGTTCGCAACGGTTACGATCTCGCTGGCCGAAAAAGACATGGAGGAGCCGGCGGGCTTCCTTATCAAGGAGCGCTCTCAGCTGGCGCTTTATGCACCTGACGTTGAAAAGATCTACAACGACATCAAAGCGCTCGCTTCGTCGAAAATACAAATCACAAACGCCCAGCTCAATCGCGACTATTCAGGGCGTGTTTCGGCGATAATGAGCATCTTGGTCGCTCCGGAAGAAAGCGACGAGGTGATCGGCCGCGTTAAAAGCTTCGGTCGCGTGGAAAACTTTCAAACGCAGACGGAGCGCATCGCGCAGGGCGGGGCTGGCATGGCTGAAAATGCAAAGACCAAGCGCGACAAAGTGGAGCTCAATATCACCATCTCGCGCGAGGAACAGGAGCAAGCTTTTCAGCAAACGAACCTGCGGATTCGCACCTCAGCCGTGGACGAAAAGGCAAAGGACCTTCGGAGCTTGGCTGAAAAACACGGCGGCCGCATCCGCAGCTCGACCTTTAGCCGCGATCCCGACGGCCGCGAAGTGGCAGACGTTTTGCTCCGTCTGCCAATGAAAAATTACCCAATGCTAATGCAATCGCTCCAATCGTTAGGCAAAATCGAGAACGTCTCTGTGCAACGCCAAGACCGCACGGGCGTCCAGATCGATGAAGCCAGCGCGCCGGCTGATGTCTCCATCCAGGTTTACAGCCAGGGGAACATTGTCTCGCACGAGAGCGGCCCGCTCGCCACACTGCGCCGGACACTGGCGCAAAGCGCGGGCGCAATCATGTGGAGCTTGCGCATGATCGGCGTGGCGATGGCGTTCCTGGCCCCGTGGGCGATTGCGCTGGTGGCGATCGTGTGGATCGCCAGACGCGCAATTCGCGCGCGGCGGAAACTGTAGCGGCGCTCTGTGAGCGCCGTCACATACAAGTTCGGCGGTCATAGACCGCCGCTACAGCTCACCGAATCAGTCTTGCTCGCATTGCAAACGAATCATAAGTTGCGTTAACCCGAGGAGGTGCCCGATGAAAGCCGAAAGTGGTATCAGCTACGACAACGCGGCAGTTGCGAGTTGCCCTAAACATTTGCTTCAGTTCGCAGTCAATCAACGCTACGACGATTACACGTCGGTCGATCACGCTGTCTGGCGATTCATCATGCGCCAGAACATTTTTTTTCTGAAGGAGTACGCGCACAAGGTCTATTTCCAGGGCCTTCTCAATACCGGCATCTCCTTTGAGCGGATTCCGCGCATCGAAGAGATGAACGACATTCTGGCGAAGATTGGCTGGGGCGCAGTGGCCGTGGATGGATTCATTCCGCCGGCCGCGTTCATGGAATTCCAAGCTTATAAGGTGCTGGTGATCGCGTGCGACATGCGCCAGATCCATCACATCGAATACACACCAGCGCCGGATATTGTGCACGAAGCCGCAGGGCACGCGCCCATTATTGTCGATCGCGAATATTCCGAATATCTGCAGCGGTTTGGAGAGGTCGGCGCGAAAGCGATGTCGTCGAAGAAAGATTTCGAGCTGTATCAAGCGATTCGGCACTTGTCGATCTTGAAGGAACGGCCGAACGCCGATCCAAACGAAGTCGATGAAGCGACCAAACTGGTTGAACACCGGCAAAAGAATCTCGGCGAACCCTCGGAAATGGCGCTGCTGTCGCGCTTGCATTGGTGGACCGTCGAATACGGACTGATCGGCACACTCGAAAACCCGAAAATTTTCGGTGCCGGTTTGCTTTCATCGATCGGCGAATCGGTCTCATGCCTCGAGCCTGCCGTGAAAAAAATCCCCTACTCCATCGACGCGCAGACTTACGCATTCGATATCACGACCAAACAGCCGCAGCTCTTCGTGTGCCGCGATTTTCAGCACCTGAAACACGTGCTGGAAGAATTTGCCAGCACGATGGCGTTCAAAGTTGGCGGACTCGAAGGCGTCAACAAAGCCATCGAATGCCAAAACAGTGCGACCTGTGAGTATTCATCGGGTCTGCAAGTTAGCGGCGTTTTCACCGAAGTCGTCGCAGACGAAAACAACTCTCCAATTTATTTACGAACAAGCGGCAAGACCGCGCTCGCCTACCGCGACAAGGAACTCGAAGGCCACGGGGTCGATTATCACAAGGATGGTTTCGGCTCGCCGGTCGGAGGGTGGAAACAAACGACCACGTCGCCCCAATCGCTCACCAACGATCAGTTGCACGCGCTCGGAATCGTCGAGGGCCGTAAAGCGAGAATTGAGTTTGTTAGCGACATTGTAGTCTCAGGGAGAGTTGAGAAAATCCTGCGGCGCGACGGAAGATTGCTGCTGATCACATTTTCCAATTGCAGCGCGAAACATGGCGACCGGGTTTTGTTCGATCCCGATTGGGGCGTGTACGATATGGCCGTCGGGGACCGAATCAGCTCCGTGTTCAACGGCGCGGCGGAGAAGGACGCCTACAACCAGGTGGTCCTCGTGCCAAAGGAGCGCACGATTAAGGTTCCATCGGACGCAAAGCGGAAGCGCTTGGAGAATCTCTACCAGCAGGTGCGCAAAATCCGCGAAAGCAAGACCGGCTACGAACGGCTTGGCGAAATTTGGGAGACGCAGCAAGCCGAACACCCGGAAGACTGGTTGTTGTCAATGGAGATCTTCGAGATTCTCGACGCTACCGATCAACAACCGGAGCTGAAAACCCGAGTTGAAAAGTTCCTGAACGAGAAAAAGGCGAAGACCAAAGATCTCTCAACGCTCATCGGCTGGGGCTTCCGCCTCGTCGACTACCATAAGAAACCGGAATACCAGGCGGTGCTGCACGCTTCGCCAAAATAGGTCCGCGGGATCCCGCGACTTCCCTCGGGACGCCAAAGGATGGTAGGGACGCCGCGCCGTGGTGTCCGGTCGGCATGGTGCGCCGATGCTACCTATCCCAAAGTTTCCGTTCCGGTAACCGCTAAACACCTTCGTCTTTGAAATGGCGTTTGCCTTTGAGCGCCTTCGCGTACTCGTCCTTGCTCAAAATATTTTCATCGAGCTGCATGTCGGTGCGCAAAAAGTTTTGGAACCATGTCTCTATTCGCTGTCGATCTTTCAGCACTTCCTCGGTGATGTAATTTGCGTCGATATTGATGCAAACAGCGCCAACAATGCCGAACTCCTTTCGCTTAATGGGGATCGTGGTGCACTTGAATTTTCGCGCGCCGATGTTCAGCTCGTAATTCAATTTGTCCTCGTTCAGGAGCTGCCGGCGTTTTAGGTCGATTAGCAGATTTGTTGTGCCGTCCCGCAAATGCCGGCCGGTGACATTATTCTCCAGGGTGATCAGCGAGTGCGCTGGATCGGCCAGATTATGCAGCAAGATCTCAATTCCGGTGTTTGGAAAGGATTTGCCGATGAGGCGCACAATGCGCTCGTAGTTCTCAAGGAATTCGTGCGTGTCATCAGTCACCTTTTTACCGTCGTATTTCTCGAATAGCTGCACGTAGACTTTTTGCTCGGCGGGCTCGAGCTGCGCGCGCACATTGTTTTGTTCGCCGATGAAGATGAGTTGTCTCGCGGCTGTATGATCTTCGTTCTTAAGGAAGTAATGCATGCCCAGCCGAAAATCCTTCAGGCTGAATTCTCCGAAGTTTTCACGAGTGACCGTGAACGGATAGAAGTCGTATTCCTCAAGGTTTCTCCCAAACTTGCGGCGGCGTTCCTTGTATTTCCCCCAAACGAATCCGATGGCGAGGAAAAGCAGCGATACAATGATCGAGGCTAAAACGTTGATCGTAAGCTCGCTCTGCAAGGCGTTGATCATATCACCAATATCTCGTTTGCCGCTGTAACCACCGGTTCGCCGCAGGACGAATCCGTTCCGTGTCCGAACCTGTGGTCGATCGTCTCTGGAAAAGCGGCATTTTTTCGAACACGGCTCACAGAGCCGTGGCTACAACGTGTGCTGGCCCCAAGCTGCGCGATCATCACA
>QHPE01000012.1 GCA_003218945.1 Verrucomicrobiota bacterium | reverse complement strand
AAGGTCATGCGGACCGTTATACCTATCTTCCCAGCATCGGCTTGTTTCTGGCTGCCGTATGGTTTACTGCCGACATAGCAAAAGTCCGCCGGTCCCAATCACGGCTTGTTGTTGCCACCGCGATCACGACAGTCCTCCTTCCGGTCCTTGCCTGGACAGCATTCGTTCAGACTTCCTATTGGCGCAACAGCCGTACTCTTTGGAACCATGCTCTTGCAGTGACGTCTGACAACGATGTTGCCCACAATAATCTGGGATACCTGTGTGCCGAACGCGGCGAGCTGGATGAAGCTATCTCGCACTTCGAAAGTGCCGCAAAAATTAGATCTGGCAAGACGAACCCACACTACGACGCCGGTTCAGCTTTTGTGCAAATGAACCTGGCTGATGCTCTCGCCAGGAAAGACCGCTCCGACGAAGCGATGGTTCATTACGAGGAGGCAATCAGATTGCAACCATATTATGCAGATGCCTATTACAATCGTGGCAACGTACTCTTTGCGAAGGGACGGATTGATGAAGCGATCGCAGACTGGGAATGGACCCTTCAGCTACAACCCAATGACGCAGACGCCCACACGTCCCTTGGCAATGCTTTTTTGCGGCAGGGATCATTCAAGGATGCGATCGCGCAGTACGAGATGGCAGTGGCATTAGCTCCCGAAGATACACATTCGCGCAACAACCTCGCATGGACACTCGCGACATCTTCCGATGACTCAATTCGCGATGGTGCCAAGGCGGTCGGCTTTGCCGAGCAAGCGGTGGTGCTTTCAGGTGTTAGAGAACCTCAGTTTCTCCGGACGCTCGGCGCTGCTTATGCGGAAAGTGGCCGGTTCACCGAGGCCATTGCCGCGGCCCGACAAGCCGCGGCGATAGCCAATATGCAGGGTAAACGCGGGCTGGCGACCAGTCTGGAAAAAGATCTCGTGCTTTACCGTGCAAACCTACCGCTTCGCGCAGGTTCTTTGGGCGATTAGAGTTGCTCTCTGGTTGCCTAATAAGCGGCCGCTTTATCTACGGACTAAACTAAGTGCCTTGCTATAGCTCCACAGCAACGCAGATTATTTGTGGTACGGCAAACCAAGATCGTAAAGAGCAAGCTCCCCTTGGAGCGCGTCGGCCAAAGAGGCGTTGCCCTCCACCATAGCCGCTTGCAACGCCTGCTGAGCCGTCTCTTTAGCATCAGCAAATCGACCAGCCTCGGCGTATGCAGCAGCCAAAATCCGCAGAACAGTTGCGTGATTGTCGCTCCTGGAACTCGCCGACTCCGCGCGTTCAGCCAATCGAACAGCCTCACTTCCGTTTCGCAAAGAACGATCGGCAGATGTAGCCAGCAACCATGCCAGATTGCTAAGCGCAGCCACATTTTCTGGCGCAATTTCGATCGCCCTCGTGCATTCCGCCACTGCATCGCGAATGTCTCCTTTTGCGGCGAAAGCGCTCCCAAGGTTCGCGTGAGCATCTGCGTTCTCAGGATACAACTGGAGGACTTTCTGGTAATGGATGATTGCTTCATCTGTGCGCCCCTTGCGCAGAAGAGCGCTGGCGAGATTGTACTGCGCTTCCGCTTGGTCCGGTATAGCTGCCACGCAGACTTCATACTGAGCGATTGCACCGTCGAAGTCGCCCTTCGAGATAAACGCATTTGCCAGATTGCAAGAAGCCTCGCCGTACTCGGGCTGAATTTCGAGCGCCTTTTGATAATGCGCGATCGCATCATCAACCCGCCCGATGGTAAAAAGCGCAACTCCAAGATTATTCTGCGTTTCCGGGTCACCAGGATTGATTTCCACGGCTTCTTCATAATGAACGACTGCGTCATCAACCCGGCCTTGCTCAACCAGAAGCCGCCCCAAGTTGTAATGCGCTTCCGCATAAGCCGGCCGCAAGGCAACGGCATGTTGATAATGATCGATCGCTTGATCAATATCGCCCTGGTCCGTGAGAACGATGCCGAGATTGTAATGGGCCATCCAGCAAGCCGGATTTTTCCTTAGCGTTGCTGTGTACAAAGCGATCAGATCCCGGTATTCGGTAGTGTGCTGCCACGTGAGGAACGCCAGCAAAATCAGAAGCGCGCCGCCGAGGCAGGCGCTCGGAACAAATCTTCGTGAAGCAACAGCGAGCCTGTTCTTGGCTAACTGTGCGGCGCCTGTTTCAGTCGCCAACTCGAGCGGCATTTGACATAAACGCCCTGCAACAGCGGCGACTGCAGCGCCAGCCAAAGCCAGCGGTCCCATGCTCGCCAGATACTGGAAATGATCGCTGACAAACGAGTAACGGAAGAAATAGACAGTGAAGATGCCGAGCACAGGAAATAGCGAAATCACATAGTAAGCACCGGCAAAAAACAGAGCACGGCCCCAGGCCGCGCGGATGGACCACAAGGCAACCAGCCCGGCTATCGCCAACAGCAAAGGGAGATACGCAATGAGCTTCGATGGATCAACCTCCCACCGGGGATAAATGAAGATCAGCGGATGCGGCCAGAGCAGCTTACCAAGGTAAAACCAAATTGCCCGACCCGCGATGATAAGACGTTCCGGGAAGGTCTGCGCCCAATCGGGACCCACTGCACGCGCGTGAAATTTCTGTTCCCAAATCGTCCACGCGCTGACGAGCGCCGATATTAGCGCAAACGGGGCGAGCGGCAGCACATCGCGCCAGCGGATTCTTCCTCGCATCCACCAGATGCAAAGCGCTAATACAAATGGCAGCATCACCACCGAAGGTTTGCTTAGCGTCGCCAAAAGAAACAAAACGAGAGATAACGCGAACGCTACCGAGGAGCGGCGCTTTCCAGCACGCCGCGACGGCAATCTCGAAACCAAGCTTCCTCGGCCTTCCCACTTCAAAAAGAAAAAGATCGATAACAGATAAAACAAGCACGACTGCGTGTTCTTTAGTTCGGTAACCCATGCGACCGATTGCACCATCACGGGATGCAAAGCCCACAGGGCAGCGCCCAGCCATGCTCCGCGAACTTGGAGTAGTCGCAGAAGGCGCCAAAGCAGAATTGCCGAGGCAGCATGTAACAAAACATTCAGAAGATGATATGGCAGCGGATTCAGCCCGACAAGCTTGTGCAGAACCCAAAACGTGGTCAGCACGAGCGGGTAATAGACTGCTTGCGTGCTGGTCCAGATTTCCTTAAGGCCCAGCGGACCGACCACGCACGGATTCCGCGTCAGATGCGATTCATCATCCCAAATAAATCCGGCTTGGAACACTTGGGAATAGGCGATGAAAACAGACGCAATGAGAACCAGTGCCCAAAACCAGTTTCGCCGCCAGAGTGAGACACTAATTTCCCGAACTGCCACGAGTTGATCCAACAGTTAGCGTCAACGAGGTCGGAATTGGTCTAATCGCCTCAAGGAGGCTGAGCGCCCGTTTCCCTGGCAACGCGCAGATTTTCCTCGGCCTCGGGAAAATCCGGATGAAGACGCAAGGCTTCTTCGAATTGTGCAATCGCCTGTGAAACATTGCCCTGACGCATGAAAACCTTGCCCAGATAATTGTGCGGCTGCGCAAGTTTCGGATTCAGAACCGATGCCTTCTGAAAATGCTCTCTTGCCTCCGCGATCTCGCCACTTTCAAAAAGCAAATTGCCCAGATCGATATGGCCATCGAGGTGATTTGGATCGAACTGCAACGTCTGCCGATATTGCGCAACCGCCTCGTCCGGTTTGCCGTACTTTTCTAGGAAAGCACCATAGCTATAGTGCGCTTGCGGCGAGCTCGGCGCCAGGCGGACGGCCGTCTCGCATTCAACAGCCGCTTCGTCCTTGCGGCCGAGTTGGTCCAGGAGATACGCGTAGCCGGAATGATATTCAGCGTTGTTCGGCTCGATCCGCAATGCTTGTTCAAAATGCTTCTGTGCCTCATCGAGTTGCCCGTTCGCCGTCAATAGAGAGCCGAGGTTGACATGAGCCTTTGCCGAAGCGGGACTCAAACGTATCGCCTCGGAGAATTCCTTCGATGCTTCATCGGTTCGGCCGGCGTCTTGCAGCTCGGTGGCGTAGTTAACATGGGCGCGCGCGCTGGTTGGAAGATCGGCAACGATCGACGCAAAACGATCGAGCTTACCCCGGGCACTGTGCACCTCGGCAAACCAAAGCATCCCCAGAGGAATCACGAAAACAGCGAGCCATTTTGCGCCATGCAATGCCCAGCCGGGCAGGAAACTGCCCAGTGAAACATCGGCGGTTCCCCCGGCGATGCCGAGGGATTGCCTCGTCGATTTCTCGCGCACCTTCCAAATGAATCCATCATAGTAAAAGTGGAGCAGCGCTGACGCAGTGACCACTCCAGTGAGAATCCGTTTCACCACATCGATGCCGATACTCGACTTGTAATAACCGAGCGCGCCATAGGCGAAGATCAGCCCGATATAAAGACCCACCAAGGCGCCGCTGCGGCGGAACACGAATCCCATGAAACCGCCGATGGATCTGTCGCTCTCGACTCGCTTGCGATTGTAAATCCAGACCAGCGACAGGTATTGCACGTCGTGAAACACTTCAAACAACGCGACGCCCACGAGCACGCTGGCCACGATGTTATTGCAATACCACCAAAACGAAATGCTCGTGACGAGAAGCACGAGTTTCACCGGGCTCGGCCGTTTCCCGCTGCTCCACATCCAAATAAAATTCGCCAAAAATACTGCTGAAACCAGAAGCGCCAGCGCAAGCAATCCCTGCTGCCCGGCTCGCAGAAGTGTCGGGGGAATGAATGGGCCGCCCGCGGAATAATATGTTTCCAGCGTGTCTGTCATCCGCTGCGGCGAAAGAAGCACAGCAGTTGCGAACCATATTCCACACAGGGCAAAATCGAGCCGACGCGTTGTCTCGGCAAACGATCCGACTTTCGCATCGTAAATGCGGCAGAACCCGTATGTTTGCATCATGCCATGCCACACGCCCCACATAAAAGCCGCCAGCACGATTCCTTTGAGGTCCCAAAGGGAAAATGCTGCACAGACGACGACTAGAAAAATCGGTGCACAAATGAAGCGCCATCGGAAACGCTGAAACAAGGCGCGGTCGCCGTAGGCGCGAATCATGCCCGGCAAGTGATGGCCCATCGCGCCGAACGCGGCGACGAAAAGATAAATGTCTTCTGCAGCCCAAAGTCCCTGTGCTCCGATAAAAATGGGCACCAGCAACAGCGGCGTGCAGACGTAGAGAATCAAGTCGCGCCAGCCGTCAAGAATCCACAAACTAGGCTTGCGCCCGGCTGCCAGCGCAGGCGCAGCCGGCACAGTTTGCGGACGTGAGAATGCAGAAACGTGCTGCATGTCTTAGCGGAACCAAGCTTTCCTCAAAAACCGGCGAAAATCAATCCTGACGTCCATCGTATTTAAAACGAATGCAGCAGAACGACCGTGATTCTGCGGTTGCTGGTGGTTTGATACACGAAAAATCGTACGTTACACGTGCCCGATTCAATTGTTGACCAATGGCAAAACACGCACCTCTGCAGCGAGCGGTTCCGCAAACGGCAGTAATCGTCGCGATTTGTGCTGTTCTCGTCGGGATTACCTGGCTTGTGTTTGCTCAGACCATTCGCCACCAGTTCGTCACGTACGACGATCCACAATACGTTTATGCGAATCCAGACGTCTCCGCAGGCGTTTCGCTGGGGCGGATCTCCTGGGCTTTTACGCACACAATAGCGGGTAACTGGCACCCGCTCACCACGATTTCACACATGTTGGATTGCCAACTGTATGGGCTGAAGCCTGCCGGACATCATTTCACCAACGTTCTTTTTCATACGATCGCTGTTGTCCTTCTGTTCCTCCTCCTGCAGCAAATGACTGGCAGTTTATGGCGAAGCACTTTCGTTGCGGCACTATTCGCAATTCATCCATTGCACGTGGAGTCGGTTGCTTGGATCTCTGAGCGAAAGGACGTGTTAAGTGCGGTGTTTTTCATGCTGACCCTTGCTGCCTACGCACGCTATGTCCGCGCGCCGTCTGTCACGAGTTACTTGCTTCTCCTTCTCTTTTTCGCCCTCGGTCTGATGTCGAAACCGATGCTGGTAAGCGTTCCATTCGTTCTGCTGCTTTTGGATTACTGGCCGCTCGGCAGAATTGAAGGCACCGCCTTCGGAATGCCCATGGCAGGGCTGCCCGCAAGCAGCAGCGAATGGCTGGTCATACGTCCTCTAATCGCAGAAAAGGTTCCTTTATTTGCGCTCTCCGCCTTTTCATCGGCGATGACATTGCTGACCCAATTCCAAAGTACACGTACCATGTCCCAGTTGCCATTATCATGGCGACTGAACAACGCCGCTGTTAGTTACGTTGCTTACATTTGGCAGATGTTCTGGCCCGTTCGGCTGGCAGCGTTCTACCCGCATCCTAACGATCAGCTACACCTATGGCAGGTTATCTTGGCAATTGCATTCCTTATCGCAGTCAGTCTGCTGGCAATTCTTTGGCGCAACGAACGGCCTTACATTTTCACTGGCTGGTTCTGGTACGTTGGAATGCTCGTACCTGTTATCGGCTTGGTGGAGGCCGGCGAGCAAGCACGCGCGGATCGGTACACTTACCTGCCACAGATCGGGTTGTATCTGCTGATTACCTGGAGCATCCCCGATGTGATCAAATCCCTGATGACGCGCGGGTCCCGCTCGCGGCCGCTCATGACCCGCCGGCAATCTCCCGCTCGTGGAGCGCGCAAAAACCCGGCTCACAGCGCACGCGTGGGTGGAAGCAACCTGGACGTACGCTACCAGGCGTTGTGTGCAACCATCGCGGCAGCGATCATTATGGCATTAAGCTGGCGCGCATTTGTGCAAACCTCGTACTGGAAAGACAGTGAGACGCTATGGAACCACTCGCTGGCTGTTACCAGTGACAATGACGTGGCGGATCAGAATCTCGGCTTTCTCTTCCTGCAACGCGGCGACTTGGACAGCGCAATTTCGCATTTCGAGACCGCGTTGAAGATTCGGTCTCACAACAGTGCGGCCCATTATGACTTTGGCAGCGCACTCATCGAAAATAGCCTTGCCAGTGTCCTTCAGCGTAAAGGTCGGTTAAATGAAGCAGTCGATCATTATCAGAATGCGATGAGACTTCGGCCTGGTTATGGCGACCCTTACTTAAACCTTGGCAACGTTCTGTTTCAGCAGGGCCGGATGCGCGATGCGATAGCTCAATGGCAGAAGGCACATGCAACTTTACCAAAAGACACGCGCTTCCACACTGCTCTGGCCGACACGTTTCTAGGAGCCGGATTACAGAACGACGCAATCGCCGAGTACGAATACGCAGCGCAGATCTCCGCCCTAGATCCGCTGCCCCGTAACAAGTTGGCATGGCTCCTCGCGACTTCCTCTGATGCTTCAATCCGAGATGGTAACCGAGCAGTAGAGTTCGCCAATGAAGCCGTGCGGCTTTCCCATGGCAAAGATCCCAACTATCTGAGAACGCTAGCGGCTGCTTGCGCTGAAAGCGGCCGTTTTGCCGAAGCGGAAGAAACTGCCCGGAGGGCGTTCCGAGCGGCCGAGCTCCTGGAAAACCGCGCTTTGATCAACGCGCTTCGCGATGAAATCGCACTTTACGAGCTCCGGCTACCGTGTCATCGGTAGCCTCAAATGAGCTGCATCGAGCAACAATCTGCAAACGGCTCTGAAATGGGGTGGACCCGACAAGTGTTTCTGTAATGGCGGGCACGATTCTCCGATCGCGCCATAGCTCGGCGACACGCTAACCACTCCGTTCGATTGCACGCCGCCGTGTCACGGCCAGAAATGCCGCGCGCGCAAGGCAAACGTCGCCGCATAATAATGCCCACTGGCGGTCATCTGGCATCGGCTAACTAAATATTCCCGCCAGAAACAAACGGCCGGGTTCGTGTCGAACCCGGCCGCTGTGAATTGTTCTTGTCTGTCCTTTAGAATCTCTTCTTCAGGCCGACGTACCAGAACCGGCCTTTGATTGTGGCCAACGATTCGTCGTAGCCGTTCTCGAAGCTACCAGCAACGAACGGTGGATCTTCATCGAATACGTTCTGCATACCGAGCGTGACCGTGGTGTTGTTCAGCCACCATTTCCAGTCTTTGCAGCCGTATTCAGCCGTGGATACGGGCACGACATTTTTCTCCTTGCCATCTTTCATCTTCACGTTTTTGCCGCCGTCCTTAGCGAAGCCAGGAACTTCCGCCGGCGCGGGCGGTGGCAGGTTAAACGTGTAGTTGAGCACCAGATCAAGCGTCGTCAACGACGATACTTTGCGCGCTACGGTAGACTCCAAGCCGCTAACATCGACCCCATTTTTATCGAAAGTCCCCGGCGGATTCGTTCTCGGGGTCTGAAACTTCGCGCCCGTAAAATCTGCGTTGTCATCCTCGTACTGACCAGTCCAGTGCACGATCGCTCCGACATCCAAGCCAGCCGCCCATGTATCAGCCGGACCATCGTAGAACATACTAAAGTTAGCACGATTCCATGGCAGCGAACTGGTTAATGCGAATCCCGTCGGAAGGAACTCACCTGCAATGCCGACTGGTTTCGCGTCGGACGCAGATTGAAACCTAGCCCGAGACAGCCAGGTGCCGTTGACGGTCGTGGTCAACCTACCAAAATCTCCGTGGCCAAAGATCGAGGAATCCAGGATGTAGATTGCCTCATAATCGAGACCTTCGAAGATAGCGCCGGAAAGGTTTAGGTTAGGATCGATATCGAAGAGGACTGGCCCCGGCTCATTCGGGTCGGTACCAACACCACGGACTACCACCGTCCCGCCTGGGCCTACAACCGTTGACGCGCCATTATTTGGCGGTGTACTTTGGTTGAGAATGGTTTGTGCACCGAGTGTTGTCACGAGGTCACGCATATCGATATGCCACCAGTCGGCGCTCAGCGTCAGGCCCTTAACCCATTTGGGGCTATAAACAGCGCCGTAGGTCCATTCATACGCCACTTCCGGATGCAGATTGGGGTTTCCTAGAAGACGTTCCTCAATCTGAGGCTCGGTCTGAGTGGAAAACGGATCGGCTACGATTGGAAAGTTCTGAGAACTCGCAGGCGTGAGTTCAGCCAATGTCGGGGCATGGAACGCCTCGGTATAGCTGCCACGCAGGGTGAGTGCGCCGATATACTTGGGATCGAGCGGTTGCCAGCGCACAGACACCTTTGGCTTCTGCGCATTATACTGGGTAGACGCATGGGGAACAAACGGCTGGAACCCGAGCGGCAGCACAGTCGAGGTATTTTGACTGTACCATTCCTCTCGCTCGGCAAAGTCCACTTCGAAGCTATAGAAGGCAGGGAAGTTCCACGTGGGACTGGTGAATGGCACCCGCACTTCCTCGTAGATTCCCCAGATATCCCGGTTCACCCGGAAGCTTTGCCCGTCCGTCGAACCAATGGAGTTAAAGGTGGTATTGAGCGCATCACGATCGCGGGTAAATCTCGGCGCGTCGTACTCGCCGCCAATGGCAAACGAGACCGGACCACCGGGAAGATTAAACAAATCGCCGTTGAATGTCAGGTAACCTATAGGCAACTCATAGTTACCAGAGTTATGCAGGTTAACATAAACGTTTGCGTCGGCCGCCAAGGTATTTCGGTGGAAAAAACCTCCGAACGCATTGAACGCCGTGGCTGGATTTGTATCCAGCAGCGCATCGCGCAACCCGGGCTGACTAACCTCGCCGACAGAGATGTCCTGTCCCTCGTTGACAGAATAACGGAAACCCGCTTCCCAGCTCCAGGTCTTAAAGTAATCGCCAATAAATCCCATTTCGCCACGCAGGCCAACATCGAAGAGTTGGTCCCAGTAAGTGAATTTTTCACTCCTTGGGCCGGTATCGTTGAGGCCGCGGAACCGGACCCCGGTAGTGATCGGAACCGCGGTTCCGTTAATAACAATAGTCGTGTCCCCGACTGTGAACGGATTCCATGCATTCTGGATCGGCACACTGATGCCGAACGGACCACTAGGCCCTACCGTAGGAAAAGGCGTACCGTCAATACCGTTAACTCCGTGGAATGGATCGGGCGTAAACGGCACCGCAGCCAGCGAGGAATTGAAATATGAGCGCGCATATTTGAAGTCGCCAAATACCGTCAGATATTTGTCGCACAGATCGCGCGTAAACGAGCCGTAATACACTTGGCGATCTGACGGCGGCAGAGCCGGTGTGAAGGCGGCGAAGTTGAAAGCCGCAAAGTTCCCATCCCCAGGAACTCGGTTTCCAATATTATTAAAGTGGTCGTAAAGCCCAAGTGCTGCAGGGGCGACGTAAAACGGAGAAGTGAAAGCATTCGGTGCTGAATGCGGCGGTGGTGTGTTTACGCTGAAAAACAAGGTGGGGACCAAACGGCGACCGCCACTACCGCCATAGTGACCAGGGAAGTTTCCGCTGCGCGCATCAAATCCGCCAAACGCGTTGAAATCGCCGTTACTGGAAATATCACGGTCACGACTGAAAACGCCACCGGTCGTCTGCTGGAAATCGGCCACGACAACGATATCGGTTTTGTCGTCGCCTGTGCCCGCCTTGATCCAGGCTTCCCACTGACCCATGTCATTGGAAGCGCCGAGATCTGTGTTCCCGTAGGTACCTCCGATTTCCAAACCCCGGAATTTGTGGATCAGGAAGAAGTTAACCACGCCGGCGATCGCGTCGGAACCGTACACGGCCGAAGCGCCATCCTTGAGGATGTCCACGTGATCGACCATTGAAAACGGTATCAGGTTGACGTCCGGGGCGGCGCTCGTTCCGGCACTACCCAAGGCACCGAATGCGACGCGCTTTCCATCGATAAGGATTAATGTTTCTTTCGGCAATAGACCGCGCAGGTTGAACTGCACCGTGCCATCGCCAGCGTTGCCGATGTTCAGATTGACCGTGCCGCCTGCCTGTTGCGGAATAAATTCCTGCAAATCCGTAGCACTGCGGATACCGAGTTTCTCAATGTCCTGCGGACGGTAGGTATCCACCGGGTTCGGGCCGGTCTCTTCCGCCGTCGGAATATTCGAACCGGTCACGACCACGCGCTCGACCTCAGCCGTAGATGGCGGGGGTGCACCGGGTTCGGCAGGCACAGCCGGAGCCGGCAACTGCGCAAATGTATTCGACGCAAGAATGAGTGGAAATCCGACGCCCGCCATCAAAGCGAGACGAACGAATCTAAACGTTTTTAGTGCGTTGTTTGTCATTAGTTTCTCCATTGGTTTGGTTAGGTTTCGGCAGGCTTAATAAATTTCTAATGCCCTGACAAGCTTTTTTTTCACTTTTTTTGAATTTTTTTGAACGACAAAATGAGGGCATTTGTCGCTTCGAAGTTTCCCTTTAGCGGAAGGCGCGAGGGTCTGACAAGCTTTTTTTTGAATTTTTTTGCGCGCTTAAGCTCGGCCTGAACCAATCACGTGCCACCGCTGTAATCGCTGGTTCCCAAATGAAATAAATTGTAGCGGCTCGAGAATGCCGGCCAGTTCAAGACCGATTGCGAGATGGTGATGAAGAGCACGATGCCTGCGAACAAAATTATCCGCGGCCACGGCCGAGGGAGCCAACAGTCTAGCGCCGTGCAGCAGAGGAGGAAGAATGGAACTGCAGCGCCATTGAGCAGTCTGCCGGAAGTGAAGAATGGATGCTCACGTGACGGATACGGACAAGGCCCGAAATCGAACGCGATTGACAGGATCACAACCAAAAAGATCAGCACAGCGAAACTTGAAAACGCCAGCCAAAGACTCCGCCGCTGAAAAGCAGCGAACTTCGTTCGGCGTAGAAACAAGCCGATTACGGCTAGGCCGATTGCGAGCGTGGAAAAAATCCAGCAAAATGCGTCGGTTGCCGGTAAAGCGAGTCGCTTGCCTTGCCAGATGAATTCGCCTCGCCAAAAGCTGGCGATTAATTCCGGCCAGAATTCCCTCAATCCGTTTGGTGTGAAAATTGGATGCGGCCACCAGTTCCGAGCCGGTTTGGGAGTCCAGCCCAAGAAATCGATTTTCGAGGCGGTAGCAGTCAGGTCGCCGAATGTATGAAGGTTCCAAGTGAACCAAAGTGCGATTGGGATGACCGCGGATCCTATCAGCGCTGCGACTGACGCCAGATGTGGGCGCACTGCTCTCGTTTGGCTGAGATTTCGAATTTGAAAGATGATCGCTAGTCCGGCGACCAAAAGAAGAACAATGTTCGTTGTCTTGACGAGACAGGTGGCTGCAAGTGCAAGCCCGGTCCCAATTGCGAGAAGCAGATTTGGCGCTTCAGTGCGCAATAATCTTACCAGACCGATAAAGGCGATACCAAAGCATAGTGGAGAAAGCGAATCGCTCGTTATTGAATAGAAAGTGCTCTGCGGCCAAACCGCCAGCAAAAGCGGCACGCTTAGACAGATAAATCGCCGATCCGGAAAAACCAGTCTGGCAGCCACGAAGCCCACCCAGACGAGGAGCGCGGCCACAAACATGTTGAAAAAGCGGACCCAGTATAACGACCACGCGCCCGTGATGCCGCAAACCCGGCCGAGGATCAGCCAGAGACCCGCGATGGTGTAGTAGAGTGGCGGTTCACCTGATTCATGATTTTCATTAGCCAACCACCAAGCCGAAGTCCTGTTTACGACATCGTCGCGTTGCTCAATGGGCAACGTCCAGTTTGGCGGCGGAAAATCGTTCCCGCTGAACTGCTGCGGAGCCGTAAAATACTCCGGCGTGCTGTACAAGGAGATGTAATT
>QHPE01000126.1 GCA_003218945.1 Verrucomicrobiota bacterium | reverse complement strand
CAGCTGCGTGGCTGGCTCGGGTTGCGCGATCAATTCCTTCGCACGCCGAATCAAAAGACGCTGCGATACGACAGCGGCAGCGAGACTTTTCTGTTCCGTTTTTGAGACCGGTAAGCCGGCAGCGTGCCGGCATGGGGTTGCGACATGCTCGCGCTCCCTCTTTCGCCAGCATGCCACACCGTTCGTGGACGCGCGTTAAACTAATGGGGAACGCGAGCATTCTGTTCGCTCTGGCTGGCATGTTGCCAGCCAGCCATTGTAAAGCCGACGCGGTTGCAGAACACTAGCCCAGCTCATGCGCATCAGCGATTTCATCGCCCGAACCATCACGCAACGCCGCGCGCTGGTTTGGTGCGGCATCACTCTTCTAACAGTCACTTGCGCTGCAATTCTCATTACCTCATTGCGACTCGATTCCGAGATCTTCAACGTTTTGCCCGGCCGTTTTTCATCGGTGCAAGGCCTGAAAATCTACGACCACGATTTTGAACAGACGCGTGAACTGACGTTCGCGCTTGTCTGCAGTCCGCAAGACCTAGATAAGCTGGAGGATTTCGCGCCGCTGTTCGCGGAACGCTTGCGCCGGCAACCGTGGTGCGCGCGCGCGCTCGCGGGGTCGCCTATGAATACGCCGGATGGCATTCGCGATTTGCAATCGATCGCAGTTCCGCTGCTGCTCAATCTCGAACCCAGGGCATTCGACGAGGCGACATCTATTCTACAGCCGGATAAAATTCGCGATCGTCTTCAACGCTTGCGACAGCAGGTCGAAGCCGGTTCGCCCCGGACGCAGTTCGAGCTGTCGTTCGACCCGCTTGGATTGATCGCGCCTGCCCTTAAGCCGTTTGCTCAAAGCACCGCGATTGAACAGGAACAACCGCTCACTTCGCCGGACCACACGATGCGAATCTTTTTGGTGGTGACGAATCAAACATCCATCAGCGCGTTTGAATGCCAGCGTCTAATGCGGCGCGTGAATGAATTTCGCAACACTGCAGCAGAAGGATGGGATGGCAGCAGGCCTTTGCAAATTCTTGTGACCGGGCGCTCGGCTTTTGTATCGGAAATTTCTCTGAGTATGCGCTACGACGTAGTGGCAACGCTGCTTGGGTCAGTCGTGCTGGTGGGCACGATTTTCTTTGCCGGGTTTCGACGGTGGCTGCCTCTGGTCGGGATGGCGTTTTGCCTTCTTCTCTCCTGCCTCGTTGCGCTGACGGCCGGACAGCTCCTTTTCGGCCGACTGAGCATGATCAGCGTCGGTTTTTGCGCCATTCTGGTCGGGCTTGGTGTGGATTTTGCGATCCTGACGATCGGCCGCTACTACCAAGCGCGCGCGGACGGCGAACCGCATCGACAAGCGATTGCCACATCGGTGGCAAAACTTGGACGCGCTGTGTTTTTCGGCGCGCTCACGACCGCAGTAGGCTTTCTCGCTCTGGTGCTGAGTGGCGCCATGAGCTTCTCCGAGCTGGGAGTACTCATAGCCATAGGCATTTTCGTGGCTGGTCTGTTCATGTGCTCCATCTTGTTTTTGTTTGTCAGGGATGATCGCCGTAGCACAGACATCTTGTTTGTGGGGCCGGCGGGCATCTTGCCTGGCAGTTCGACAAATTCGGCGCGCGCCGAGTCTGTGAAATCAGTCCCAGCAGGCACGATGCCTGTGCCACAGCACGATTGGCTTTTTGAGCTAGCCCGAAAATATGTTCGTTGGACCGTCGCCCGACCGGCGCCCATGCTGATATGTTCGGGCGCGGTTTTGCTGCTACTAACGGCCATCGGCTTTTCGCCTGTTCCCCCACTCCGGTTCGAAGCCAGCACGCGTTCATTGCAACCGAAAAACATCCGCGCAAATCGCGCGCTCGACATCATCATGCAGGAAATGCCCGTCCGCTGGGAACCGGTGCTGGCGATCGTCCGCGGCGCTGACCCCCAGCAATTACACGATTATTGGCAAAATATTTCGGCGCATTGGCGTGAACTCCAGGCGTCCGGAAAGATCAACGGGTTCTCCACGCCTGCGGCGCTTTGTCCGTCACCCATCTGGGCGGAACAAAACCGCGAATCTTTGCGCACGGTAAATTTTCAGATAGCGAACGAAAGCTTGACGCAAACTTTGGAAGCCGAAGGGTTCACCGTCGAAGCGTTCGCTCCAGCATTCGCGTTACTTTACGATCTACAACGCGTGTCCGATTCCAGCGCTCCATTACCCGATTGGCGGAGGCAATTGCCGAAAACATCGAGCTGGTGGTTTTTGATCGATCGCTACTTTGGTAAAAATCCGTTGCTGACGACGGGATTTGTCGCCACCAATCAACGGCTCATCACACACGAGCAAAGTCAGAAACTCGAACGCGATCTGCCCGCGCTAGGCGTCCCGATGATTCTCACCGGCTGGGCGTATGTGCTGGCCGATCTCCAGCCGTGGTCGCATCATCAGCTGCTCCTCATCAGTGCTCTGATGGCGATTTTCGACGTCTCCCTGCTGGCCATCTTGTATCGCGACCTTCGCTTATGGCTGATCCAAGTTATCACACTCGCGTTCGGCATCGGGGCGATGATCGCTTCGATGAAACTGCTGCACATCCACTTGAATCTGCTCAATGTACTCTCGTTCCGTCTCGTCCTCGCCATCGGCGTCGATTACGGCATTTATATCGTGCTGATTTGGCAGAAAACGCGCGACATCGAGCATGACGTCGCCGGCGTAATAAAACCAGTCTTGCTCGCAGGACTAACAGCATTAAGCGGCTTCGGCTCACTTGCTCTTGCACGGAATCCAGCACTCACCGGTCTCGGCATCGCCTGCGCGATCGGGATTTTCTGGAGTTTGGTCGCCACAATCTTCTTCACTTTGCCAGCAATGGCGGCGACTAAACCCAAACCGGTCTATTCAGGCAATGCCGATACTGCGCTATGATGCCCGGCGCAGCGGTCACCGGAACGGATCTAGAGATTGCGCAAAATCGGATACCCGTGTGCGCGCGAACGAGTGAAAAGGTAACGAACTTGTTACTTTTCTCCGGATTTCGACCTTCCGGTTGAGCACTTATGTCCCATCCGACGAGCCTTGGGGTGCCGTCATCTTATCGTGCTTTCCGTTCGACCAAAGCCTTGTTAAACTGTAAGATAATGCGCTGGCTGGGATTGCCATGGTTGAACGCAATTTTTTCCCTCGTTCCTGCTTCGCTTTTGGCGGGCGCGGCTGTCGAGGGACGCGTGGAGCTTCCGAAGTCGCGCTCGGCACCGGTTCAGGCTAAACGCTATGAGATCGTCACCAAGGCCGGAGTTCTTTCCACGCAACCGCCACTGGCGGTAGTCTATCTCGATGGCAATTTTCCGCGACCAACTTCGTTGCCAATAAAGGAGTTTGCGCAAAAGAATTTGACGTTCGTTCCAGCGCTGTTGCCGATAGAGGTGGGGACCAGAGTCGAATTTCCAAACCTGGATGACACTTATCACAATATTTTTTCGTATTCCCCCACCAAACGATTTGACCTTGGCCGTTATCGTCCGGAAGAACGGCCGATCCCGTCGGTAGTTTTTGATAAACCGGGACTGGTCAC
>QHPE01000125.1:2350-9722 GCA_003218945.1 Verrucomicrobiota bacterium | reverse complement strand
GTAGAAGACCCCGAAGACGCCGGGAAAGGGAAGTGTGGCGAGTTTGTACGCGGCGACTTCATCGGTGACGTCATGCCGCAATTCGTCCTCGGGCGTGCCGTCCCATTTCTTTTCCTGAATGACTTCGAAGCTGCCGCCCTTTTTTGGATTGGCCGGATCGAAGACGTCCGGAAAAAATTCGACGCATTCAGACAAACATTCGATGACGCTGAAGCCCTGATGATCGAACGCACGCTCGATCAGTTGCATCATGTGCGCCACGTTCGCAGCGTGCGTGCGCGCGATGAATGTGGCGCCGCCTGAGATCAGCTTTTTCATCGGGTTGACCGGTTGATCGATTGCGCCCGTCGGATCGGTCTTGCTCTTGAATCCGATGGGCGATGTGGGCGACGTCTGTTTCTTCGTCAGGCCATAAACGAAGTTGTCCATGATGAAATACGTCATGTTGATGTTTTTGCGCGCCCCGTGATCAAGATGATTGCCTCCGATGGAGAAACCGTCGCCGTCGCCACCGAAGAGAAACACGTGGAGATCGGGCCGGGCGAGACTAATACCCGAAGCGAGCGGCACCGCACGGCCATGAATGAAATGTGCACCGTGGCCGTTTACAAAGTATGGAAAACGCGATGAACAACCGATCCCTGCGAGCGTGACGATCTTTTCGTGTTCGAGATTGCGTTTCTCGAGAAATTTATAAAAGGCAGCGAGCACGGCGAAATCGCCGCAGCCTGGACACCATGTCGGGTGGTCGGCGGTGATGGCTTTCTTTGTTAATTTTTCGCGCGGCGCCTCGGCGATCGCAGGCGAGCCCGAGCCGGACTGGCGGTTGCCTGCCGCTACAGGTGTTGTGCTGCCGTCGCCGTTCCCTGTTGTTGTTTCAGCCATAAAAATCTAATCAGGAACCCAGAAAGTCCGAGTCGAACCAGCAATAGTTTTTCTTGGCTTCATGGTTTCCAGACCTATTCCTGTTTTCCTGCTTTCCTTATTCATCATTTACCACAGAGAGCCATAAAATGCGAGCAATTGAGCAACGCACACGTCGCGAAGCGTGCCATTGGCCGGCGCTCGGCTGGGCGGGCGTGATGCTGGTGGCGATCTGCTGGCCGCTGAATTGGACTCTCCCGGGTTTCCGCACGAGTTACCTGTTCTTTCCGCTGTGGCTTGGATACATTTTAGTGGTCGATGCCTTGGTTCAGACGCAAACGGGTAGTTCCATCTGGATGCGTTCTCGGCGAGATTTCGTCCTGCTGTTTCTTATCTCGGCGCCGGTGTGGTGGCTGTTTGAGCTAATCAATCTGCGCACTGAAAATTGGGAGTACCTCGGGCCGGAGCTGTTCGACCCGCTCCAGCTCCCGCTTAGCACGATTTCATTTACGGTTGTTGCTCCGGCCGTGTTCGAAACTGCTGAGCTGATAGGCAATTTCGGCTTGATGGATCGATTCGCTTCCGGGCCGCGACTTCCTTCAACGCACGCAGTGTTTGCCGGCCTCTTTGTCGTTGGATTGGCAATGCTCTCGGCGATGCTGGCATGGCCCACACTCTTTTATCCGTTCGCCTGGATTGCGCTGGTTTTCATTTTGGAACCGATCAATCGCTGGACCGGCCGGCCATATTTTCTGAAAGAGCTGCGTGAGGGCGATTGGCGGACGGTGATCTCACTATCAGTTGGCGCGCTGGTGTGCGGTTTTTTTTGGGAGATGTGGAACTACTACTCGTTTCCCAAGTGGATTTATCACATCCCTGGCCTGGGGTTTTGGCGAATATTTGAAATGCCGTTGCTGGGTTATGGCGGTTACATCCCGTTCGCGCTGGAGCTGTATGCGCTGAAGAATTTTATCTGGCCAAACGGGCCGCGACTACAAAATTAATCAGGAAGCCAGGAATGCAGGAAAAAGAACGTTCACGGATTCCTGGTTTCCAGATTTGCTCTCCTTCGTTAAGCCAATTTGTTGGCCACGGTTCCAAAGGCGGTGTCAAGTCACCGCACTCCAAAGCGGCTTCGCCGCGAAAACAATCCGCCATCCGCAATTCGTTAGCCCACGCCTTGCGGCACAACCTCTCGTAGCGATTTCACGTTTTCCGCTCCGGTGTCTTCGTGAACAATTGGCGCGCCTTCGCGCGGAATGTGTCGCGCCGCGAACGAGCGACCGTGGAACACGCCATCCAGAATTTCTTTCACGCGGAAAGTGAGTCCGTCGGTCTTTGTAAAGCTCGTGATTTTCGGTTCGCAGAAACGTGCCCGCAGAATCGTGGCGAGCTGGCCGTAGCCGTAGAGTCCCTGGTCGTTCATTTCCACCGTGACGATGCGCTTGAATTTCTCGAAGATTTTCTCGAGGCCGTTCGGCAACGGGTGAAGATGTCGCAGATGGAGAGCACCGACTTTTTCGCCGTGTTTGCGCGCAAGCGCCACCGCGTCGTGAATGGGTCCATAAGTCGAGCCCCAGCCGACGAGCAAGGTGTCCCCTTCCTGATCGCCATAAACTTCCGGCACTGGAATTTCTTCGGCGAGCTTGCGCAACTTATTGCGACGCTTCGCGGTCATCGCCATGTGCAACTTCGGGCTTCCGGTCGGATGACCCATCTCATCGTGCTCGAGGCCGGCCAGGAGCGGGTATTTCCCATCGAGAATACGGGTGCCCGGCGGGGCGTGCTGCGTGATTTGATCGATAGGATACGGCTTGTGCGTCTGTCGCGGTGTCAGATCGGGTTTTGGATTCTGCATCAGCTTCGGCAGATCCGGTTCGTCGAACGCTTCGATGCGCGTGGCCAAGGATGTATCGCTCAAAATGAATACAGGTGTGCTGTATTTGCGCGCGATGCGCGCCGCCTCGAGCGCGATATAAAAACAATCTTCCACTGTCGATGCTGCGAGTACCACGCGCGGACTGTCCCCATGGCTGCCGAAAATTGCCTGATGTAAATCGCTTTGCTCGACGTTGGTAGGCAAGCCTGTGCTCGGACCGCCACGTTGAATATTGCAAATGATTAGCGGGATCTCGGCCATCGACGCCCAACCGATCGCTTCGGATTTGAGAGAAATGCCGGGGCCGGCGCTGCCGGTCACCGCGAGATATCCTGAGTACGAACAACCGAGAGCGATTGAAACCGATGCCAACTCGTCCTCTGCCTGTACAAAGATGCCACCATATTTTGGCAGCTCCCGTCTCAGCGTTTCCATGACAGACGACCAGGGCGTGATTGGATAACCAGCGCCGTAGCGGACACCGCCGGCGATCAGTCCGTAAGCGAGTGCCTGGTTGCCATCCATCGTGATCTGCGCGCGACCGCTAGGTCTCGGGATGTGCTCGAAACGGTAGTGCTTTGTCAAAACATTGCCGACCGGATAGGCGTAGCCGGCTTGGAAAGCCATCAACGCCGTGTTCACGATGCTCTCGTCTTTGCCGGCGAATTTTTCGCTGATCAGTCTTTTCAACTTATCAGCGTCGAGATTGAAAATCTTCGCGATCAAGAAGATGTTTTTGCCTTTGTCCTTCGCGGTGCCGCCAAGCGCCTCGACGGTCAGACCTGTGATTGGCACGCCGACGTAAACGAACCGCTTGTCATCGAGATTTGGCTCAACGTTGTCCGAATCGTAGAGCAACACGCCGCCGTCGCGCAGGAAACCGATGTGGTCCTGGTAACTGTGCTGGTAAAACGCGACCAGAAAATCGGCTTCATCGCCTGCCGACAGCACTTCACCGGAACCGATGCGTACCTGGAAAATGGACGGACCACCCGAAATCGTCGCGGGGATGGTCATGTAGGTCATGACGTCGTGCTCGCTGCGTCCGGCAAGGCGGGCCAGGAACGCACCCGCGGTTTGAATTCCATCCTGCGAATTACCCGCGAGCCGGATCACCGCGTCCTGAATGCTTTCAGGCCGCAAATCGGCTCTGTCGGCGTTCGGCGCCGTTGTTTGTGCGTGCGGCGCGCCCGGCGGTCGCGCCCTACCAGGGTTGCTTTGTTCGTTTGCGCTTGGCAATGCGATCCATAAGCTGCGAGTCACTCAGAATTTTTTAGGAGGTTTTTATGGCTGATACTAGAGTGATCGATGCGGCGCGTCAGGAGGAGTTCGTTGGAAAAGTGGTCGAACAGATCAGCGGCACAATGACGACACTGCTCGGGGCTGTTGGCGATCGATTGGGATTATTTAAGAACCTGGCGCAGCAAGGCCCGGCGACGTCGGCTGAACTCGCGTCGCGAACAAACCTGAACGAGCGATACGTGCGCGAGTGGCTGGGCGGCATGGCTGCGGCCGGGTACTTGAATTACGACGGGCCGACAAAGCGTTTCAATCTACCGGCTGAACACGCCTCGGTGCTCGCGCATGAGAACGGCCCGTTTTTTGTTGGCGGCATGTATCAGATGCTGCCCGCGTTCACGAACGTATTCGATAGAGTCGTCACAGCGTTTCGCGATGGGGGTGGTGTTTCTCAATCGCACTATAACGACATGATGTGGGACGGGCTGGAACGATTCACCTCCACCTGGTTTGAAAATTTGCTGTTGCAACAGTGGATCCCTGCCATGCCTGACGTGAAAGCGCTTCTCGAGCGCGGTTGCGATGTGGCTGACGTGGGATGCGGGCGAGGGCGCGGTATCATCAAACTCGCCCAGGCCTTTCCGCAGTCGCGTTATGTGGGGTACGACAACTTTGGACCGACCGTTGCTCGCGCGACAGCGAATGCACGCGAAGCCGGGGTACCAGACCGGGTGCGTTTCGAAGAACGCGACGTCTCGAAAGGATTGCCGGGGCAATTTGATGTGATCACCACGTTCGACGTGGTGCATGATGCAGTCGATCCACTCCAGTTGTTGCAATCAATTCGTCGCGCGCTTAGGCCAGGCGGCGTTTATGTTTGTCTCGACATCAATTGTTCAGACAAACTCGAGGAGAACGTGAATCCGCTCGGTGCGATGTTTCACGGGGTTAGCGTTTTCTACTGCATGACGACGTCGCTGGCGAACAATGGTGCAGGGCTGGGCACGCTAGGTTTTCATGAAGCAAAGGTGTGGGAGCTTTGCGAGAAAGCAGGGTTCAGCAGCGTCCGGCGCGTGCCGTTGGAAAACCCTTTCAACAATCTGTACGAAGCGAAACCGTAGGGCATCGCCAAGCGCGGCGAAGCGAGCAGGACTTCGCCAGCAGTTTCGTTAGAAGTGGTGCAATGCATCTGCACGCGCTGTAGCCACGGCGCTGTGCGCCGTAGGGGACAATTCGAAGAATACGAACGCCTCATAGGGGCGTGGCTACAAGCACCCGAATGGTCAGGCTACTTTGCTGGCGGCCGTTGCGTTTTCGTGTCGTCGGCGCCAGGCGCACGATCCAACCCACGCCGCTTCAACAACGGCTCGATGAAGGGGTCGCTTCCGACGAAATTCTTAAACAGCCCGAGGGCGTCAGCGGATCCACCACGCGAAAGCAACATGGCGCGAAAGCGGTCGCCATTCTCTCGTTTCAATCCGCCGTGTTGCTTGAACCACTCTACTGTGTCGGCGTCGAGCACTTCGCTCCAGATATACGAGTAATAACCAGCCGAGTAGCCGCCGGCGAATGAGTGCGAAAAATAGAAGCTGCGATAACGGGGCGGTACCGGCGGAAAGTCGACTCGGGCCTTGTGCAATGCTTCCGTTTCAAACGCAAGTGCGTCTTTCGGAATGTCCGATGGATTCAGTTGATGCCACGCTTGGTCGAGTAGCGAGGCCGACAGGTATTCAGCAGTCTTAAATCCTTGATTGAATTTTTCCGCGGCCTTGACCTTATCGAGCAGCGCTTGCGGGATCGGTTCCCCGGTCTTGTAATGTTTCGCGTAATTGGCGAGTACTTCCGGCCACGTGGCCCACATCTCGTTTACCTGTGACGGATACTCGACGAAATCGCGCGGCACACTTGTTCCGCTGAACCGCGGATATTTTACGTTCGAAAACATCCCGTGCAGTGCGTGCCCGAATTCGTGGAACGCGGTCCGCACTTCATCTTGTGTGAGCAGTGTCGGTTCGCCCGGCGGCGGCTTCGGAATGTTGAGGTGATTCGCAACCACGGGCTTCGTCCCGAACAGATCATTTTGCGGGACATAGGAATTCATCCACGCGCCGCCGCGCTTCGACGCGCGCGTGTAATAATCGCCGATGAAAATCGCCAGCGGTTTGCCATCCCGATCGAACACTTCCCAGACGCGCACGTCCGGCTCATACACCGGCAGATCGTGCCGCTCTTTGAACGTGAGCCCGTACTCCTTGTTCGCGGCGAAAAACACGCCGTCGACGATGACATGATTCAGCTCGTAATACGGGCGCACTTCCGATTCATCGAAGTTGTATTTCGCTTTGCGGACTTTCTCGGAATAAAAATTCCAATCGCATGCCCCGATTTGAAAAGCGCCTTTCTCCTGATCGACAATCTTCTGCTGCTCGGCGGCTTCACGTTTCGCGTTTGCGATCGCCGGAGGCGCCAGGTCGGCCAGAAGTTTGTTCACGGTCGGCACATTGTGCGCTGTTTGGTCTTCGAGTTGGTACGCCGCCCAATTATCGTAGCCTAACAACTTCGCTTTCTCCGCGCGAAGTTGCGCCGTTCGCATGACGATATTGCGAGTATCGAACTCGCCACCTTTGCTGTTGCGCGCGAGCGATGCCTGCATGAGTCGCTCACGCAAAGGTCGATTTTGCAGGGAGCCGAGCCATGGCTGGCCGCTGGTGTTCTGAAGCTGGATGACGAACTTGCCTTCCTTTTGTTCGGCGTTCGCGGCATTGATCACGCTCTTCATCTGATCGTCCGTGAGGCCGGCAAGTTCTTCTTTCTTATCGATGACCACCGAAAGACGCGTTTCGCTCCTTCAAAACATTCTGCTCGAAATCCGTCTGCAATTTCGCCAACTCGGCGTTGATCTCTTTGAGCTTCTGCTTCTCAGAATCGGACAGCTTGGCTCCCGCGCGCACGAAATCCTTGTAATAACGTTCGAGCAAATAAGCCGATTCAGGATCGAGCCCGAGCTTGTCGCGCTGCTCATAAAGCGCTTGGACTCGCGCGAATAATTTCGGATTCAAAAAAATCTCGTCATGGTGCGCTGCGAGTTTCGGCGCCAATTCCTTATCGATCTTCTGCCGCGTCGGATTTGTATCGCAGGCGTTGAGGTTCGAAAATATGCGCTCGGCCCCATCGAGCAATCGGCCGGTGCGCTCCAGGGCGACGATGGTGTTATCGAACGTCGGTTTTTCAGAATTGTTTGCGATCGGTTCGATTTCCTTCAGTTGATCGCGCATTCCGGCCTCGATCGCGGGGATGAAATGTTCGTCCTTCAATTTGTCGAAAGCGGGATAGTGATATGGCAACGCGCTTTCGGTCATCAGTGGGTTGTCGGTCTCGGCAGCTAACACG
>QHPE01000125.1:0-2238 GCA_003218945.1 Verrucomicrobiota bacterium | reverse complement strand
CAGGCCGACGGCTTTCCAGGCTTTGAAGCCGCCGGCCATGGACCGGACGTTTTTGTAGCCCATTCTTTGCAGGCTCTCGGCGGCGAGCGCAGAACCCCGAAAGCCTTCGGGGCCGCAATGGCAGATGATCATTGCATGTGGGTCGGGAACTTTTTCTTCGATGTCGAGCTCGACCGTGCCGCGGCTCAGGTGCGTCGCTCCGGGAATGTGTCCGTCGTTCCATTCCTCTTTATCGCGGACATCAATGATCACCGCTTCGCCACTTTTCGATTTCGCAGCGGCATCGTGCGGCGAAATCTCGGTGATGTTCTTCCTCGCGTCTGCGACGAGTTTCTCAAAACGAGCGTGTTCAGCCATTCCCAAATGTATCCGCAGATTTCGCAGATTTCCGCAGATTTTCAGAGGGACACTTTTTTAGCCACGATTTACACAGATCGACACAGGTTTTCGAAGAACTCTCTAAACAATTGCATCCTGAATCTGCGAAATCTGTGGCGATCCTACTCATAGCGCAGCGCTTCGATCGGATCGAGCGGCGGCTTTGCGCGCGGGATAAAAACCGAAGAAAACACCGACGGCCGCGCTGAACAAGAACGCAATGGCAATCGAACTGACGGAAATCAGCGTGGGCCAGTTGGCGTAGATTGATAAAATTCTGGAGGTAACGATCCCGCAGATGATCCCGATCACGCCGCCGACAGAACTGAGCGTCACCGCTTCGATCAGGAATTGTGTGAGAATATCGTTGCCGTGTGCGCCGACGGCCATGCGCACACCTATTTCGCGAGTTCGTTCTGTTACGCTTACCAGCATGATGTTCATGATGCCGATGCCGCCGACGAGCAGCGATACGCCTGCGATCGCGCCAAGCAGCACCGTCATCACCCGCGACGTCGAGGTGGCAGCATCGGCGATTTCCTGTTGCGTGCGCACGGTGAAATCGTCGTCGCGACCGGGACGAATGTTGTGCCGTTGTCGAAGTAGCGAAATGATTTGTTGCTGGGCGGCTTCGACCTGGCGCGCATCGCCAATTTGCACATTGATGTTGCGCAACGTGGTACCACCGATCACGCGTTTCATTGCGCTTGTGTACGGCATGATCACGATGTCGTCCTGGTCCACGCCTTGCGGGCTCAGGCCTTTCGGCGTGAGAACGCCAAGAATCGTGAACGGCACGTTTTTGATCCGCAAAATCTGGCCGATCGGATTTTCGTTGCCGTAAATCTGCGTCGCGGTCGTATGGCCGATGATGCAAACCTTGTTCGCGCTGCGCACATCCTGAGCAGTGAACGGTGCGCCGTCGGCCAGCGGCCATTCGCGAATATCGAAGTAACCCGCCGATTCTCCGTAAATCCGTGTGAACCAGTTTTGATTTCCAGCCGCTACCTGGGTGGTGGAAACAACTTCTTCGCTTACCGCGATTACGCCCGGCACTTCGCGTCGGATCGCTTCGGCGTCTTCAATTTTCAACGTGCCGGCGCCGCCCCAGCCGGTGCGAATGCCGCTGGAGGTGGTGCTTCCAGAGAAAATCAGAATGACATTTTCTCCAAGGCTGGCGATTTGCGCTTCTACCTGCGCCTTCGCGCCGTTGCCGATGCCGACCATGGCGATCACCGCGCCGACGCCGATGATGATACCAAGCGCAGTCAGCACCGAACGCATTTTGTTTCGGCGCAACGCGCGATAGGCGACGTTAAACGTAGGTGCGATTCGCATTTGGTTCGTGAAAAAGTTGAAGCGTTAAAGCGTTGAAGCGGATGGCTGTTGAAGCTGTATTGCTGCGTTTGTGCGTTGGGACACGAGATGATCCTGCAGAAGCAGCCCGTCGCGCATCATTACATTGCGTTGCGCATAGGCGGCGATGTCCTGTTCGTGCGTGACCATGATGATCGTGATCCCGTGCTCGTTGAGTTGCTGAAAAATTGCCATGATCTCGATGCTGGTGCGGCTATCGAGATTGCCGGTTGGTTCATCAGCAAGCAGTAGTTCGGGTTCGTTGATCAAAGCGCGCGCTATGGCGACGCGCTGTTGCTGGCCGCCGGAGAGCTGGCTTGGGTGATGGTCCTCACGCCCGGCAAGCTCGACTGATGCAAGGACGTGATCTGCTCGTTCGCGAACCTGCGCGTGCGATAGATGCTGCGCGCTGTAGATGAGAGGCAACTCGGCATTCTCGCGCGCAGATGTGCGCGGGAGCAGATTAAAATTCTGAAACACGAAACCGATTTTGCGATTGCGAAT
>QHPE01000124.1 GCA_003218945.1 Verrucomicrobiota bacterium | reverse complement strand
GTCGTTCGGCGTTGTCGCGATCAGTACGCTGTTGCGATAGACGTCGATGTTGGCCGAGGTGGCGCCGCTCCACGTGAGACGCGCCGAATTAATTCCATTTACCTTTTTCTTCCGGGCGCTGAGGGTAATAGGCCCGGCAGTAGGCGTCGGAGTGGGTGTGCCGTTAGCGGTGGGCGCCTGGACCGCAGTCGTCATGGGCGAGCCTGTCTTAAAGAAAGCGACTGTCGCATTGTTACTCTGCGGCGGTTGGTCGGCGTCAAAGCGGAAGTTGTAGAGTGTGCCCCAGCGAATCGCATTCGCGTTTTGGTTCTGTGCAAAGGTTTCCGTGCTCCAGGTTATGGAATTCGAAGTCTGGTTCACAGTCCACGGAGTGCTGCTGTAGCCCTGGTTGTTAAACGTGCCATCGTTCGACCAACCGGGCTCCTGCGGTGGCGCATGAAATTCGATGTTACTGATGTTCGCCCCAGGCCCGAGGGGCACACTAAAGGATTGGATCGCGCGATCGAGGTTCATGTTATAAAGAGCATACTCATAGTGCCAAACACCGGCACTTGGGTTAGTCACTTTGTAACCCATAAACCAAATCCCGTCGTTGTTTGGATCTGGTTCAAGCTGGTTCACTGTGGCACCCGTAGGTACCCAGGCTTGGATGGCGGGTTGCATTCGCACCGTGCTACCGACCGCTGTAAAGTTGAAATTAGTGGTGCCGGTAACATGGAACTGGCGGTAAGAGGCATTGTTAAACATGTTGCATTGATCCGGATGCGACTGGCACCAGGTGTACTCGTGTGGACTAAGATAAGCGGCTTCGCCAAAATAGGTCGCACCCGCATTTTGTGTCGTGTCCAAGTCGCTGACATTAACCCTGATCCGGTGCGACACGCCGTCGTGATGGTGGCCAGTGTGATTGTTGGCGCTCGATGGAAAGGATCCGGTGAAGGGATTGATCCAGGCGCGCGAGCCGATGCTGCTTTGGCTCCCATTCAGGCTTGATACATAAGGGTCTGAGCAGCCTGGACATAGATGCGTGCCTGTCTGGCAACCACTGGTGTTACAAGTGCCGCAAACAGAATCTTCCAATGCTTCAAAGGTATGTTTCATCCACGAGTGACCGATTTGCTCGAAGCGCTCGGTGTTATCGGCGCCGCCGCTCATGCGATAGAGATTTTGCGGCACGACAGGGTGATCGGTATTTGGTAATGCGAACCAATCGACCGGTTGATCGCCGTTGTTACAAGAGTCCGTCCCTATTGCAAGACCAACCTGTGTTCCAGCGCTTCCCTGCTGGTCCACGTCTTCTATATTCCCGACGATAACATCCGGGCCAGGCACAAGATTTGGAACTGCGAGACTGGCTTCGTGTTGGATGGGCGGCATCACCATCGATTTCGTTTCGCCGTTAACAAGCTCGTCGATTTGGATCGGTTGCATCGCCGCCCCGATGGAGATTGTTCCGGCTACCGTACCGGCATCTGGTGGTCTGCCGAGCGCATTGGCAAACTCTTTTGAAATGAGAAGCCGGCCTCCGGTGATGGCAAGAGACTTCGAAGCCGGATCATAGTCGTACTGGTGTCCTTCAATATTGAAAAATGTGAACCCAGTGTTACGGTCGCGCACGGCAAGATCGAATCCTTGACCCGAAGGAAGCTTCTCAACCACCAGCCGATTGAACGCCGCGCCCAACGCTCCGGGAAACGTCGGAACACTTTGCGGAATCAAGGCCATTGTTCCCGGTGCGGGCCCTCGCAACAGATCGTTAAAAACCAAAATGGGAAAGAAAGAATTTGCTCCTACCGCGAAATGCAGCTGTAGCGGCAGCCGTGTCGGCTGCACATACGACGATTCCGCAGGCGACAAGCCTGCCTCTACAGAAGAGCTGATTCCATTCAACCGGTTTAGATCGAGATTCATGGAAACGCTGCCGCTTTCGACAATCATCTTTTGAACCGTGCCGGTTGGCGCTTCCGAAGTGTTTTGTTTGGATTGGGCGGCGTTGGTTGCTGAGCTATTCCCAAAAAACAGAAATAGAAGCAGAGCGAAACTGGTAAGCGTTATCTTTGACATTGGCGAACTCCTTTGATTGCAGCGGTTAAGATTGAGCGAGCGGTGTTTTCTCACGTGGTCGGGCCGCACGCAAAAAGAAATTTCTAACAATTCTGTTACCGTTCGACCTGCGCTGTAGCGGCAGGCGTGCCGCCTGCAATAAAACAGTCGTGTTGCAGCCGACACGGCTGCCTCTACATAAAGAGCCAATGATCTCTTTGCGAAGGCGTTCCAGTTTTAGAGCCGTTCACCGGATCGCCGCGGCGAGTTGCTACATTTTGACAAGTAGGGAGTCGGCACTGCCAAATTCCACCAATCGCAATTACCAACGCCCTATGGGCGCGGCGGCGGCGTCGGACGCGGTCTTGCCGTCGGCTGGGATCTCGGTGTCGGAGTGGATCGCGGAGTGGCACTCGGTGTTGTGCTGGCCGTCGCCGTTGGTGTAGGGGTCGCAGTCGGCGTCGTCGTTGCCGTAGATGTTGGGGTAGGCGTGGGACTTGGCGTGCCGGCTCCCGCAGGTGCCTGGATCGCCACCATCATCGGCGAGCCCGTTTTGAAGTAGCCGACTGTCGCATTGACACTCTGTGGCGGCTGATCGGCGTCGAACCGGAAATTATACAGTGTGCCCCAGCGTATCGCGTTGGCGTTCTGATTCTGTGCAAAAGTTTCCGTGTTCCACGTTATGGAATCGGTAACCTGAGTCGCAGTCCATGGTGTGCTGCTGTAACCCTGGTTGTTGAACGTGCCGTCGTTTGCCCAGCCGGGTTCCTGGGGCGGCGCATGAAATTCGATATTAGTGAGGTTAGCTTCGGGACTCAGCGGTACGGTGAAGGATTGAAGGGCGCGATCCAGATTCATGTTGTAAAGAGCATACTCATAGTGCCAGACTCCAGCCGATGGGTTGGTTACTTTATAGCCCATAAACCAGAAGCCATCATTCCCTGGATCCGGCTCCAGCCGGTTCACCGTCGCACCCGTCCAAGCCCAGATGGCAGCCAGCATTCGCACTGTGTTACCGACAGGCGAAAAGCTGAAACTAGTGGTGCCGCTGACGCTATACTCGCGATAAGAGGCATTGTTATACATGTTGCACTCCGTCGGATGCGCCTGGCACCAGGTGTATTCACTCGGGGCGACATATTGGGCCTCAGCAAAGTAAGTCGCGCCTTGATTAAGGCTTTGGTTTAAATCATCGACCTCAACCCGAACCCGGTGCGACACGCCGTCGTGGCGGTGGCCAGTGTGATCGTTCGCATTCGATGGAAAGTCCCCGGTGAACGGATTGACCCAGGCACGGGAACCGATCTGGTCCTGCTCGCCATTTAAGCCCGCAGAGTACGGGTCGGAACACCCCGGACAAAGGTGACTGCCGGTGGCGCAACCACTGGTGTTACAGCCAAAACTGCAGGCGTCGTCTTCCAAAGCGAAGAAGGTATGTTTGAGCCAGGATTGTCCAATTTGTTCGAACCGCTCGGTGTTATCTGTTCCGCCGCTCATCCGATAAAGGTTTTGCGGGACCACCGGGTGATC
>QHPE01000123.1 GCA_003218945.1 Verrucomicrobiota bacterium | reverse complement strand
CAGGCGCGTTCATAACATAGATGGAACCGGTTGTTATTGCCCTGGCCAGCGACGAGCGCTACTTCCCCGGGCTGTACTGCGCGATTGCGAGCGCATTAAGTCATCTGAATCCGGCACGGAAACTGGAGGTGAAAGTGCTCGATGGCGGTCTGTCGCAGTTGTCCCGGATCACTCTTTCGAAATTAGCCGGCCGGATTGGCGGAGATGTCGGACTCGAGTTCGTGACGGCGGATGCATCAGTCTTTGGTGCGGCGACAATCGGACCAGGCCAATCGCGCATGACTTATTGCCGAATATTGCTGCCACAATTGGTGAACGTGCCGCGTTTGATCTATTTGGACTGCGACACTTTGGTCTTCCGCGATCTATCGGACCTTTTCGATCTTGAATTGGCGCCCCGCAAGGTCTTGGCAGGAGTCCGTGACTCGGAAACGCTGTCACTCTCGCAAGACTCCTTCGTACTGGCAAAGGCGATGAATCTTCCTGCGGAAGGCGCTTACTTTAACTGCGGTGTCATGTTGATGAATCTCGACGAACTCAGGAGACAACATTTCTTCGAATCCGCTGTTGATTTTTTGAATCGCTGGGGTGGAAAATACCGGTTCTGGGACCAGTCGGCCATCAATTTTCTCTTCCACAGACAGATCGACGACTTGCCCGAACATTGGAATCGCGCGTCCTGGCGTTTTGATGCGCAGCAGAACAATGATCTCGATTGCGTGCTTCACTATACAACGTCGGCTCCGTGGCTCGGCGGAAGGCCTCGTCCGGCGCAAGTATTGTTCGAACGATTTGCTGTCGAAGCGGGATTGCCGGTTAAGGGCCGATCATCTCCGTTGCAGGGCCTGGGGCGAAATGCAATGGCCCCACTGCGAGCGCTTGCGTTTCCAGTTGCAGCGCTGTGTTACCGGCTGGTCGGCAAGAACGACAAATCGGCTGCTTATCAGAAAGTGGCGTGTTACTGGCTCGATTATCTTCGCAACGCGCCGCGCCGCCGCCGGCTCTATCGCCAGCGCAAGGAGGAAATTTGCAGGATGAAGTTCGATCTTCATGCGCCGCTTGTTTCATGAGGGTATTGCACCTCAACACTCATGCATCTGGTGGCAGCTACGAATATGCCGCGCTTCTCTGCGCCGCATTGGCAGAGCAGGGAATTGAAAGCCGCCTCTTGTCCAAAGATTCCCAGCCGCCGTCGCTCCGCAGACCTTTGTTAGATCGTGTCATCCGCCGATGTTATGTTTCGTTATCGACTGAACCCTGGCATGGAAGCCGGCGACTATTGTCTCCGCCTGCACCTGAGGAACTGGATCAAATTGACGTGGTGCACCTTCACACAGTGGCTGACTGGTTTGACGTTCCGCATTGGTTGGAGACCCTGCCACCTCGAATGGGTGTTGTGATCAGTATCCATGACATGTGGCATATCACGGGAGGCTGCTTTCTTTACCGTGGATGCGATCGATACACGAGCGATATCGACCCTTGTGATTCGTGTCCGATCCTGAGGTGGCCTGCAACGCGACTGCTGGCAAAGGCTGCACATTCGCGGAAATTGCGCGCCTATCGTGCTTCGGGAGCACGCATGGTGGCAAATAGCCGTTGGCTAGCCGAGCTCGCGGGTCGAAGTGCAATAGCCAAAGCGTGCGGCGGAGTGGGAGTAATTTCTCCCGGAATCGATCTGACAATTTTTAAGCCACACGATAAGGAGCTGCGCAGAAAACAACTCGGTCTGCCCGCAGACGCATTCGTTATTGTCACGGGAGGCGCTTCCCTGAAGGACACAAATAAGAATGTGCCGTGGCTGTTGAAACAGTTATCCCTTTTGCCAGAGCTGGAAAAAGTGATCGTTCTGGCATTCGGTGAAGGCTTCCTGCCGGTGCCGGATCGTTTGAACGTGCGTTTTGCAGGGAGCATTCGTGACCGATATAACCTCGCTCGACTTTTTACAGCGGCGGATGTTTTTGTCACCGCTTCCTTGATGGAAACGTACGGGCTGACCCTCGTCGAGGCGATGGCTTGTGGAATACCGGTTGTCGCGTTTCGAGTGGGCGGAATTCCCGAAGCTACGCCTGAGGGGCGAGGCGCTATCCTGTGCGAACTACAAGATGGCGTGGCGTTACTTGAAGCGATTACGAATTTGCGCAAGTCGCAGCAGCTTCGCGAAAAAATGGGCCGAATCGCCCATGAAACGGCGCATAGTCGCAATTCCGCCAATTCCTTTGGTGGCAAGTTTGCCCAGCTTTATAGAGAATGTTTCGATCTCAAACAGACGATCCCTGCTGGTAGACCTCCCATAGCGATGTGAAAGTACAGGCTCCGTTTGGGTTTGTGACTGGTTGTCACGCCAGAGACAAGTTCCTCGTTCAGGCTACGCTGGCGAGCATGAGGCATTACTGTCCGGACGTGCCGATATGCCTGACGGTCGATGGGAATTTTGACGTTTCGGATTTGCAGAACGACTACAATTTGATCGTTTTGCGTGTTTCGGAATTGCCGTCGACGGAAATGCGCGAATTGATGTGGGGAAATCATCGCGCAAAGCTCGCCGCGCTTTGGGAAGGTCCTTTCGAGTTTTACGTTTGGTTCGATTCCGACGCGATTGCCTGGGGTGATTTCACCTCACAGGTCCGCACCGACCTCGATTTCCAGATTTTTTGGAGCGAAATTTCCATTCCGGCGGATGCGACAGAAATTCCGCCCTGGCTATTGCATTTTTATTTTGATCCGCAAAAGCTACGACAGTTTGACGCCGATTTTGAGTGGCGTGGGCATGCCTACTTTTCTGCCGGCGCGTTCGCATGCCGGCGAAACGCAATATCGTTCCGGCGGTGGACCGAAGTCGAGTCTTGGGGAAAAAAGGTTCCCGGTCTGTTCGCATGGGGAGACATGGGGATGCTGAATTATCATGTTCACTCCATGATCCAGCGCGGAGAAATCAAGACTGGTAGATCAAACTTGCAGCACATCTGGGAACATCACGGAAAACAGGAGCTGATCCAAGATTGCCGTGGTGCCGGCTGGCGTTTCCCGAAAATGATTGACCGCCCGCGAATAGCGCACTTTTGCGGGCGCAAACCGTTCTTGTTCGATCGCAAAGCGTATTCCCGACCGTTCACCATCGCCCGTCTGGAACATCATCGAAAAAGATACGGGACGCCGGGCGCATGGTTCGCTGTGTTACAAGAAGATTGTCGAAGGCTTGCCAGGAAAATTAAAGGGCGGGTTGGCAATCTGCTCAGTGAATGAATAGCTACAGCCGGCCCAGGGTGGTCTTCTTGATCCCATTCGCGTCCCGGAGGACCAAATCCAGATGGGACATAGCGTGTGCGGACCTTCGGCAGACACTCAAATCTGTACACAACTCAACCAGTGAAAGCTACTGTGTGGTTGTGGCCGGTCACGAGCCGCCCGATTTCAACATCGAAACTAAGGGAAAGGCTTGCTTCCTGTCAGTTGATCATGACATTCCGCGTCACCAAAACGCAGTAGTTAGTGGAAGATTAGATAAATTAGCGAAGATTGCCGCCGCCTGGAATTACGCAAAATCAACGTGGAATCCACACTATCTGATGAAACTTGACGCAGACGACCTGATTAGCTCGAGGCTTGTTCAGTGGTTGGAGAATTTCGGTCGTGAACCGGGCTACCTTATAAAACACGGCTGGCTTTGGCAATCAGGAACGCGTTATCTCCTCCAATTTACCGAGTATTTGGACCGAGTATGCG
>QHPE01000011.1:16801-18166 GCA_003218945.1 Verrucomicrobiota bacterium | reverse complement strand
CCAGGCCGACATCGATGGCGCCCTCGTGGGCGGCGCCAGCCTCGACCCGCGCAGCTTCGCCCAAATCGTCAAAGCCGCGCGCGAGGAGTGACGCGTCACTGCGTCTTTTGGAATGACGCGCACGTTCTTTATTGTCGGCCCGACAGCAACGGGAAAGTCCCAACTTGCGGCCGACGTAGCGCGCGAAATCGGCGCCGAAATTGTCAGTGCGGACGCCTTCCAAATCTATCGCGGGTTAGATCTGCTCACGGCAAAGCCGGAAGCGTCAATACTTGCGAAGGCGCCACATCACTTGATCGGCAAAGTGGCGCTTTCGGAAGAGATGAACGCGGAAAAATATCGTCGCGTAGCGGCGAGTGTCATTGAAAATATCAACTCGCGTGGCAAACCCGTGATTGTTGTCGGTGGAAGCGGTCTTTACATCAAAGCGCTAACTCATGGACTTGCGCCCCTGCCTGAGTCTGATTCGGAGCTGCGCGAAAAACTCAGTGCGTTGAGCCTTACTGAATTGCGGTCACGGCTTTGCGAATTCGATCCGGACACAGCCGAAAAGATCGATCCCAAAAATCGCCGCCGGATCGTGCGCGCCGTGGAGATTTGTTTGCTCACCGGCAGGCCTGCGTCAAAACTTGTAGCCGGGGGCGATGACCCCGGAAATGTGGCAGACGGCCGCCCGCGGTCAGCGCCCGCGGCTACAGGAGCCGAATCAACCATCCCGGCTACAGGCGTTTTCGTTTTTCGCCACCGAGAGGAGCTTTACCAACGAATTAATCAGCGGGTGGAAATCATGTTCGAGCGTGGCGTGATCGAAGAAGTGCGCGACGCCGGGGTAATAAGTGCAACGGCTTCTCAAATGATCGGTTTGCGCGAGATCCGCCAGTTGCTTGCTGGAAAAGAGTCGCTCACGCAATGCATCACCGAAATTCAGCAAGCCACCCGGCGTTACGCCAAGAGACAGTTGACCTGGTTTCGACGGCAAACTAATTTTTTACCACTGAACTTGTCGTCTCTTACTCACAACGAAGCGGTGAAATGGATCTCACTCCGGGTGCACTCGGAGGTTGACACACGCAATGATTGAAAAGCGTACTGAGAGCGGTCTCATAAACACGCAACGTTGTAGCCACGGTGCTGTGTCGCCGCGCCGTCAGGAGCAACAGAGCCGGAGCGCCTCGACACAGCGAGGCGGCTACAACTGATGCCGTTGGGATGATTGAAACGCGTCCGCAAAAAGCTGTAGTCCCGCGACTGAGGGGTGACTTCGGCAGGGATAAAGCTTTGCAACACTTCATCCAGCCGCGGTCAGCGCCCGCGGCTACAATTCGCGCCCTAAATGATTGAGACGCGTCCGCAAAAACCAAGGGA
>QHPE01000011.1:0-16581 GCA_003218945.1 Verrucomicrobiota bacterium | reverse complement strand
CAACCTGGAAAATCTATTCTCGCGCAAGGTCGTCGACCGAACGCAACTGATTCTCGACATTTTTGCGCAACGCGCACGCAGCCGCGAAGGTCGATTGCAAATCGAACTAGCCCAGTTGCAATATCTTTTGCCGCGCCTGACTCGAATGTGGCATCATTTGTCTCGCCAGACAGGAGGCATCGGCACACGTGGTCCCGGTGAGACGCAATTGGAAGTCGATCGACGCCGTGTGCAGGGACGAATCGCGCGACTCGAGCGCGAACTGGAATCTGTGCGCAAAACGCGTGCTATCCAGCGACAAGGCCGCAAACGTCACCAGTGGCCAGTCGCTGCGGTGGTCGGTTACACGAACGCCGGCAAATCGACGCTGCTGAATCTGCTCACCGGAGCGGACCTGCTGGCTGAGGACAAGCTTTTTGCCACGCTGGATCCAACCACGCGCAGCTTCGTTTTGCCTAACAAACAACGCGTCCTGCTCACGGACACTGTGGGCTTTTTGCGAAAACTTCCGCACACATTGATTGAATCGTTCAAAGCGACACTGGAAGAAGTCAGCGAAGCCGATTTGCTTATCCACATTGCCGATCTGAGCCATCCGCGTGTGGACGAACAAATGGAAGCGGTTGATCGAGTGATCAAAGAACTGGACGCTTATGGCAAACAAACGCTGCTCGTCTTCAACAAAATCGATATTCTGCCAAACCGCGAACTGGTTGATTCCTACCTGAAACGATTTTCCGGTAGCGTGGCGATTTCCGCGCGCACTGGAGAAGAAGCAAGCAAACTCGTGCAAGCTCTGGAAGGCGCGCTCAGCTCATGGCGGTTGCGCTCCAGATTTCGGATTCCCGCAAACGAAAGCGCGTTGATCGCGGAAATCCACCGAGTTGGCCACGTGCTGGAGCTGCGTTACGAAGGTAATGACGCCATCATCGTTGCGCACGTCCCACCGGACCTGGCGCAAAAGCTGGAGCGATACGCGCAAGGGTAGGGACATCGTGCTGCGATGTCCGGACTGCACAGCCCCGCCGTCCCTACCATTTGGCTTTATTGCGCAGCTAGCCTGCGGACACTGGATTCCACGCTCTTCGCGATTTGTGACCAGCCGGAGCGATCGTTCGCTGTTGATGGGAAGTCGAGCGGATCTCCGATAATTAGTTTGATTCTCACAGGTCGCGGAATTTTTCGGTTTGGAGGCAGCGCGTCAAAAGTCCCGATGAGGCTGCAAGGCACAACCGGAACATTTGTTTCCGCGACGAGCATCCCGAGTCCGTGCTTGAAAGGCATCATGGAACCGGTGCGCGTGCGTCCGCCTTCCGGAAAAATGATGAAGATCGCTTTTTCCTCCTGCAATTTGCGACGCAGCTCTGCCAACGCATGTGGGCCGCAATTTTTCCGCCACATCGGCAAGGCATTAAGCACGGTTGCGGAGAACACACTGACTGCAACGGTTTGAAAGAAGACGTCGCCCGCCGCGATCGGGAAAGTGCGTTCGCGATGGCGCGGCCTGAGTGCTGCTCCCAGCACAAGCGCATCGAGATGACTGCAATGATTTGCTGCCAGAACGAACGGACCATGTTCCGGTAACTTCTCGCAGCCTGCGATGCTGAGTCGGTGAGCGATCGCGAAGTAAATTCGCAACGACGAAAAGCAAGTCTGCTGCGCCAGGCTTTCGAGCAAACCGCTCTCGCGTCGCACGCTGCGAAACCGCTCGGCCGGCGTGAGGCCGGTATCACCCGCTGGTTGGAGTTGCCACGGTTCCATTGCACTAGAGCCCGGAGAAAATTCGCTGCGGTTGCCCCGCACCGAATTCGACAAAATAATTAACGTAGTGAAACACTGCGGGTGCGACGAGGATCAGGCTGTCAAAACGATCCAGCAATCCGCCGTGACCGGGGATGAGCTTCGCGGTGTCTTTAAGACCTAAATCGCGTTTGATGGCAGAAAGCATTAAGTCGCCGAATTGGCCTACTATGCTGACGATGATCCCCAGACCGGCCAAGCAGATTGGGTTATCCAATGCGCTGTCACTCCAAATAAAATGAGCAATTACCGCCACGAGCGGCGTTGTTAAGATGATCGCGCCCAGTGCGCCTCCCACGGTTTTGTTGGGACTCGTGTTCGGAACAAATTTTCGATGCCCGAACAAATGACCGCAGATGTAGGCAAAGATGTCATTGAGTTCTACGGCGAAGATGATCAACAAGAGGATGGGCCGATAATTCCAATCATTTGCGATGTTACCAAGGTTACCAAGCGCGCTGCCGAAAAGAGCGAAGCCCAGGACACCCAGCCCCACGCGCTGGATGTAACCCTTGGGTTGATCTGGAATCAATCCGCCGATGGCAACCAGTGCGACAGTCAAAGGAAACAACGCAACAAAGAGCCGATACCAATTGTCCAGTTCTGCGAACGTGATCATGAGAATGCCGATAACCACGATGAAACTGATAGTGCGTTCCCGGAACAGACCGGTGATGCGAGCATATTCGCGATAAGAAAGCAGGCTCAGCGTCGCCACAGCGAGGATTGTCCAAAAAGCGCCGGCCAGAATCGGAATCAGGATGCACAGCGAAAGCCAAATCCAGGAACGGTAACGATCCCAAAGTTCTCTTCTTTTTTCGGCAGTGGTCTTTCGCGCCGTAATGAAGATCAGGAGGGGCGTCACTGAGAGCAGAACAACAGCTGTTACCGTCAGAACGATAGTCACGCGATCGTCGAAAGCGTGACGGAATCCAAAAAGGCGCTGCCACATTGTGTTGTTCATTTCAAAGCGTAGGCAATTCGGTTAAGCCTCCGACCGACTGTGATCAGGCAACCCACGGTGATCACGAAAAGAGCAAGGCCCATGACGCCAAGCCTGGTATTGTCGAAGTGAAAGATCTGCCAGGATCGCGGAACGAGCGCGGAGTAGAGGCAGCCAAAGGTGATCACCAGCATCCGGTGTTGCTTTGCCATCGGTCCGCAAAACTCGTTACGAGCGCCCGCGATTTTTCCTGCGGCGCGAATATAAGCAGTGAAGATCGATAGAATCGTTGCGATGTAACCAAGCGCGACATTGCCACCCCAGGCATATCCTGCGCCGATGAAGACCGCCGCATCGGACACACGATCGGGAATTTCGTTGTAAAGCTCGCCTGTTCTTGAAGCACGACCTGAGGCGAGCGCGACCATGCCATCGAGCATGTTCGCCGTTAGCCGTAGTTGCGCGCCAAGCGCGGCGATGAGCCAGAAGACTCGATGATATGTAACCGATGTCAGGCTGAGCGCGATTCCCGCTGCAATGCACGCGCACATGCCAGCGATCGAAATAACATTCGGGGACACATTTCGTGAAGCGAGCCACGTGGTCGCGGACTGTGCACATCTCCGGTTTCGAGTGGCAATTGGCCGGCGATCGATCGTTTGCGGCGCTGATTCGTTCATCGCGGACGAAATCCATAGCAGGGCTAAACCAGAATGACCAGACAACAACTCTTCAGTGGCCGGCATTCGTCAGGTGATGGCAGCGGTCCCGTCTTGCACAGCGCGCGTTCCTTCGAGATGATGCAGAAGATGCCTGCAACATTGGAACAAACTGGATCCAATTTGGTTACCCCGCGTTCCGCGTTCATTCTGCGATTCATCAGCACCATTGGCCTCTGGACAGTCGCCCTGCTGATCATGTTCTCCGGTTACGAGATCTTGTTCTGGCTGTTGATCAGCGTGTTCGGAATGATCGGACTCTGGGAATTCTATCGTATGCTCGATCACAAAGCGCTGCCGAATTTCAAAATCACTGGAATGATCTGCGGCGCGGTGATGCTGGCCGGGAGCTTTTATTATTTCTCTAAAATCGGACCGGCAGGTTCCTACGATTTCGAAGTCGCTGTCCTGCTCTTTTTTCTGTTGACCATGTTTGGCCGTCAAATGTTCGCGCGGCTACGGCACGATGAGCCGCTGCAAACGATGGCTTACACATTGTTCGGTCTGCTGTACGTGCTTTGGCTTTACAATTTCATCACCAAGATTGTTTATCTCACTCCGCGTTCGAGCACAGGCCAGCTCACGGGACAGTTCTACGTGTTGTATTTGATCGCGGTCACGAAATTCTCGGACATGGGCGCGTACCTGACCGGCAGCGTGATCGGGCGGCATCTCATGGTGCCACACATCAGCCGGAAGAAGACTTGGGAAGGTTTTTTTGGTGCGATTGTTTTCGCGTTGATGTGCAGCCTGGCACTTTACAAACTGATGCCCGGCCATTTGTCGGCGCTGAACTGGACGCATGCGACAGTACTCGGATTGCTTCTCGGCCTTGCCGCAGTGCTCGGCGACCTGGCGGAATCGATCATCAAGCGCAGCACCGACGTCAAGGATTCGGGGAATTTGCTCCCGGGAATTGGAGGCGCGCTCGATCTACTGGACAGCCTGCTTTTCACCGCGCCACTGTTATTTTTTTATCTGCGACTCGTCATTCGCGTTCCGTAGAAAGCTGACAGAATTGACAAAATGAACGAGATGGTTGCGGATTCCAAACAATACGACCTGTGCGGGCAAGTGATCGGCGCCGCAATGAAAGTGCACTCGGCTCTCGGGCCGGGATTTCTGGAGTCAGTCTATCAAAATGCGTTGATCTGGGAATTGCAGAAGTCGGGATTGAAAGTTGATGCACAAAGACCGATCACGGTGCATTACGACGGCCAAGTCGTTGGTCTCTTTACCGCCGACGTGCTGGTAAATGACTCGTTGATCGTTGGACTGAAAGCGAACCAGTTGCTCGCCAAAGCGCATGAAGTTCAACTTGTAAACTACCTTATTGCGACCGCAATTGATGAGGGGCTGCTCCTAAATTTTGGCGCGGAGCGCTTAGAGTACAAGAGAAAGTTTCGGCTCCCAAAACAAGAGCAAGTCTCTCTCTGATTTGATCGATTCATTTTGTTAATTCTGTTCATTCTGTCCAATGAATCGTAAACGTGTCGTTATTCTGGGCGCGACCGGATCCATCGGCGAGAGCGCGTTAAAAGTGGCGCGCGATATCCCGGAGCGGATGGAGATCGTCGGGCTCGCGGCGAAAAGCAATGCACAGAAACTAGCCGCGGCCGCGAATGAAGTCCGGCCGGAATCAGTTTGCCTGGTCGATGAGACGCAAATCGATATTCTTCGAAAATCACTCGATTACCAGCCGCGGATTTTTTCAGGAACAGCGGGTTTGCTGCAAATCGCCTGCCTGACAGGTGCGGACATTGTGCTGGTGGCGATCGTCGGCACCGGCGGATTACGGCCCGCGCTGGCAGCTATCGAAGCGGGCAAAGATCTCGCTGTGGCGAGCAAAGAAATACTGGTCATGGCGGGTGAAATTGTGATGCGCGAGGCGCGGGAAAACGGCGTGCACGTTTTGCCCGTGGATTCAGAGCACAATGCGATCTTTCAATGTCTGGAGCCGGCCCGCGTTCGGGCCGCACGCGACGGGGGCGTCGCGTCTCCAACAGATATTCGACGAATCATCCTTACCGCGTCCGGCGGACCGTTTCGCGAGACGCCGCGGGCCGCATTCGACTCCATCACGCCGGAGCAGGCGTTAAAACATCCGACTTGGAATATGGGACCAAAGATCACCATCGATTCGGCGACGTTGTTCAACAAGGGACTGGAGATGATCGAAGCGCACTGGCTCTTCGGCGTAGAGATGAAGCGTGTCGAGGTTGTGATCCATCCGCAAAGCATCGTCCATTCGATGGTCGAGTTCACAGACGGTTCCACCCTCGCCCAATTGAGTTACTCGAATATGTGCTTCCCGATTCAATATGCCGTGACCTGGCCGGAGCGCGTCCCGAACACGTTGCCGCCGCTCGATTTTTCAAAACTATCAAAGTTAGAGTTTTCCACTCCACGGTACGATGATTTTCCTGCCTTGAATCTGGCGCGTCGCGCGGGCGAAACCGGCGGCACATTGCCCGCAGTAATGAATGCCGCTAACGAAATGGCAGTCGCAGCGTTTTTGGACCAGAAAGTCCGTTTTCCGGAAATCTGGCGGATCGTTGAACAAGTAATGAACCGGCATACGCCGGTTGCGCACCCGAATCTCGATGCAATATTGAGAGCCGATCAGTGGGCGCGAGCGCAAGCGCAGGGATGCGTGCAATCGGCAGAACGTTAAAAGATTTACAACAGCAGACAGACTGGCGTGTCCAAAGAATCACTGATCACCTGCTGACCACATGATTTTACATATCGCTCGCGTCATCTTCATCCTGCTCGAGGTCCTGATCCTCTTTAACCTGCTCATCGTGGTGCATGAACTCGGCCACTTCCTCGCAGCGCGGTGGCGAGGCCTCTACATCGAGAAATTCGGCGTCTGGTTTGGTAAACCGATTTGGAAAAAGACGATAAACGGCGTCCAATACTCCCTCGGATCGCTGCCGTTTGGAGGTTTTGTCGCGCTGCCGCAGCTTGCCCCGATGGACATCATCGAGGGCAAGGCCGACCTGGATCGGGCGAAGCTGCCGAAGATTTCCGCGCTGGACAAAATCATTGTAGCTGTCGCCGGCCCGGTGTTCAGCTTGCTGCTGGCTTTATTTTTTGCCGGCATCGTCTGGGCCGTTGGTCATCCGGTGAGCGAAGGCGATTCAACGACTGTGATTGGTTACGTCATGCCGGATTCTCCGGCACAGAAGGCCGGCTTGGAGCCAGGCGATAAAATCCTGTCAGTAGATGGCAAACCAGTCAAGCGTTTCATGGGTATGAACGACAGCATCAGCTGGGACGTCGTGCGGAGCGAGGGCGACAAGATTGCGGTGAAATTCCAGCGAGACGGCAAGATACAAACGGTATGGGTCGAACCTTATAAAGCGGAGACGCGTGGGTGGCGCAGAAAAAGCGTGCGGCAGCTGCTCATTTACCCGGCAGAAACACCAATCATCGAGAAAGTAGAACCCAAAAGCCCTGCAGCGGCAGCCGAACTGCGTCCCGGAGACATCATCCGGGGGTTTAATCAAACGCCTATCTACAGTCCCGTCGCGTTGCTGGAGTACATCAGTAAACATCCGAATGACAAGCTTGTGCTGCACGTCGAGCGCAATGGTTCGAAGCTGGATATTCCGGTGAAACCGACGCTCCTGCCCACGGCTGGCGAAATGAAGCCGCGAATCGGAATCCAATGGGACACCACTGGGATTGTGTCCATCCAACATCCCAATCCCATTGAACAAGTTTACAACAGCGTCACCAGCACGTTGAAAACGATCGGTGCCGTTGCCTCGCCCAAATCGGACGTGAAGCTGCAACATCTAAGCGGGCCTGTCGGAATCGGTCGCATTTACTATCTGCTTTTCCGAAGCGAACGCGGCTGGCAACTGGCGCTGTGGTTTAGTGTGATTCTAAACGTAAACCTGGCCATCCTGAATTTGCTGCCAATCCCGGTGCTCGATGGCGGTCACATTGTGCTGGCGCTGATTGAGTCGATCCGGCGCAAACCGGTGAACATGCGTGTCTTGGAAGTCGTTCAGACCAGCTGTGCCGTGATGATTATCGGTTACATGCTCTACATCACGTTTTTCGACGTGCAGGATTTGCCGTTTGTCCGCAAAAAGCTCGACCAGCTCGAAGCACAGTCGCCCAGGAAAAATAGCCAGACCCCATAGTGCCAGCGTTGCACCTCTGGGCGCGCTCGCTTATCGTTCCACCAGTGAACGTCAACGAAATTCGCGAACTCTATTCCGCTGTTCCGTTTGAACCATTTGAGCTAGTCCTCACAAATGGCGCACGACTTTTTGTTGATCACCCAGAATTCATGTCGTTCTCGCGCGATTACCGCACGGCTCATGTGCATGAGCTAAATGGCGGCACGAAGCGGCTGGACGTAAAAATGATCGTCGTATTGAACGAGATGGCGAACGGCGCGCGCACACGCAAGCGCAAGCGGTGAACTATTGCAGTAATCCTCTTCAGTACCATCGGCGCGCTACGCGCGAGGTGAACGTTGGAAACGTTGGCATTGGCAATAACAATCCGATCCGTGTCCAGTCGATGATCACCTGCGATACGATGGACACCGAGGCGTCCATCCAACAGACGGTCGAGCTGGCGGAGGCCGGCTGTGAGATTGTCCGGATCACCGCGCCGACAGTGAAGGATGCACGCAATCTGGAGCATATCGTCAAAGGCTTGCGCGAGCGCGGCTGCGACGTGCCCATAGTCGCCGATATCCATTTTAAGCCCGAGGCAGCGATGGAAGCAGCCAAATGGGTAGAGAAGGTCCGAATCAACCCGGGCAACTACGCAGACTCGAAGAAGTTCGCCATCCGCGAATACACTGATGAGCAATACGCGGATGAGTTGAGTCGCATCCGCGAGCGGTTTTCACCACTGGTTGAACTGTGCAAGAGGCGCGGCACCGCCATGCGGATCGGGACAAATCACGGGTCGCTTTCAGATCGCATCCTGAACCGCTATGGCGATACCCCCCTCGGCATGGTCGAGAGCGCGCTGGAGTTCGCGCGGATCGCGCGCGACCTCGATTATCATGAGTTCGTTTTCTCGATGAAGGCGAGCAATCCGAAAGTCATGATCGCTGCCTATCGTCTGCTGGTGGCGCGATTAAACGAACTGGGGCCGGGCTGGGAGTACCCATTGCACCTCGGCGTCACTGAGGCGGGCGAAGGCGAAGACGCGCGGATCAAGAGCGCAATCGGAATCGGTTCGCTGCTGGGCGACGGAATCGGCGATACCATCCGTGTTTCGCTCACGGAAGATAGTCCTCACGAAATTCCCGTCGCCAACGCACTCATTCAGAACATAAGCAGAACGTCGAATGCTGAGCGTCCAACGCCGAATGTCCAACTTTCCTTTGATCCGTTCTCGTACCAGCGGCGCGCAACAGAAAAGATCGAACTCAATGGAGTGAAGCTCGGCGGAGGCGAGTTAATTCGCGTCGTCGTGCGGCGAGCGAACTTCGACAAGATCGCGCATAAGGTGGACCGGATGGGCGACTATAAACCGGAGATTGTTTATGAAGATGCCGACATTCGAGAAGTCGATCCACGCGACGACATCGCTCTTGCCCGAATAAATCAAAGCTCAACTCCGGAATTCGTAAGTGTGCGTGACGATGTTCAACTTTCAGTGATCGCCGCGTTTCGGTTGCTGGCAGCGAAGTTGCAGGCGCGGCATCCAATTTTGCTGAAGGACGTTTTGAGTTGTAGGGCGTCTGTGTCAGACGCCAAGCAAAACAACGGCGTTTCACAGAAACGCCCTACAGATTTTCTCAACACGCTTCTTACCGCATCCACAACCATCGGCTCTCTGCTATGCGACGGGATTGGCGACGCAATTTTAGTGCAGGGCGAAGAAGCGCCCGGACAAGCCCTTCGATTGTCCTACAACATTTTGCAGGCAGCCGGCTCGCGGATTTTTAAGACGGATTATGTGGCGTGCCCGTCCTGCGGACGAACTTTATTCAATCTGCAAACCACAACGGCGAAAATTAAAGCAGCAACGTCGCACCTCAAGGGAGTAAAGATTGCCATCATGGGCTGCATCGTGAACGGTCCCGGTGAAATGGCAGATGCCGATTTTGGCTACGTCGGCGGCGCGCCCGGCAAAGTGAATCTCTACGTGGGCAAAACGGCGGTGAAATTCAACATCCCCGAAGGCGAAGCAGTTGATCGCCTGAAAGACTTGATTCGCGAGCATGGAAAATGGATGGAACCCGCACAGCAGACAGTCGCCCTCGAGCCCGCTTTATAGCGTCGCGTGGCTTGGTAACTGCTGAGGTAGCAAACCTTCGCGTCGTCGTCGCTTCGGGTTGACTCGATTGTCGTCTCTTGTAGTGTTGGCGGCTCCCATCGCGGGAGAGCCTTCCTTCAATGGATAAGATCCGTAATATCGCCATCATTGCGCACGTCGACCACGGCAAGACGACGCTAGTCGATCAACTGTTGCGCCAATCAGGTACCTTTCGCTCCAATCAAAAGATTGAAGAGCGCATGATGGATTCCATGGATCTCGAGCGCGAAAAAGGAATCACCATTCGCGCGAAGAACGCAGCTTTTCAGTGGAACGGGTATCGGATCAACATCGTCGATACACCGGGTCACGCCGACTTTGGCGGCGAAGTCGAACGGATCATGAAAATGGTGGACGGCGTCCTGCTTGTTGTCGATGCGCACGATGGGCCACAGGCACAAACTCGCTTTGTTTTGCGGAAAGCGCTGGAAAACAAAGTGAAGCCGGTTGTTGTCATCAACAAGATAGACAGAGAAAACGCGCGTCCGCACAAAGTCCTCGATGAGATTTTCGATCTCTTCGTCGAACTGAAGGCGACCGACGAGCAACTCGACTTTCCGATTGTTTACACGAGCGCAAAGAACGGTTTTGCCATGCGCGAACTGAACGACCACAACAAGGACATGACGCCGCTATTTCAAGCGATCGTGCAACATGTGCCGCCGCCAACAATCTCGAGCGACCCATTCTTTCAAATGCTCGTCTCGAATCTGGATTACAGCGATTACCTCGGAAGAATTGTGCTTGGGCGTATCGTCAGCGGTCGAGTCGCAGTCGGCGACTCAATCGTCTGCATCCATCGCGACGGCCGCCGGGAGCGGGCAACGGTCACGGCGCTTTTCACCTATTCGGGATTGGAGCAGGTGGAAATTAAGCAGGCGATCGCTGGTGACATCATCGGCTTGGCTGGCTTCGAAGAAGTGTATATCGGCGAAACCCTCACAGACAGCGAAGAACGGGTGCCGCTTCAATTTGTGGATATCGATCCGCCTACGATCCGCATGCAAATTCTGGTAAACGATTCGCCGTTTGCCGGGCGCGAGGGAAAATTTGTGACAGCACGTAATATTCGCGAGCGCCTTTTCCGCGAAACGCGCGGCAACGTCTCACTTCAGGTTAATGACACGGAAACAGCCAGCGCATTTGAGATCAATGCGCGCGGCGAGATGCAAATCGCAATTCTGGTCGAGCAAATGCGGCGCGAAGGCTACGAACTCATGATCTCGCGTCCCGAAGTGATTTTTCATCGGGCAGAGGATGGTAAGGTGCTCGAGCCGCTGGAAAATCTTTATGTCGATCTACCAAACGAAAATCTCGGTGACATTTTGCAATCGACTGCCAATCGCAGAGGTGAGGTGGTCAGCATGTCTCATCACGCGGCGCGGGTATCCATCGAGGCGATTATTCCCACTCGAGGCCTGATTGGTTTTGAGACCGATCTTCTCAATCTGACCCGCGGCGAAGGATTCATGAGTCATCTCTTTCGTGAATACGCGCCGTTCAAAGGTGAAATCGGAGGACGCGGTCGAGGCGTGATGGTGTCGATGGAATCGGGAGTTAGCACGGCATACGCGCTCAACAACATTCAGGAACGCGGCCGCCTCTTCATCGGTCCACAGGAAAACGTTTACGCAGGGATGATCGTCGGCGAAAACTCGCGACCCGAAGATTTGCCCGTCAACCCCTGCAAAGCAAAACATCTCACCAACATGCGAAGCCAGGGTGAAGGCAAAGGGATTCAGCTCGAGGCGCCGCTGTGCATGAGTCTCGAACGGGCGATTGAATACATCGACATCGATGAATATGTGGAAGCGACACCGAAATCACTGCGGTTGCGAAAGCGGATTCTCGACGCGACCGCCCGAAAGCGCGCCATGGTGATGGCTGCCTAGTTCAGCTGATCACTGAGGATTTTCCAGCCGCAAGTTTGCGGGATACGTTTGGCTGCGGTTCGTTTTCGCAAGTCGCCAATCAGCTATCTGTAACCGCACATGTCCCGTCAATACACGCTGCAACGCGCGCCGGTATCCACGTCGGTCCACATTGAATACGCCGCTGAGCTCAATGAACAGCAGCTCGCGCGGTGACTGCTCCGCCGGGATCCACTCCTCGTTATCTCCCGCGAAGCCAGCTATTGAACCTACAGCGTTGTTAATTTGTGTTCGTGCGCGGCACCTGTAGGGGATAACTTCGTAGCATCACCGAACGGTCAAGATCGCGTTGTTACTGGTCACGCTTCCGGCGGCATTACTGACAATCACGGCGAAAAGCGAACCGTTGTCCGCCGCTGTTGTTGGTGGAGTCGTATATGACGCCTTAGTCGCTCCAGTAATGTTGACGCCATTCTTCATCCACTGATATTGCAATGGCGTTGTGCCTGTCGCGGTCACGCTGAATTTGGCTGTCTGTCCCGCGTTGACTGTCTTATTAGCTGGCTGTGTGGTGATTATCGGCGGTATCCTTACCGTTAAGGTGGCGTTATTGCTGGTAACGCTTCCACCGCTGTTACTCACGACTACGGAGAAGAGGCTGCCGTTATCCGCAGCGACCGTGGCTGGAGTGGTGTAGGAAGAGTTAGTGGCTCCTGAGATGTTCACGCCGTTTTTGCGCCATTGATAGTGCAAAGGCGCAGTGCCCGTCGCCGTTACACTAAACGTGGCTGTCTGTCCCACATTGACTGTCTTATTTGCAGGCTGAGTTGTGATCCTCGGCGGTTTTGGCGTCGCACTCGGGGTCGGGGTAGGCGTAGGCGTGGGTGTAGGACTGGCCGGTGCCGTAGCTGTAGGTGTCGCCGTGGCTGTCGCTGTTGCTGTTGCTGTGGCAGTCGCAGTCGCTGTTGGAGTAAACGTTGCTGTCGCCGTTGGCGTTGGGCTCTCTTCTGGCGTTGGCGTCGGTGTGAATGTCGCCGTCGCGATAGCTGTGGCAGTTGGAGTAAACGTAGCTGTTGCAGTCGGCGTTGGACTCTCCTCCGGTGTTGGCGTCGGGGTGAATGTCGCCGTCGCGGTGGCCGTGGCAGTCGGCGTAGCCGTAGCCGTGGCCGTTGGGCTCTCCTCCGGCGTTGGCGTATCAGCCGGCGAAGGCACCGGAGTAGGAGTTTCAGGAGTCGCCGTTGACGTATCAGTCGGAGTAGGCGTCGGTGTCTCGGTCGCAGATGGCGTTGGCGTTGGAGTATCAGTGGCGGTCGGACTCGGCGCTGGGGTAAAAGTCGGCGTCGGTGTCGGGCTCTCCTCCGGCGTTGGCGTTGGGGTGAATGTCGCGGTTGGCGTTGGTGTTGGACTCTCCTCCGGTGTTGGGGTGGGTGTCGGGCAGATAACCGTCTCCGAATCGGAAGCCTCACCGGAGCCACCGTTGTCCGTAGTGAAGCTGGCCGTGTTGTTGTAGGTAGCGCAACTATTGCTCGTGGTGTCGCTGACCACGTGCGCTGTCGTGCTGGTGTTGCCGGCCAGTGTAGTGGGGCTGTAAACAAGACTCTGGTTCGGCGGCGAGCCGCTGACCGACCAGCCTGGATCGGTGTTGCCAGCGTCGATCGTCCAGTTCAGTTCCGTCCCACCCGGCAGGGTGTCGGTAACCGACAGGCCCGTGGCCGCGCCGGCACTGCTATTGCTCAGCGTAACGGTGAACCCGATCTGCGAGCCCGCGCTCACGCTGACCGCGTCAGCCGTCTTGGCGATAGTCACCGCTGGTGCCGTTGTCGGGGTGGGAGTCGGCGTCGGTGTGGGCGTAGGTGTTGGCGCCGCTGTTGGGGTGGGAGTTGGAGTCGGGGCCGGCGTCGGAGTTGGGGTTGGCGGCGCAGTCTGCAGCATACGATGTAGGAAATCAAGGCTGCACTCTTTCACGGTAGGAAACGAACCGCCGTAAGATGAGTTCCAGTAAGATGCTCCGTGCTGAACACCGTTACGCAGATGCGACTCCACTACTCCGCCGCCAGTAATAAGCTTGGTTATCATGTTGTTGAAGATCGAGACGGGGATCGTTTCGCGAATCGAATTAAAGAGCAACGCGGGTGTTAGACCCCCTGAATGAATAGTCTGCCAGTAAGACGAGGAAGCTTGAGCAGCGGTATGAAACGGTGCGCCTTCTCCGATTGTGTGGTCGATGTAATTCTCGATATTGTCAAGGTCAGACGCATTAAGAAGTATGTCTGCATTGTCGTTATCGAACACGCCGGATAACGCTACCATTACATCAGGTCGATCATCGCCATTCGCCCCTGTGACAAGCGCCCAACCCATGTGCGCGCCGCCGCCAGACGCACCTATCACACCTACTTTCCCGTTACATCGACTGTCTGCTCTGGCTGCGCGGATCGCACGGACTACATCGTCTGTTTGCTCAGGAGGATGTCCCGCACTCGGCGGGTCTTGCTGCCCGTTTCCCGGCGGGCCGGCATTAGTCATTTCGGTATGCGGCGGGGCAAGCCGGTGTTCTGCGGCAAACGTTATGAATCCAGCCGCGGCACAATCCGCCGCGATTTGGCCGATTGGACTTCCTGACTTGTAACCGCCGCCCTGCGCGTAAACAACAGCAGGCCACGGCGGGCCGCCCGTAGTCGGGGTGTAAACGTACCACCGTAAATCCGTCCCGGCGCCGTCAACATTGGTTGCGAATACCTCGGTTGTGTATTGCGCTTGGACGTTGAAAACCCCGAGCAACAATAGCGATGCGATGTATAAACGAATCCTCATCAGGTGTGCGCCTTTCGGATTCTCAAACTCGAACCGACCTTAACCGTACCAGTGTTAGATGTTACCTTAGCCATCTGCACTGAAAATGTGGCTGTTCCCGCCAGCGTAGTTCTGATACAAGCCGGGCCAAAGATCATTCACCGGCGTAATTCCCGTGCTCGTTAGGGAACAATCTGCCAACGCCTGGGTGTGCCACACCAGTGACAAAACCCCGATGAACGCGATGCGAAGAAATGCTGAGCGAATCGAGTTCACAGCGAGAACTGTTTTGGGCGCAGGCCGCATCTTCCATCCCGAGTGACCGTGAGCTCCTCTGGACCCGAATGTCCGGTCGGGATTGTGGCCGTTGCAATCCGATTGAGCGTGTCGATCACCGAGACCGTGTTGCTACCAGTATTGGAAACATGCACCTTCATCCCGTTCGGGCTCAGCGAGATTCGAGTTGGAGATCTGCCGACGGGGATCGCGGTTGTCACCTGGTTGGCAGCGGAATCGATCACAGCGACAGAGTTCGCAAGAGTACTTGCCACGAAAAGCGGCGGACCGTAGAACGTGGTGCTCCCGCTGGCCGGCCCCAGAAATGCGAAACACGCGAAGCCGAGCGCGGTGAGAAGTAAATCGGGTCGCTCGAGGGTTTGCATATCTCACCATCCTTCTCCGAAAATTGCGGGCCGAAGTTGCCAAAAAAAGTTTTTTGGTTGTGCGAACGAGCCTTTCGCTCGCGGTTACCCTGCGGGAAGAGGGTCAGGTGGAGCTCGTGGGGGGAGTCGCCTAACGGACTTGGCGCAACCACAGGTTTTCAATTACGCGGAGAAGTGTCAACAACTAAATTTCCTGCGATTCTCTGGCCATCGGTGATAAACGCGGCGTCGATCTCACCTCCGCTGCGCTGCCATTCGGTCGGCTCTGGTACGGCGAGCCGAATGCGGTTAGCAATGCAACCGGATACGCGAAGCATCGCAGTCGCTCACGATGCCGTGATTCGAGTTTACGATGAAGCGGTCAGCGTGATCGAAACGCACGAGCACGCAGGCGAATTCAAGGAACCGTAGAGCTCTTTCGGGCTGGCGCAGTGTCGCAGGTTGCCGTAAAAAACAGCTATGGCTACCGGTGAATTTTCTGACATGAAGGAGGATGACTGCGTCGCAGTGTCCTAATCCTTGTTTGCAAATTTTTTCAGCTGAACAGCAACCCGGCCAGTTAGCGCATACCATCGTATCTCCGGCGCGGCTCGCCCTTTTCGAGACCAATTATGCGGAATGCTTTAAACCACCGATTGCGCGTAGCGCCAGGGAAAGACCGCTTGCCGCGTTCGAATCCGCACCAAAGTCCAAGCAGCCAGCCGGTTGGATCAACGAATCTGTAATACTTGCCTTTTCCAGCACAAACCACAAATAGCGCGAGCCAGGAGTTAGGATCCCTCGCAGTTTTCGTTATTCGCCGTGGGGTTAATCCAGTGTAATCGGCAATATCGCCTGTTGTGAAGTAGCGCCTCGGAGCGATTTTTCTCGACATTTCGCGCCAAACTTGTTCACATTCGGTGGCGACACGAGAAGCCTCAGAGTCGCTAACCGGTGGTTGGCAGCGCACCCAACGATCGCTTGCGTTCAAGCATCTACGCATCAAAGGGGAACTTTCCTTTAACATTCCACAAATGTTGCATGATTCTCATAGCCATTACCTCAAGTTGTGCGAGCGAACCCTGACGTTCGCGGTTTTCCCTGCGGGAAGAGGGTCAGGTGGAGCTCGTGGGGGGAGTCGCCTAACGGACTTGGCGCAACCACAGGTTTTCAATTACGCGGAGAAGTGTCAACAACTAAATTTCCTGCGGTTCTCTGTCGTCTCCGCGATGTGCGTCAACAATCCAGATCGTTCGCCCAGACGAATGAATCGCTGAGACGTAGCCCAAACTCCATCCGGCTTTCTTGAGATTGTCAGCGATGATTTCCCAGTACTTCACGCGCGGCCATTATGCACGTTTTGCGATTCAGCGGGCAACGTCATCGAGACGCACGAGCACAAGGGCGAGTTCAAAGGAGTGGTAAGCGTTACACACGTGAAACAAAAAGCCGCCATGCGGTGAAGCGTGACGGCTGATTGTGAAATGCTGCTGTTTAGGCAGGCGCGGATTTAG
>QHPE01000010.1 GCA_003218945.1 Verrucomicrobiota bacterium | reverse complement strand
TCATTTTCCCCTTCGCCCGGGCTGGGCGATTCTTCAGCCTGCCGTTGCCCCGGCGATGGCGAAGGCTGATTGTCCTGCTGGTTTTGTTCGCCTGGCGAGGGAGATGGACTCTCACCGGGTTGTTGTTGCTGCTTCTTTTGGGGCTCGTTTTTCGCCTGCGCCTGATCTTTCTGCTGCTGTTCCTTTTGTTGTTTGTCGCTGTCCGATCCGTTTTGCGACTGTTGGTTTTGCGCCTGCTGCTGCTGGTCCTTTTGATCTTGTTGTTGCTGTTGCTGCTGTTGTTGCTGGTTTTTCTGCTGCTGATCTTTCTGTTGTTGCTGGTGATCCTGGTTCTGCTGGTCCTGTTGTTGTTGCTGTTGCTGCTGATCTTGCTTGTTCTGCTTATTTTTTTGCGGCGGCGTTGGGGAAGGAGAAGGCTGTTGCTCTTGCTTTTTGTTTTTTAACTCGTCGATCTTCTTCTTGACGTATTCGTAGTTCTCTTTGGCTTCCTTGTTTTGCGGGTCGAGTTTCAAAGTTTGCTCATAATGATCGAGCGCATTCGTCCAGTCGCTGAGCTTCTTGTCGTCGCCTTTCTCCATCTCGCCGCGTTGATAGAGCGTGTTTCCGAGGTTGTAGTGACCTTTGCTCTGGAAACCGGTATCAGGCGTGAGCAACGCCTGACTGAATGATTCGAGTGCCTTGTTGTAATCCTTCAGTCTGTAAGCGGCCGTACCTGAATCGAACTGGAGCTTGTCTTCGACGCGGGATTGCGGATGCGACTTCAGCGTCTCCTGAAATTCTTTGTAGGCATCTTCGAATTTGCCTTGCTGATACGCATCAATTCCCGGTGCCGTCGCGAATGCAGATGAACACAACAATAACAGAAGCGCTACGGCAGCTCCGGCAGCCTTTGCTGGCCCGCCTCCAATGTTTGTCGCGGCACTGCGGGAAGGCGCAGGGACATAGGCTCGCTGACGCACGCGTTTCCGTTTTCGCGAACCAGGATCGACAAGGCGAGAACAATCAACGCGCCGCTTAGCGGCCACTCGTAACGTTCAATTGGCCGGCGAGACAAACGCACGTCCATCTCGGCCGCCTGCATTTTTGCCAAACCTTCATTTTCGATTTGCTGCATGGAGCGCGGTCCGTTTTCCAAATGCAAATAGAATCCGCCCGTAGCCTCCGCGACTTCGCGCAAACGTTTCTCGTCCAGTTTCGATTTATGCACTTGCCCAGCTGAATCCTTTACAAAGCTTGTTTGGCCGTCGTCACCAGTGATCGGAATGAGTGAACCCTGCGGCGTTCCCACGCCCACGGTGAAAATTCGCACCCCCGCGTCGGCAGCAGCCTTAGCCGTTTTCAGCGCCTCGCTGGTCAATTCGTTGCTTTCTTCGCCGTCGGTGAATATCACGAGCGCGCGATTTCCCATGGCGCTTTTACCGAAGCTCTGCGTGGCGAGTGTAATGGCGCTGGAGATCTGGGTGCCGCCTTCGGGAATCGTTTTTGTGTCGAGATCGTTGACTGCTTCGATTACGGCGTCGTAATCAATCGTAAGCGGTGCTTGCAAGAAAGCGCGCCCGGCAAAGGCGATCAGACCAACGCGGTCGCCTTGCAATTCGTTAATCAGATCCTGGATCGCGAGTTTGACGCGCTCGAGTCGATCCGGCTGGACGTCGTTGGAGAGCATGCTCCGCGACGTATCCACAGCGATTAGCAAATCCAGTCCTTTACGCTTTACGTCCTCGAACGTGTAGCCCCATCGCGGTTGCCCCAGACTCACGATTGCCAGCGAAAGTCCGAACAACTGCAACCCAAATCTCATGATGCGCCGCGGCCGGTTCACTGTGCCTGCCAGCTGCGGCAGCAGGCGGGCCGAAACGAATTGCTGCAGCCGCTCGAGTCCGCGATTCTCCGCGTGGAAAAACAAGGCAACTAGCAGCGGGACGAGCAACAATGCCCAAAGCCATTCTGGTGCGCCGAAGCTCATGGGTTCGTTGAAGGGTTGAAGGGTTGAAGCGTTAAAGCGTTTCCAGCCTGGGCGAGTTCCCGCTTCACGACTTCAACTGTTAAACGCTTCAGCCTCGTTCTCACGGTAACTTCTTCCAGATGGTCTGTGACAACAGCATTTGCGCTAGCAGTACACCGCAGCCGCCCATCAGGCATAACGGAAACAGATCGCGGTATTGCTGATACTTTTTCACGCTCACGGTGGATTTCTCCAGCTTGTCGATGTCGTTAAAAATTTGTTCGAGCGATTGGGTGTCAGTCGCTCGAAAGAATTTGCCGTCGGCGATTTTCGCGACATCCCTCAAACCGGTTTCGTTAAACTCGACGGGCTGATTTTCGTAAAGAATATTGCCTAGCGCATCGGTCAATGGCCCGCGACTGGTGAAGATCGGCGCCGGCGCAATGCCATTGATCCCTGCGCCAATAGCGTAGAAATGAATCTTCAAGGCTTTTACCGCCTCGGCGGCGGTGTTCGGCGGAATTTTGCCGGCGTTATTTTCGCCATCGGTGAGCAATACGAGCACGCGGCTTTTGGATTTCTTATCATTTAACCGATTAGCGGCCGCGGCCATCGCGGATCCAATCGCGGTGCCGTCTTCGACGAGGCCAATCTTTACCCGATCCAAATTCTGCAAAAGCCAATCGTGATCAAGCGTCATCGGGCTCACGACATACGGACGACCGGCAAACGCAATGATGCCGATACGATCGTTCGGCCGGCCCTCGATAAACTTGCGCGTGACTTCGCGAATCGCATCTACGCGCGTCGCTTCCTGGCCGCCGATTGTAAAATCTTTGGTCAACATCGAGCCGGAGACATCCAGCACGAGCATGATGTCGATACCGCTGGCTTCGATTTGCGTGAGGCTTTTGCCGAGTTGAGGACGCGCAAGACCAATCACGAAAAAAGCCAGGGATAAAAGCAGTAGCGTCCGCAGGATTTTACCAGCTCGCGCGGCGCTCTGTTTTCCGATCGCTCGCAGACTGGCCGTAGACGAATACGTGAGCGACGCCGCCGGCCCGCGTTTTCCGCGCAACCACGCAAGCAACGGTATCGCCAGCAATAAGAGTAGCAGCCACGGACGCGCAAACGTTAATGCGCTGTTGCCGGACAACCAATCAAACAGCCGCAAGCTGACCTCCTTTCACAAAACGGATCGCTTCTTCCAATAACAATTCGCTGTCCGACATTGTCGCTTCGTACTTGGCGAACTTAATGAGATCGCAGCGGTTCAAAAAATCTTCGAGCAACGATTTGTCATCAGTGGAAAACGACGGAGCCTTCGCCGCCGCAGTGAGAAACTCTATGGAAGTTTGTCGCGTTGCGGGCAGCCCGTACTGCTGCGTCACGTAACGCCGTAGAATATCGGACACACGGATGCTGAACTGATAAGGGCTCATTTTATCAATTTCGCCTCGAATTTGTTCGAGTTCTCCGAGCGCGATTTCCCGTGGCACTTTTGGTGGCAATTCTGTTTTTCGGCGCTGCACAAACCACCACACAATCAGACCGAGCATTGACAAGACGACAAATGCGATCACGAAAACAAGCCACGACGGAATCAGCGAATAATCCACCGGTGGCGCGATATCATGGAACTCTTCAGCGGCGAACATTATGGTAGCGCAAGCGCCCCCGCTTGCGAACTTCAGCGGATGCGCGAGCGAGGACGCTCGCGCTACCTCGCTCCAGCACTCCATTACTTCCATGACTCTTTCACCCCCTCATCGAACTCCCAGCCGGCGTTCGCGTTGTTTGAAAAACGATCGCAATGCCGGCAGGTAGTCTCTGCCGGTTTGCAGCGTGATCGCATCAATATTGTTCCGCCGGAGCGTGCGCGAAAGCTCCGTTTCAAATCCAGTCACAAGGTCTGTAAAGACAGTTCGCGTTCTGCGATCTGCCGTGTTGATTTCGATCTGTTCGCCCGTCTCGGCGTCCTCCAGTGTGATGATGCCGACGTTCGGCAAAGATCTTTCGCGTTCGTCTTGGATCTGAATCGCTACGAAATCGTGCCGGCGTGCGCTTACTGCGAGCGCTTGCGAAAAATCCGGCGCTTGGAAATCCGAGATGAAAAATACAACCGCGCGTCGGGTCACAATTTTGTTCAGGTAATCCAGTGCCAGGCCGGGTTCGGTGCCGCGGCCCTGTGGTTCAAAAAACAGAATCTCGCGAATAATACGCAGTGTGTGCGAACGTCCTTTCTTTGGAGGAATGAAAAGTTCAACTCGATCGGTGAAGAGCAGCAGGCCCACCTTGTCGTTGTTTCTAATTGCGCTGAAGGCCAGCAGGCAGGCCACTTCGGCAGCCAACTCTCGTTTCGATTGTGTCGTGCTGCCAAAATTTCCAGACGCGCTCACGTCCACAACCAGCATGGCGGTCAGCTCGCGTTCTTCGGTGAATTTTTTTACAAATGCAGTACCCATTCGCGCAGTGACATTCCAATCAATCGTACGAATTTCATCGCCCGGCTGATACTCACGCACATCTTCAAAATTCATTCCGCGTCCTTTGAAAACGCTGTGGTAGTCGCCTGCGAACGCGGTTTCGACCAGGCCGCGTGTCTTGATCTCCAGTGCGCGGATTTTCTTTAGAATCTCTGTTGTGGTCTTCGCACGCTCGTCATCCCGAGCGGAGCGAAGCGCGGTCGAGCGGTTGGACGGCATCACGGCACAGGCAGTCCGGCAAAGATTCGCTCGATAATGGTTTCACTGGTGACCGTTTCCGCCTCGGCTTCGTAGCTGACGATGATGCGATGCCGCAGCACGTCGGGGCCGATGCTCTTTACGTCCTGCGGTGTAACGTAACCGCGCCCGTTCAGGAACGCGTGTGCGCGGGCACCCAGAGCAAGATAAATGGTCGCGCGGGGCGAAGCGCCGTACCGAATAAGACCTTCCAGCCGCAGATTGTACGCGGCCGGTTCCCGCGTCGCCCAAACCACGTCCACGATGTAATCTTTCACGCGGTCATCGATGTAAATGTTGTTGACCACGTCGCGCGCGGCGATGATTTGCTTCGGGTCAACGACCGAATCCACGCGCAGGTCCGGCGCTGAGGTCGCCATTAAATCCAGGATGCTTCGTTCCTCGCGCTTTTGCGGATAACCAATGTTCAACTTGAACATGAAACGATCCAGTTGCGCCTCTGGCAGTTGGTACGTGCCTTCCTGTTCGATCGGATTTTGTGTTGCAAGAACGAGGAACGGATCGGGCAGGGGATACGTTTGCGCGCCGATGGTCACCTGCCGTTCCTGCATTGCTTCCAGCAGCGCGCTCTGGACCTTCGCCGGCGCGCGGTTGATTTCGTCGGCCAAAATCAAATTGGAAAAGATCGGCCCAAGCTTGGTCGTGAACTCGCCGGTGCGCGGATTATAGATGAGCGTGCCGATTAAATCTGCCGGCAACAAGTCGGGTGTGAATTGCAACCGTTGGAAGCCCGTTTGAATGGCCGCGGCCATTGTTTTGACGGTCAGCGTTTTGGCCAGACCAGGAACGCCCTCGAGCAGGAGATGACCATTGGCGAGCAGCCCGAGCAAAAGCCTGTCCACTAAATATTTCTGGCCCACGACAACGTGGCCGACCTGCTGACGGAGGGCCGGAATCCATTGGCCCAACTCACGTACCTCTTGCGTAATTTCCTGCGTAGATTTCATACGGTGTGGTGAGACACGCAATAGTCGGAGAATGTTCGATCAAACGTGCTCGCAAGTAGTCCGTACAGAACACTAGTCATTCGAAGCGCCAACCCGATCCCAGTCGCGGATATAACTTCAGCGACAGAACGTGCTAAAAGTTGAACCCGCAATGTTAGCTCTCCACAAACCCCGCAGCCGAGCGATTTTGATCATCGTATTTGTGGCCGTGGTGCCGTCGATCCTGGCGTGGTTGGCGCGGAGCGATCCTGGGATCAATTTTCTATCACGCGATGCACGCGCAGAGTGGATCGTCTTCCCGACAGCTGTTAATTCGCGGGCACGTGGGTCGGCTAGCTTCGATGCAACATTTCGACGTGAGTTCGTTTTGCCAGACCCGCCGCCAACAGCACGTTTGAGCTTTCGTGCAATGCGACGCGCCAACATAAAAATCAACGGCGCTCCCATCTTGTCTCAGTCGACCCGCAACTGGAAGGAAATTGCGAGCGTCGATCTCGCCCAGCAATTGCGTGCTGGCACGAATGTGATCGAGGCGCGTGTGTTCAATCACGATGGACCACCTGCGCTCTGGCTGAATTTGGCTACTGACCAGCTGAACTTGCGCACTGATCAAAGTTGGGAAGTCTCATACGCCGGTTCTTCATGGCGTCCAGCGGCGCTGGCCACCGCAGCTAAAACTCCCGGGCCTGGTAACTTGCTTGCCGGGAATCAACACACATTTGGTGCAGTTAAAAAAAATTGGCCACTCTGGATAATTCTTTTTGCAATCGCTTCTGTAGTAACCTTGCTGTGGAACATCGCCTCTAAGCAGTCCACAGCGCGATGGCGCGAGCGAATCCTGCTGCTTGTTCTCGCCGGCCTCTGGTTGGCGTTATGCTGGAATAATGCACGCCTATTGCCATTCCACGCAGGCTTCGATGCGCCAGAACATCTCGAGTACATCACTTACATCCAGGAACATCGAGCGTTTCCGTTGCCGACAGACGGCTTGGAAATGTATCAGCCGCCGCTCTATTACTTTATCGGCGCGGCAGCTCTTTCAGCATGCAAGCTGTCGATCAACGATCCCCAGTCGGTAGTCGTCTTGCGTTTGCTGGGAGTATTTTTAGGCATCGCACAATTCGTTTTGGTCTTTTTGAGTTTGCGCCTCCTGCTCCCGGTGCGAGCGGCGTTCATCGGACTTCTACTGGCGGCGTTTCTGCCGATGCATTTGTATCTGGCGCAGTACGTGACGAACGAAATGCTGGCGGCGACTCTGGCCACAGCGGCGCTCTATCTCTGCTTGCGTCTGCTGAAGAGCGGGGCACCTCGCGCATCGCAGTTTGCTTGGCTTGGAGTAGCCCTTGGCGCGACGATCCTGACGAAGGTGACCGGTATTTTGCTGCTGCCAATCGTCATTGCTGCGCTCGCCGGCAGGCTCCGTGGCGCACGAGCGTCGACGGCGATCGCGGTGCGTAATCTCGGGCTGTTGGTTGCGATGTGTTTCGTTGTGTGCGGATGGCAGTATGCGCGCATCTGGATCAGATTTGGCACCCCGCTGGTTGGCAATTGGGACGTGATCAGTGGTTTCTCATGGTGGCAGGACCCCGGTTATCACACTGCAGTTGATTATCTTCGTTTTGGCCGATCGTTGATCCATCCGCTCTTCAGCGGTTTCGCCGGATTTGCCGATGGGATCTACTCGACCTTATGGGGCGATGCGTTGTGCGGTGGCGCATCAAGTTTGACTGTTGCGTGGAACCACCAACCATTGCTCGCCGGTTATTTGTGGGCCCTGATTCCCACGGCGCTGATCGTCATAGGCGCGGTCGTCGCGATCGTTCAATTTGTTCAAAAACCCTCGAGTGAATTGTTCTTATTAATTGGTTTCTCCGCCCTGCTGATGCTCGGCTTGATCTTTATGACCCTAAAAATTCCCTCCTATGCGCAAGCGAAAGCGTTTTACGCATTGTCGGCCATCATGCCGCTTTGTTTCTTTGGCGCGCTCGGTTGGGAAACGTTGACACACGGCAGTGAGCGTCTGCGATTCGTTGTTGGCACGCTCGTCCTGGTTTGGGTACTGAATAGTTTCGCTACTTACTGGATTACTCCGTCGGCCGCACAATACCTGTATGCTGCAAAAGCTTTGGCTACCCATGACCAGATCGACCGGGCAAGTGCTGAAGCAGCGAGGGCAGTACAAGTCGATCCCTTGAATGCGACCGCACGAGGTTCGCACGCGTTAAGCTTGAGCGAACTCGGCAATGACGCGGAAGCCGTGAAGGAAGCAGAGCGCGCGATTGAGTTAAGTCCGAATGATTCCGAGACTCATTTAGACCTTGCCATTTCGATAAAAAGGAGCAACCCAGCACGCGCTAACGCGGAAGCTCGCCGCGCAATCGAGCTGGGGCCCGAAAATTCTTCGGCCTACCAATTCCTGATGACTTGCCTTTTAGAAGAGCACGGCTTCACCGAAGGGGCCGCAGTCGGGCGAGAATGGCTGACTGTGTCTCCCTATGATGTGGCTGCTCATTCCACTCTAGCTATGGCCGTGGCGAAGAACGGTGACCTGTCTGCAGCCGCGCGACAACTCGGTTATGTGATGATGCTGCGGCCGAACGCAGAAGAAGCGCTTGCTCAACTGCACCAGATAGTGTTGTCGCTGGCGAAAGCGCCTGATGGATTGCCACGACTCCGCGATATCGCAACGAACGCGCCAGATTCACCACGAATGCTCGACGAACTTGCGTGGTTGCTTGCGACCTATCCCGATTCGAACTCGCGGGACGGTGCCGAGGCAGTTCGTCTTGCCGAGCGTGCCTGCGGGCTTACCGACCGGCGCGTTCCGGCTCTTCTCGCCACGCTGGCTGCGGCTTACGCTGAAACTGCAGATTTTTCGCGTGCCGTCGCTGCCGGGGAAGAAGCGCTGAGGAAAGCGCAGGCCATTGGCGATACTGACAGCGTGAAACTGAGCGAAAACATTCTGATGGCGGTTCGCGCAGATCTTCCATATCGCCACCAGCCGGAGGAGTAGCGGATCTCTCTCGCTTGCAAAATTAGCGTCGGCTAACGTTCCTGGCGCGGGCACGCAGGGTTAAAATGATCGGCAGCCCGGGATATGGTTCTGCTTCGCGGATGCGAGCCTCGAGATAACGGCGATATGATTCGGTTATCAATGGAGGGTCATTCACAAACAGAACGAATTCAGGCGGTGCGACATCGCCTCGAGATTTTTCGGAGGCGGACCCCTTTCCAACCGATGCTTCAACCGGGTGAAGACCGCTGTTCGTTGCTTGGGTCGCGTAAAACAGCTTGAGCCGACGCCCTTTGACCAACGGCGGTGGATTCGCTTCAAAAGCGTGGCGTAGTAAGCGATTGAGAACTCCTGTGCCGATGCGCTTCCGCGCCGCGCGTTGGACTTTTTGGATCAACGCAAACAGTCGATCGACGTTTTCGCCAGTCGATGCAGATGTGATTAACACCGGCACGTAATCGAGGAAGAAAAGCCTCGAGCGCGCTTCCTCGATCAGTTCTCTGCCCCGCTGTTTTTCGCTGCGCCTTGGCTTGACCAAGTCCCATTTGTTCAAAACGGCGATGGCTGGTTTTCGGGCCTCTTGGATTAGTCCGGCAATCCGTTTGTCTTGGGCCGTCACGCCCATAATGAGATCGATAATGAGAACGCAAAGATCCGCCCGGCGAATGCTCCGTTCGGCGCGCATCACGCTGAAAACCTCAGCCGAGCTGGAAACTTTTCCACGACGGCGGATTCCGGCGGTATCGATGAAAACGAACCTCACGTCGTCACGCTCGTAAACAATGTCGATGGCGTCGCGTGTTGTGCCGGGCAACTGGCTTACAATCGCGCGTTCGCTGCGCACGATGGCGTTGATGAGCGAAGATTTGCCAACGTTGGGCCGACCGACGATCGCGATCGCGGTCGGACCTTCCTCAAGGAGCGGCGACTTTCGAGCCCCCGATTGCGACGCTTTCGGTACTAAGGAGCGTTGGGTCAGTGCTCTATCGATCATCTCAACGAGTCGCGTGATCCCGCGATTGTGTTCTGCGCTGACAGAGACTACTTTTTCAAAGCCTAACGAGTCGAACTCTGCGGCCAGCGGGTCGTGCTTCTCATTGTCTATTTTGTTTATCACCAGCACGACGGGTTTCTGCCTTTTGCGCAACATTCGCGCCAGTTCCCCGTCGATTGGCGACAATCCTTCTCTTGCGTCGACAACGAAAAGGAGAAGATCGCTCTCCCGTAGCGCGTTTTCGGCTGCGCGCTCTACCTGCTGCGTCAGTTCGGATTCACCTGCGCCAAAAATCCCGCCGGTGTCCCACAAGGTGAACGGGCGCTCGCCGCGAGTGCAGGTTGCTGAAAGGCGGTCGCGAGTGATCCCCGGCCGATCATGAACAATCGCAATCTTTCGGCCGACAAGACGATTGAACAATGCGGACTTGCCTACGTTCGGCCGTCCGAAAATGGCTACGTTGGGCAGCGTGTTGGTCTCATTCACCAAAGCAGCACGGATCTAAGGTTTTGTGGGATGCGCGTGGCCTTCTGCCTGCAACTGACGCACCCCGTCTGTGACGTAAACGATTCCTGAAACCAATGTAAACGCGCCGGCTGCAAGTACAACGTAGAGCAGGGGAATGATATGCAGTTGCAGCATCACCCATCCGATGGCGAGCATCTGTAGAACAGTCGCGATCTTTCCCGTCCAGTGTGGCTTTACCTGCACTTTTCCATTGAGCAAATACAGGACAAGGGTCCCGACAAGAAGAATAGCGTCGCGCGAAATTACCAGTACGGGGAACCAGGCGGGGAATTTTCCGCTCTGCGATTCAACCTCGCTCCAGTTCGTTAGGCTTAACGTGATGATGCCGCTCAGCAACAAGCCCTTGTCAGCGATGGGGTCCAGAATAATTCCGAGTTTGCTGCGCTGGTGGTAGCGGCGCGCGACGTAACCGTCGAGTCCGTCGCTTACCGCAGCGAGAATAAAAATTGCGATCGCTGCGAACCGTTGCCATTCAAGCGGCTGGCCGCGTTTAACGCTTTCGCCATAGTAAATCGCCATTGTGACGAAAGCTGGGATCATTAGGATCCTGACAATAGTGATTTTGTTGGCGGTCGTCATAAGGCGCGGGCACGGAAAATTGTAGGGCCATTTTATAAAACGCCAATGTCAGATTGGCGTCTCAGATGCACTCAGGAATAGTTCAACGCGAGAGCGTGCGTGCGTTTTCAGCTGGGATTTCGAACCCCTCGATTTGCTTTTTGATCTCGTTTGCGAACGCGGCAGCGCCGGCGCCGTTTACAACCCGGTGATCAAACGTCAACGAGAGTGTGATGACTTCGGCGCTTTCGTTTTTGTTTTTATTTGAAAGCAATTCGCGATGCGCGGTGCCGACGAACAGCGTGCCGACTGATGGGGGCACAACAATCGGCGCGCCGGCTTTTACTCCAAATGCGCCAAGACTCGTGATCACGACCGGCGCGTTCATGGCGTCAACACGACCGCTTCGTGTCGCTGCGACGGTCTCGTTGTAGATACTGAGGAACTCCGGCCAGGTCTTTTGATTTGCATTTGTGAGCACGGCTGTTGCCAGACGGTCGCCTTCCAGCGCGACGGCAATGCCCAGATCAAAATCGTCAGTCTGCACGATCCGATCGTCTTCAAGAATTAATCGACGAAACGGCGCATGCTTTTCCATCGCGCGCACGACAGCCCACGCAATCATCACGGAAGGGGAAGGAGCCTCCTCGCGGCCTGTCTCTTTCACCGCCTCACGCACTTCCTGAATTGCGTCCCAGCGTGCATCGATCTGGAGATTGGCAGGAATGACGCGATTTAGTTTGCGCGTGATGGTCGGCGAAAGCGCAGGCTCGATTGCTGTAGCCGGGGTCGGTGACCCCGGTCTTCTCATAGCGGTTCCAGTTGCTGCACGGCCGCGGTCAGCGCCCGCGGCTACAGAAGCAGCCGCCGATTCTCTTGCGGTTGCTTCGACCGGTTCCGCAAATGCCGGCTCGCTGGTAACAATCGTGCCCAATTCCTGGCCGATCTCGACCGTGTCGCCGACGTTCGTTTTCCATTCACCCATCACGCCGGTAAACGAGGATTGAATTGGATAAACAGCTTTGTCAGTTTCAACTTCGCACAATTCATCGTCGAGCTGTATGGGTTCTCCTGGTTTTTTGAGAAGCGAAACAATTTTCGCGCTGCGAATTCCTTCGCCCATCACAGGAACGGTGATGCTTTTCACCTGTTGTTCTCCGCTTTGCGCTGTAGCCGGGGGCGCTGATTCCGGCTGGCTAAACTCTGGTACCTGAGGCGAACGGGCGCGGTCAACGCCCGCGTCTACAGCTACGCGCTCCTGCTTCGTTGAAAGGGAGCGCCTGATCGCGCCGACGATCCGCCCCACATCAGGCAACGCCGCATATTCGTAGATCGGATTGTAACCAATCACTACATTGGGTTTGCTGACCAGAATGGGTGGGCTGAGCAATTCGTTCCAAAGCTCGGGCCTGCCGGTCACATGAGAGATAATCATCTGACCCACGCTGCAATTTTCGCTGTCTTCCTGGGCAACAACGAGCCGGCGCGTTTTGCGCACGGATTCTTCAATCGCAGCGCTATCCCACGGCACGATTGAGCGAAGGTCGATCAGTTCGACGCTGATCTCGTTGTCAATTTTGTCGAGCGCTTCCAACGATTTCTCAATTGTGTTGCCCCAAGCGACCAGCGTGACATCGGATCCTTCGCGAACCATGCGCGCTTTACCGAGTGAGACGGCACGGATTGGGAGCGTGTATTCGTACTCGGCCCAAAGCAGATGTTTTGGAACCAGAAAAATCACCGGGTCCTCTCCATGCATCGATGTCCAGAGCAATCCGGCAGCGTCGGCAGGCGTGCTTGGAATCACGACGTTTAGACCGGGATAATGCGCGAGCGCCGATTCATTTGCCTGGCTATGCCACAAACTGCCGCCGGGCAGATACGCACCGTACGGCGCATAAATGACTGCTGGGCATTTCCAATTGCCAAACGATCGCCAGCGCAGCGTCGAGATGTTGGTCACAAGCTGATTAAAGCCAGGATAGATAAAATCAATGAATTGCAGCTCGAACACAGGGCGCTTTCCATAAGCGGCCAGTCCGCAGGCCACGCCGAGAATTGTCGATTCGGCCAGCGGTGAATTGAAAACTTGCTTTGGGAATTCAGATGAAAGCTTCTGCGTCAGGCGGAACACACCGCCTTTTGGATCTTCGATATCCTCACCGAAAAGAACTCGTCGCGGATCTTCCTCGAGGCCAGCACGCAAAGCTTTGTTTACCGTGTCGCCGATGCGGTATTTGCCGGCAGGAAGGATCTCCTTCTCAACTTTCGGCGGCGGTTTTGTGACGTTCGCAAGAAGCTCGTTAGGCGACGGGTCCTCGGCTTTTTCCGCATCGGCATATTCGCGCCGGACGCGTTCCTTAATCGTCTTATCCAGCTCCGCATAATCTTCTCGTGTGATTAGGCTTTCTTTGATGCATCGGTCCTTCCAACAAGTTAAGGGATCGCACTTTCCCAAGTCCCGGAGTTCCTCGGCATTACGATAAAGCTTTTGGTCGTCCGAACTGGTGTGGCTCGACAGGCGTTCCATCTTAATCCAGAAAAAGAACGGCCCGGCGCCGGCGCGAATTTTCTCAAACGCTTCGGCCGTCGCGTCATAAACCTGCTGGACGTCTTGTCCTTCAACGTGACGCCAGTTGTCCTGCGCGAGAATGTCTAACGCCAACGGGTTCGTTTTGCGCGTAGGCATGCTGATGCCATAGGCGTTGTCTTCGACTAGAAAGAGCACCGGAAGTTCTTTCTCTTTCGCGAAACAGATTGCCTCGAAAAAATCACCCTGGCGTGTCGCGGCGTCACCGACCGTCGTGACAACAACATTTTTCTTTCCATCAAGCTTAAGCCCCCAGGCAATGCCGCACGCAGGAAGAAGTTGTGAACCAGTCGGCGTGGGCACGCTCCAAATGTGCAGGTCTGCATTGCTGTAATGGGAAGGCATTTGCCGCCCGCCGCTGCCGGTGTTGCGTTTGGCAAAATATTCCAGGCCGAGTTGACGCGTGGTCATGCCGCGCCCAAGCACGAGCCCACGGTCGCGATAATACGGAACGACATAGTCATCGGGCTCCATCTGAATCGAGACCGCCGCTAGCGCTTCGTGGCCCATCCCGGAGACGTGAAAATGTCCCTTGCCTTGACGAATCAAATTCTGTTCGCGCAAATCCGCGTGTCGGCTCCCCAGAATAATCCTTAAGAGCCGCAGCTTATCGTCTTTGCTAAGGGCGGGCATACGGTTGATTTTACATCTCGCTTCTCGATCGACAATCCCGCGGACTTGCCTCGCATAAGAAAAGTTGATGCATTCGACAATAACAAAATCACAGCGGAGCGCTGGAGTCATTGAATCTTACCGAGAATTTCTCCCGGTCTCGCCCGAGACGCCGATCATTTCGCCGGGCGAGGGGAACACGCCATTAACTTATTCCCCGCGATTGAGCGAACGTGTCGGTCGGGGCTGCGAAATCTTCATCAAGAACGAAGGAGCAAATCCGACCGGGTCGTTTAAGGACCGTGGCATGACAGTTGCCGTCTCGAGAGCAATGGAGCGCGGCACAAAAGCGGTCATTTGCGCTTCCACCGGGAACACCTCAGCTTCAGCCGCAGCGTACGCTGCGCGTGCGGGAATCTTGTGCGTGGTAATTTTGCCTGCAGGGAA
>QHPE01000182.1 GCA_003218945.1 Verrucomicrobiota bacterium | reverse complement strand
TTGTGATTGAGAAAAAGAAAGACGAAAAGACCGGAAAAGAATCGCAAGTCATTCGACAGCAATTTGTGCGCGTGGGTGAAGCGCGCGGCGATCTCGTGGCGATTACGCAAGGATTGAAGGCCGGCGAAACTGTCGTGAGCACGGGAGTTTTCAAACTGCGAAACGGAATGCCGGTGACGATCAACAACGATCTGGCGCCGAACCCGCAGGTAAATCCGAACCCAGTCGATTCGTAACGATACAAGATCGAAATGAAATCGTTTACTGACCTTTTTATCAAGCGCCCGGTGCTGGCGCTGGTGGTTAGCTTTGTGATCCTGATCGCCGGTTTGCAGGCGATGAAGACCATCAACGTGCGCCAATATCCGCGCAGCGATATCGCGGCGATCACGGTCAGCACAGTTTACGTTGGCGCCGATGCGGAGCTCGTGCGCGGATTTATCACGACACCGCTTGAACGTGCCATCGCCGCCGCCGACGGAATCGATTATATCCAGTCCCAAAGCAAACAGGGCCAATCGCTGATCACTGCGCGGTTGAAATTAAATTACGACGCCAATAAAGCGTTGTCGGATATCAGCTCGAAAGTGGACGCGATCCGTCGCGATCTGCCGCCGGAAGCCGAGATTCCGGTCATCAGCATTGAGGCGGCCGATACCCAATTCGCTTCGGCTTATCTCAGTTTCACTTCCGACATTCTTCAGCCTAACGAAATAACCGATTATCTCGTGCGACTGGTTCAGCCGCGGCTCACGGCGGTTGGCGGTGTGCAGAAAGCGGACATTCTCGGCGGCCGCACGTTCGCGATGCGCATTTGGATGAAACCGGACCGAATGGCGGCGCTAAACATCAGCCCCGCCCAGGTGCGCAACATGCTTGCGCGAAATAATTTTCTCTCGGCCGTCGGTAATACGAAAGGCTCTCTGCTTCAGGTCAATCTGACTGCAAACACCGATCTGCACACGGTGGATGATTTCAAAAAACTGGTCATTCGCCAGGAAAAAGGAAATCTCGTCAGATTAAGTGACATCGCGGACGTGGAGCTGGGCGCCGAAGATTATAACACCGAAGTTCGATTCTCCGGGCAGAAAGCGGTGTTCATGGGCATCTGGGTCCTGCCAAACGCGAACTCGGTGGACGTGATCAAGCGTGTCCGAGTGGAGATGGACCAAATCCAAAAGGAACTGCCCGCCGGCATGAAAGGCGAAATCGCTTACGACGCCACGGCGTACATTAACGACGCCATCCACGAGGTCGTAAAAACCTTGATCGACACATTGCTCATCGTGATGGTCGTAATCTTTTTGTTCCTCGGCTCGCTCCGCACGGTGCTCGTTCCGGTCGTCGCGATTCCAATTTCGCTCATCGGCGCGTTGTTTCTCATGCAAGTCTTTGGCTTTTCGCTGAACCTGCTGACGCTGCTGGCGATTGTGCTTTCAGTCGGATTGGTTGTTGATGACGCGATCGTCGTTGTCGAAAACGTCGAACGACATATGCGCGATGGCATGTCGCGTATGAATGCCGCGCTGGTCGGCGCGCGCGAATTGATCGGGCCGATCATCGCAATGACCATCACACTGGCCGCCGTTTACACGCCGATCGCTCTTCAAGGTGGATTGACTGGCGCGCTGTTCCGCGAATTTGCGCTGACGCTCGCCGGCGCGGTTTTTATTTCCGGCGTGGTCGCTCTGACACTTTCGCCGATGATGTCGGCAAATCTTTTGCGCGCCGGCCATGTCGATACAGGATTCAGCGGGGTCGTTAATCGAACGTTCGACCGCTTCCGGGATTGGTACGGGAGTCATCTCGATCGCACACTAAACGCGCGGCCGGCGGTCTACATTTTTTGGGCCGGCATTTCGCTCCTCTCGGTCCTTATGTTCGCGGCGATTCCGAAACTTGGGACGAAAGAATTGGCGCCGAAAGAGGATCAGGGTGTGATCTTCGGAATCGTGACCGCGCCGGCAAACGCGACGATCGACGACACAATCCGTTATGCCGATGCCGCTGGAAAAATCTTCCACGACATTCCGGACACGCGGTTCACTTTTCAAATTACAAATCCCGATCAGGGGTTTGGCGGAATGGTGTTGAAACCATGGGGCACACGGAAAACGCCGACCAAGGCGTACCTGCCGCAAATCCAGGCGAAGCTCGGCGCCATTCCGGGCATCCAAATGTTTCCGATCATGCCGTCGGCGCTCCCCGGCGCGGATAATTTTCCAGTCAGCTTCGTGATCACCTCAACCGCGGACCAAGAACGAATCCTCGAATTCGCAAGGCAAATTTTCGCGAAGGCGATGCAGGCGCACATTTTTCAATTCGGCGACATCGATACGAAAATCGACCAGCCGCAATCGGCGATCGTCTTCGATCACGATAAAGTTGGGACGCTCGGCCTCGACATGCAGCAAGTAGGCGCCGATATGTCGGCCAGCATTGGCGGCAATTATGTCAATCGATTCAACATCGAAGGACGCAGTTACAAAGTGATTCCGCAAATCAAGCGCGTCGATCGATTGAATCCTGAGCAGTTGAAAAATATTTACGTCAGCGGACCGAACAACCAGCTCATCCCGCTGAGCACCGTGGCTTCCATTAAGCCCAAGACCGTCGCGCGTTCGCTCAATCGGATGCAACAACTAAACGCGGTCACCATCAGCGGGGTGCCGGCCGTTTCGCTCGATGCTGCTCTAAAGTTTTTGCAGAATGAGGCAAACAAGATTCTGCCAAAAGGTTACGTGCTCGATTACACGGGCGAGTCGCGCCAGTTGCAGACCGAAGGCAGCAAGTTTTTGGGCGTGTTTTTGCTTTCGCTGGTGTTGATCTTTCTCGTCCTCGCAGCGCAGTTTAACAGTTTCCGCGATCCGTTCATTATTTTGTTGGGATCGGTCCCGCTTGCCATGTTCGGTGCGGGACTCTTCAT
>QHPE01000181.1 GCA_003218945.1 Verrucomicrobiota bacterium | reverse complement strand
TGAGCCACGGCACGGTCTTCCTCCGCCCCCGCCTCAAATCGCTTCGCGATTCGCGGCTCAAATAAATTTAGAGGGACAAGAGAAGATACAAGCCACGGCCCTGTGGGCCATATCAGAATCCGAAAGCGGCTCGAGATGACCGGCCACAGGCCGGCGGCTATAACAATTACGAAGTCGTGTTGAAGTTATTGGGAGCAATCTTTGAATTCGCGCTCCTTCGACACAATCATTCGCTCATACGCAGCCAGCAGGCGACAGAGCATCCAACCGCGGTAGCCGTCACGGAAACCCTGCCTCCAGACATAATGATAAAGAAATCGTAAGCTGGGTCGAAACGGAGCCTTCATCACGATTTTCTTTAACCAGCGTTTGCGTTCTATTACTGTTCCAAAGGGAGTCGCTCGCAAAATCCTTTCACGTGTGCGCCCATGAAGTTTTTTCGAGGCTGCCGCTTCCCAAGCAGCGTAACGCCTATGCTTCTCAAAAAAAGTGGCAACGTCCGGATAAGCGTAATGCTCCATCGGCGTCGATAAGTATTCGGCCTGGCCATGAAGCAATACGTGCTCGTGTACTTCGTTATCTCCTGAGAGAAAGTTATCGCCTGTTTCGACGTGTTCATATCGTCCAAGCCAATGCCGAAACAGGCGCATGTTCCAGCTCGGAAAATAACCGCAATGATTTATCCAACCGTCTAAAAACCAGAAGCGGCGATAGAGATAAAATCCGTCGATGCCCCGGCGGCAAATCGCCTTTCTGATTTCGCCTTGCAGTTCCGACGTGATGCGCTCGTCCGCATCGACGATTAGCACCCATTCATGTTGCCAGGGGACATTTTCCAAGGCCCAGTTCTTTTTCCGCGGGAATTTTCCGTTCCAAACGAACTGCACTACCTTGGCACCGGCTGCCTCGGCGATCGCTGCGGTGCCATCTGTGCTCTCTGAATCAACCACGACGATTTCCTTGGCGAACGAGACGCTCACAAGACAGTCATGCAGATTCGCCGCTTCGTTCTTAACCGGGACAAGCACTGACAAAGGCACCCGCGCGCCGGACCACCCGTTCATTGAGTGATCTCGCGCTTCTTGCTCTCACGCGCAGGATTCCCGATAACGATGCTTCGAGGTTTTACGTCCTTCATTGCTACGGCTCGTGCGCCTACGATCGCTCCGTCGCCGATTGTGACCCCCGGCCCGACGAATGCATCCGCGCAAATCCAGGCATCGGAACCGATGACGATCGGCGGACGCATCAGTGGAAAATCGTGCTTGGTATGATCGTGCGTTCCTGCACAAAGATGCGCGCGATGCGAGATCGTGACACGCGGCCCTACCGTGACTCGACCGAGATTATAAATAAACGCCTGCTCGCCTATCGCGCTCTCATCTCCGGCCTCGAGATTCCATGGAAAATAGATCGTCGCCGATGGATAGAGGTGCACGCTTCGACCAATTTTTGCTCCGAAACAACGAAGCAAAAATCGTCTCCAGCCAAAGCATGGCCTGGGACTAAACCGGAAAAGCGGCTGCACGAGTGTCCATAGCACACGGCGCGTCATCTCGCCCGATGAGTACTTTCTAGCCCGGCGATTTTGCTCAACGTCCAGCATGAGAGCAGAGATCAGAGATCGGAAGTCAGATGTCAGACATTTTAGCGTTCTGTAATTAAGAACGACTGCGACGTCTTCAGCATTTGTCCAAGCATGCGCCCGATGTCTGCGCATTTGGCTGCCAACGCTGATGCTCGCCGGCGGAGGTATATCTACAGTCTTTAGCAAAATCGAGCGAGGAGTCCGTCTCGCTATTTTCTCCGTCAGAATCTGTCAACTTGCTAACGAAGTGCGCCTGATACCGCCGCTTCGCCCACGCTTCGCGCAAATTTAGGCAGACCGATCGCGACGAACGCCTGATCTGCGTGGTTAACGCAAATTTTTCCTCAGGTGGAAAGCGCTTGCTCAATTCGAAAATAGCCATCGCGAGATCATACGCGAATCTATAAACATCCAAATCCTTGGCAGAATTAACACGCTTGTTGTTAGGTTTGCTACTCATCGTTTGATCGTCTTCGATTTCTGACATCCGACTTCGGACTTCTGACCTCCGATGCGGTTCAGTCAAGTCTCATCGTTGCTGGTGGCGCTCCGCCGCCAAGCACCCAGTCATAAACCGCGCGCATTTGTTCACCGACGCGTGGCCATGAAAATTTTGTCGCGACGAGATCGCGTCCACGAGCACCCATTGCTCTTCGATCATTGTCGCTCATTTCGATGATGCTTTTCAAGCCGTCCGCAATTTCCTCCGGATCCGGCCCGACCCGCAATGCCGCGCCGGCAGTGAAACCTTCAGGCAAGTTGCACTCGGGTGTCATCAGCACGGGTTTCGCGTATGCCCACGCTTCGAGCACTGTCATGGGCAGACCTTCACTCAACGACGGCAGGATGAACGCGTCGCAGGTGCGATAGCATTTGCTTTTATCCGAGCCGAACTGCGGGCCAAGGAAAACAATCGAAGGGACAGCTGCGATACGCTTGAGTTCGCTTTCGTATCCACTCTGATTCCACCCAGCGATTGCAAGGATCCAATTGTCGCTTTTGCATGCCTGAGAGTTGAAGGTGTGGTTCCACGCGTGGATGAGGTTCGCCACATTTTTTTTCCGATGAAGTCGCCCCAGGTAAAGAAGAGTTTTCCGATTGTGTGACCCACTTCCCGCGTTGCTCTCGCTCAGGTCGGGCAAATCAACGCCATTGGGAATCACACAAATCGGGTTCGACAGTCCCTGAGCCCGGAACGACAACGCTTCCGCTTCGGACAACGCCCGCAGGCAAGCGGCCTCGCGTAAATGTTGATTTTCATAAAGCAGCGCGGCGATTCTTTTTTTCCATCGCGCATTTCGCAGCGCCCATGGTTCCAGCATGCCTTCCGGATGAATGACATATGGCCGATCCGTCCTTTGATGCCAGCGTCGCGAAGCGACAGAACAGTATTTCCATAAACCGTGAACTGACAGAACATCGAGATCGGCGCCAAGCATGGCAGGCACAAGCTGGTTTGCGTAGCCCCACGCGCGCAGTTGCGGCCGAAATGTCTGAACCGAAAGCGGCCGCCACTCCTCCGAATCGAGCGCGCTCTGTTCGTCGCTGATCCCAAACACATGCACAGTTGCATTTGTTGACGCCACCGCTTTGGCAAGTCCGCGCACGCTTTGAAACAGTCCGCCTGCATCGCGGGAAATGCTGCTGACCAAAAAACCGACTTTCATGTGGTTGGAAGTGGTGCAAGCCGTACCCACTCACATATTGGATTTCGGGAGCGCGAGCATTCTGCTCGCACCGTCCGGCATATTGCCGGACGGCTCTTCGGCAGCACGAAGCATATAGTCGCTAGCCTATTCATGTAAATACGCTGCGAGGTTCGCGGCAGAATGCCCGCGCTCCGTCCTCGTCTCTTCCAGTTCAGGGCATAGCGCATACGGACATTCGCCACTTCACTTCCCGCCGTTTACGGCCAGGAGATAAATCGCATCGGCTCCGTGGCCGCTCGCCCATTTGCAGGCGCTTTTCCAGCTGAAAATTCGCCCACGGCAGCGACCGCATCGTTCATCTTCGAAACCGAACTATCGTTAGCTCAT
>QHPE01000180.1 GCA_003218945.1 Verrucomicrobiota bacterium | reverse complement strand
AACGGCGACGGCCACACCCACCCCATGCACCGGAAGATGTTCACCCACGCCAAGGCCGCGCCCAACGCCAGCGCCTCGCCCAGAGTAGCTTTGGGAAGCGCGGCTGGCTATTCCAAAGAGACTAGTCTTAGGAGCGATTCGGGGTTGGCGCGTTCCATCCGCACCACCCCGAATAGCGTCTGCGGTTTCGGCTGTATTCAGAAATGGACAAGCTTGCCATGAGAGCGCCTCTATGCGTAACATGCGGAGATGGTGCTGCTGCCTGCGTCCAACGCAACGGACGAACGTTTTACCGACACAACATGGAGCATCGTCATCGCCGCCGGAGCAACCACCTCGGCGCGCGCGCACGATGGAATGGCCAAACTGTGCCGGATTTACTGGCGACCGATTTACGCCTACCTGCGCCGCAGTGGATACGCCAAACACGACGCGGAAGATTTAACTCAGGCGTTTTTCCAGCACCTGCTCGAAAACGATACGCTCCGCCGCGCTTCGCAGCAGCGCGGACGTTTCCGCAGCTTTCTGCTCGGCGCGCTGAAGCTTTTTCTCGCCGACGAGCGAGCGCGAAAGCAGACTCTCAAGCGCGGCGGCGGCGCACAATTTGTTTCCACAGACGAACTGGAAGCCGAGGAGCTGCATCATCTGCGCGCACACCATGACGCCGCGCCTGACGAGATTCTCGATGCTCGGTGGACGGGCGTGATGCTAGAGCGCGCATTGGAGAGTGTTCGGTCGGAATGTGTCGCAGACGGTAAGGGTGCTCTCTTTGAAACGCTCTCGCCTTTCCTGGAGGGAACCAAACCGGATCTCAGTTATCAGGATGCGGCTGACCGGCTCAACATGGGGGTCGGCGCGGTGAAAACGCACATTCATCGGCTGCGCCGGCAATTCGCCAGCGCGGTCCGGCGCGAGGTAATGGAGACCGTCGGCACTCCTCACGAAGTCGATGACGAGCTGCGCCAATTGCGCGGCGTCTTTGCACGCATCGGCCAAGGACAAGCGGCCTGACCGAAATGGAACGCCTCGTAGCCAAAAAATTTTGCGAGACCTGCGGCTCGTCCGTGGAGCTCGACATGCCGAGCGGTTTTTGTCCCGGCTGTTTGCTGAACACCGTTCTCGAGACGCAAAGTGAAAGCGCTACCGCAAGTCGGATCGACGATTACGAGCTGTTAAACGAAGTGGCTCGGGGTGGAATGGGCATTGTTTATCGCGCCAAACAGCGCGCGCCGTCGCGCATCGTGGCGCTAAAAATGATTCTGCCCGCGCATCTCAATTCTCCCGGCGCGGTGAATCGTTTTCGAGCGGAAGCGGAAGCCGCTGCGAGTCTTGATCACGAAAACATTTTGCCCATTTACGCCGTTGGCGAGGCTGATGGCGCGCCGTTTTACAGCATGAAGTTCGCGGAAGGCGGGACGCTCTCCACGAAGATCGACAACTATCGCGACAAACCGCGCCAAGTGGCGGCGTTAATCGCGAAGCTCGCGCGCGCGGTGGCGTTCGCGCACGAGCACGGAATTCTTCATCGCGATCTGAAACCAGGTAACGTGCTCTTTGATTCCGCCGGCAAACCGTACGTGAGCGATTTCGGACTCGCGAAATGGTTGCAACGCGAGTGCGATCTCACCCAAACGCTCGCGATCCTCGGGACGCCATACTACATGGCGCCGGAACAGGCGACCGACTCGCGCGGCGTCACTGCTTCGGCGGATGTGTACAGTCTCGGCGCGATTCTTTACCACCTGCTTACGGGTCGTCCGCCCTTTGCCGGCGACACGCCGATGGAACTGCTGCACCGCGCCGAGACGGAATCACCGAAGCCTCCCCGCCTGACGAATCAACACGTTCCGCGCGACTTGGAGACGATCTGTCTGAAATGTCTGGCGAAAGAACCGGCCACGCGTTATGCCTCGGCCGCCGCGTTGGCCGAAGATTTGGAACGCTGGCTCAAGCATCAGCCAATCCAGGCGAAGCGAAGTGGATTTGTCACACAGGGGCGCAAATGGGTCAGACGCAATCCAACCACAGCCGTGCTAGCCGTGTTGCTGATCGCTCTCGCAGCGAGTGTGAGCTTTACCGTTTGGAACCGCCGACCCGCAGTGATAATTCCAAAAAGCGTCGCAGTCCTTCCGTTTGAAAACCTCAGCAACGATGCGAATAACGCCTACTTCGCTGACGGTATTCAGGAAGAAATCCTGACACGGCTGGCTGGCATTGCAGATTTAAAAGTCATTTCGCGCACTTCTACGCAGCAATATCAGAGCAAACCCCGCAATCTCTCTCAGATCGCAAAGCAGCTTGGCGTAGCGAACATCCTTGAGGGTAGCGTGCAAAAAGCAGCCGATCAGGTGAGGGTCAATGTGCAGTTAATTAACGCGCAAACCGATTCCCACCTCTGGGCAGAGACCTACGATCGAAAGTTGACCGACGTTCTTGGCGTCGAGAGCGAAATCGCCAAGAGCGTAGCGGAGTCGTTGCAGGCCAGGCTTAACGGTCGCGAAGAGCACGCCTTAGCGGTTAAACCAACAAAGAATCCAGAGGCTTACGATGCATATCTCCGCGGCCTGGCATTTGAAGCACGCAGCTACCGCTACACTTACCCCGACCTTTGGCGGAAAGCCGTCGATTGTTATCAGCGGGCGGCAGAGCTTGACCCCAATTTTGCGAGCGCCTGGTCACGGCTTTCTGGTTTGAACGCGCATCTCTACTTTTCCCACTCCGCCGAGACAAATTCTGCCGCTCGCGGTGATGCAGCGAAACGTGCTTTGGAGAATGCGCAGAAACTGGCGCCGGACTCGTCTGAGACTCTGCTGGCCCTAGGCTACTATCAATACTGGGTATTGCGTGATTACCCAGCCGCCAAAACTACCTTCGCTCGAGTGAGCAAACTGTTGCCAAGCAGTAGCGAGGCCCCGCTTGCCCTCGCCTTAATTGCAGAACGCGAGGGACACTGGGATGAAAGCGTTGACAACTTCGAGCGAGCCCTCAGCCTGGACCCGCGCAATGTGGAGTTACTCAACCATGCGGCAGGCATTTACGACATGCTGCGACAATTTCCGGCGGCGCTAAAGCTCTTTAATCGAGCATGGGACATTACGCCAAATGATCCAGATGCGATGGTAGTAAAGGCCAGCATTTACCAAGCCCAGGGTAATTTGCAGGAAGCCGCTAAATTGTTAACGGAAGTAAACGCACAAACTCCTACGGCTCCGGCGTTCAACATTAAGATCATTCAGTTGAGATTTGAACGAAATTACGATGAGGCCATTCGATTACTGCAAGCCCGACTGGCTCAATTCCATTTTGATTCTCAGCATGAGAAAGCCGAGGCTGAAGTGGACCTTGCCTTGACGCAGCGGCTTG
>QHPE01000179.1 GCA_003218945.1 Verrucomicrobiota bacterium | reverse complement strand
ACCGGGGGATTTTTATTTTGAAAATCACGGATGACCCGTCTTCGCGTCGGGAGCTACAGCACGCAGGCGGCGAATTTAGCAAATAATTCTCGGCCCGTGCTTGACACAAACGCCAACAATTGAATACGCGACTCCGCGCGCCCGTCGGTTCAGCCGCTGGCGCCCTGCCCATTCGTGCTATCCGTGGTTAATCCCCCGTCGGTGCGAGAGAGGCGACGATCTTTTCAAAGCGCGGATCGCCACGCAAAGGGTCCCAGAACGGCAGCAGTTTCAATTCACCGTAACTGAGATAGGTAGGCCGAGTGACCACGATCGAGAGCTGTTCGCAGGCGAGATCTTTGTCGCCGACCCACGCTGCGATAATCGCCAGATATTTCACAATGATGGGGCCATTGATAGCATCTTTTTCGACGGGCAGAAGCTCGCTCGCACGCCGGCCCTCGCGCAGCGCTTCCTCTTTCCGTCCAAGACCGGCGTCGATCAAACCAAGCACGCACAATGCCAGACCGTCGTTTGGCTGTGCTTCGACGATTTTCTCCTGCTCCGCTCGTGCCGCAGCGAAAGCAAACTGTGCTTTAGCGTCATCTTTTGACATCCGCGCGGTAAGACCTTCCGCAAAGCTACGACTGAGCCTTATCGTATCGATACCGAAACTACTTTTGCCCAGCGTGGCCAAGGCATCGGCAGCGGCAGGCAGGTCGCGCTCTGCGAGCGTGCAGGCTAGCCAGGTATCGACTACATCTTGAATTTTACCAGGATCCTCCGTGCGGATTTCATTAATCACTTGGTGCAGGAGGTGGGTCTCGGCTTTCCAATTTAGTTCCACAAGCGCGCGGCTGATTCTTGTCTGTGCGTCATTCGGCGCGACCGCCAGCGCCCGATCCCACACAACTTCTTCGTCGCCATAGCGCCGGAGAACGTCGTAAGAAAGCGCAGTCTGCTGTAACATGAAGAAGTTGCGCGGGTCCAATTCGAGCGCACGCTGGAGATTGCGCAAAGCCTTTTCCTGATTGCCACCCGCGCGACGACGCTCGATGTAACCCTCCAGCTCGAATAAGCGCGGATCATTCGGCAGGGTCTTGCGGGCAGCTTGTAGTTCAGATGCGGCGCCGTCGTAATCACGATATCCGCGATAAAGATGGCCCGCGCGCGCAAGGTGTGCTTCGCCTGCGTTCGGGCGAAGACGAAACGCCGCTTGCATGGCCTCTTCAGCTAACGCACGGCGCGCGGGCGTCCGATCGAATCCAGAGGAGTAAAGGTGATCGTGGACCGAAGCGAGTTGGCAATATGCCCGGAAGAACGTGGAATCATACGCAACGGCCTGATTCAGCAGATCGGCTGCTTGCAACAACTTTGCTTTCGCCGTACCCGTAGAGCTCGACGTCAAAAGAAGATTTTTCGCGCGACTATAAAGATCAAAAGCGGTCAGATCGGCAGTTGGTGGACGCTCAATTGCGAGTTTCTCAGCAGGTGAAACTTTGACATGAAGCTGCTCAGCGACTCTTTTTGCGATCTCGCTCTGGATAGCGAACAAGTCTCTTAAATCCCCATCGTATTGTTTCGCCCAGATGTGCGAATCCGTGCGTGTATCAATCAGCTGCGCGTTGAGGTGAAGCCAGGCGCCGGTTTTGCGCACGCTACCTTCCAATACGTGCGATACACCAAGGGCCTCGCCTATCTGGCGCGTATTTCGCTCAGCCCGATATTGCATGACACTAGTGCGACTGATGACCTTGAGAGCGGCGATGTTCGCCAGCTTGGTCAAAAGATCGTCTTGGACGCCGTCGGCAAAGGAGGCGTCCTCTCTGTCGTTGCTCAGGTTCTCAAACGGCAGCACAGCGATGCCAGTCGCTGCCGGGTGACCGACTAGCTCGCTTTTCCAAACATTCCAACCAACGGCTGCTGCCAAAGTGACCGACAGTGCGATCACGGCTGCAAGAGCTGGCTGCCGCTGCACCCATTTTCGCCCGCGCACCCACACGCCTGCGCGTCGCGCCTGAATTGGCTCGTGCTTAAGCCAACGCCCCAAGTCTTCTGCCAGTGCGAGAGCGGACGAGTAACGGCGCTTTGGATCCTTCTCGATACATTTGAGGCAAATCGTGGCCAGGTCCCGATCTATTTTCGGATTCCACAAGCGCGGCTGCCGCGGCTCGGTTTCCAAAACCAACCGGACAGTTTCGTAAGTTGTTCCGCCAACAAAAGGAGCGTGACCAGTGAGCAAGTGGTAGAAGACCGCACCGAGTCCGTAAACATCCGTGGCACTTGTAAGCTGGGCAGCGTCGCCAGCAGCTTGTTCGGGAGCCATGTAACTCGGCGTACCGAGCCCCTCCACCATTGTGCCCGTAATTGTGCTTTCTCGCTCAATGAGCCTTGCAAGACCGAAATCAGTCAGATGCGGCTCGCCGTCTGCATCTATCAAAATGTTCCCTGGCTTAATATCTCTATGCAGGATCCCTCGCTGATGGGCATAGGAAATAGTGCGCGCCAGCTTGACGATGAGTTCGGCAGCACGCCGATTCGGCATTGGCTCACGCTTGATTACTTCATCGAGTCGTCGGCCTTCCACGAGTTGCATGCTGAAGTAACAGGAACCGTCGCTTTCCCCGATCTCATGGATCGGAACGATGCAGGGGTGATCCAAACTCGCTGCGGCCTCAGCCTCAAGGCGAAACCGTTTGATGTGTGCGTTAGTGGCCCACCGCCCGAGCCCGATGACTTTTAGTGCCACCATACGGTTAAGGCTCTTCTGGCGCGCGCGATAGACCAAGCCCTGGCCGCCACGACCAATTTCTTCCAACAACTCGTAGTCGCCTAATTCTTCCGGTATTTCCGCGCCGCCTGCTCCATTAATGTCCCCCTGGAGCATTCCAAGACTTGCCTCTAACACGCAGGCGGCGCAAAGTCCTTCCGGTTCGTCGATCGAAATCGCCGTCCGGCATTTTTTGCAAACTCTCAGTACGCGCGCCATTGGGCTACTTATGCGCTTTCCCTTGATGCACTACGTAAATTTCTCTCAAAAGATTACGTTCGTAATACCGAAATTAAATGGCGCAGCTCGTCTTCGACATCCTTTGGCATAGCAACCGTAACGGCAATCTCTTCACGCAGTAAGGATTGATAACGCTGACGAAATCGGTAGAACGCCTGGTTTACCGCATTTTCAGTCATCCCCATCGCGATGGCGATTTTTGCCTGCGATGGTGTTTCCGGCTCGTCCGGGAGCAATTGTTTCAACCAATCAAACAACGCGGCTTTGTCTGCCTTGCGATACTCGTCTCGTAGCTGCCCGAACACATGGTCCAAGAGCGTCAGAGCCCAGCGACGTTCGTAAATCTGCTCAGCCGTCCGTGGGTCCGACGCTTCGACATCGACCTCGACACCAGCGCGTAAATCCTCCAACGGGATAGGCGACCGCCCTCTGCCTCTCTTGAGTGCCATCGCACGCTCCCTCTCATCGGCCAAAAAATGCTTTAGCGACACCAGCAGGTAAGA
>QHPE01000178.1:4549-4853 GCA_003218945.1 Verrucomicrobiota bacterium | reverse complement strand
ATCTTGTCTTATGCCCATCGGGAAACAATTCGAAAGTCACCAGCGAATCTCCCGGCTCGCCTTTGTACCGCCAGGTATAGGCGATTTTCTTTTCAGGAATCACCTCGGTGACTTTGCAAAGGTGATGATAAGCATTGCCTTCATGCTCGACCACGAACTCAAATTCAAATCCGATTTCCGACTTGAATTCCTTTAAGTCAAAATACCACTGCCGCATTTCATTCACGTCCGTGAGCGCGGTCCAAACTCGCGCCACTGGCGCGTTGAAAGTCCGCTCCACGATAATTGGCTCCGTTACATCACT
>QHPE01000178.1:4030-4504 GCA_003218945.1 Verrucomicrobiota bacterium | reverse complement strand
CTTGGTGTGGTATCGACCAACCAAAATAGACTTCGACATCAACGATTTGATTATCCCGCACCGTCACGATCTCGGTGTTACGAAACGCGCGGTCCTTTGCCTTGCCTTCATAGGTCACGAACACACGATCTCGATTGGGAACCAGATTGATAAAATCGAAACCGGTGATCGTTTTGCTGTTGGGCCAGCAACGCGCAAAATAGGTCGCGCGATCGATCCGGTTATCGAGCGGACTGCTGAAGTGGAAATCCGGCGCGATCAGATTCTCGATCGCCGCCCGATCCTTGGCTACATAGGCTTCATAAGCGGCTCGTGCGATCGCGACGATGTCGATGTTGCTACTCTTCTCGTTTGCCATTTTCTCAACGGTGTTGTGCTACTTGGCGTTAGTATTCGGCTCGATAACGCCGAACACGTTGCCAGCCGGATCTTCTGCGTAAGCGAGCCAGCCGATTTTCGGTATCGCCATCTTCG
>QHPE01000178.1:3546-4005 GCA_003218945.1 Verrucomicrobiota bacterium | reverse complement strand
CAACCGCGATCGTATTCAGCGTCCCCGGCTGCTGGCCTTCGCGCGGCCTCGTTAGGCCACCGTTGATTCCCGGCTCCTTGTCGTCCCCGGTCGTCACCAGCCAATATTCGATCGGGCCGCCTTCGAACTTTTCGAACTTCCAACCAAAGACATCCCGATAAAACGGCTGCACCGTTTCGGGATCGTCCGTGTAAATTTCAAAATGGGTAACGCGATTCATATCTTTGCTCTTTAAGATTTGGGATATTCGTCGTGGCGGCGCCACCAAACGTCCGGCTCGTTGCGACCTTTTGGTGCGCGATCGAGCCATTGATACATTCCCCAAAGTCCGTCCAGTCCGCGCGCATAGCTGGAATAGGTGTGATAGACAACGCCGTCTTCGAGCGCGAACGCGCTCATTCCTGGTCTCTCGCGCACGTACGTGGCCGGATCGGTTCCTGACATCTTTGCGAAAGCGAC
>QHPE01000178.1:0-3483 GCA_003218945.1 Verrucomicrobiota bacterium | reverse complement strand
GGTTAGCTGAACATTGAAATCGAAGTTGAAATCACCGCCGAAGGAGGAGGCCCATGGAAACGTCCAGCCCATCCGCTTTTTGTACGCCTGCAACTTTGCTAGCGGCGCGCGCGAGATCGTCCAAAACATAACGTCGTGATTGGCGAGATGGACAACAATCCCGTTGTAGCCGTCTGCGATCACCGAACACGAGGGACAACCCGCGGTGTAATCGGGCCCCAACATGAAATGATAAACGAGCAATTGTGAGCGGCCGCGAAACAGATCTTTCAGCGACGCCTTACCATCGTCGGTCTCGAATTGATACTCCTTGTCGATCTTAACCCAAGGCAGTTCCTGACGTTGCTGCGCAAGTTCGTCGCTGCGCCGCGTTAATTCCTTCTCCGCTTTGAGCAAATCGAGCCGCGCGTGCAGCCATTCTTCACGTGTTCCAGTCTTATGTTTAGTCATCGCTCTTGTCTCCTGCTTTACCTGCCCGGCGCTTCTGCGATTTGAACCATCACTTGGCGTCGCCACCCGCTTGCCCGGCTGCGCGGCCTCGTCGAATTTGTTCAAGGACCTTCGCGGAAGCTTCGTCGCTGCCGTACTCGTCGTGCCAGTTCCACCATTCGTACGGCGGGGTTTGAGGATAGCCCTTTGGTGAGTCCTCCCACTCCTCTTGACGTCCGAGCGCGGTGATGTCGAGGTAACTCCAGGTGGTCCCGATCGCTTCGTCCCCGCGGCCATTGATGAAGTAGGTGCGGAAAGCCTTGTCACCGTCGCGGATGAATGCGTTGTGGCCGTGCCACTCGTCCACACCGAAGTCTTTGTCGAAGTCGTCTGTGATAGTGTACCAGGGAACGCGCTCCCAGCCCATCCGCGTCTTTAAACGCTTGATGTCCTTCTGAGGCGCTCGTGACGCGAACACGATAGTAGTGTCGCGCGCGTTCACGTGCGCAAGGTTGCCAACGTGGTCGGCCATCATGGAGCAGCCGACGCAGGCATGGTCGGGCCAGCCAACCACGCCCGGTTCAAAGAACGCACGATAAATAATTAGCTGACGGCGACCGTCGAACAGGTCGAGCAGGCTCGCCTTACCATCGGGTCCTTCGAACTTGTACTCTTTCTCCACGGCCGCCCACGGCATCCGCCGACGCTCGGCGGCCAGCGAGTCACGGGCGCGGGTCAACTCCTTCTCCTTCACCAGCAGTTGCTGGCGCGCAGCTTCCCACTCCTTCGGCGATACAATTTTTGGCGGTTTTAACTGATCCTTTTTCTTTTCGACTTCTTTGGTTTTCATCCTGGTTGTTCACTGTCTTTATGTGTTTGCTGCTTTTGTAAAACTTGCTGAACACGAATGCGGTCACTCCTCCGCCGGACGTCGCGCCGGCGGCTATGAGAGTAATGTTAGCGACGCATGCCGGACACATGTCGGTTTCCCTTTACTTCGTTTTTCTTCTTTCGAGTGGCTGGTTCTGCTTTTCTAAATATTCGGCGAGCCGGTCGAGCGAGCCATCCCAGAATTTCCGATATTCTTCGACCCACTGCGCCGCCTGCCTGAGCGGTTTGGCGTCCAACTGCATCTGGTGCACGCGCCCGTAACGACGCCTGCGCAGCAGTCCGGCCTTCTCGAGAACGCGCAGATGTTTCGAAATCGCGGGCAAGGACATTGCGTGCGGCCTCGCGAGATCGGTCACCCGCCGGTCGCCACGAGCCAGGTGCGCCAGGATGCGGCGGCGCGTGGGGTCGGCCAGCGCGGCGAAAGTTTGGTTCAACGTTCGCGGAGAATGTTTAACCATCTGGTTAACTATTAACCACTACCTTCAACACGTGCAAACATTTTTTTGTTACGATTTTCAGACGCCTGCCGTAGTGCCCCTGCTGTTACTGGAACAGAGGCCAACGGCTGATCACGACGGCGATTTACACGAGCGCACGTGCGCTCCTTAGCCAGTCACTGGTCACTTATCACTTTCCTTGAATGCTTCCTTGTTCACCACGTATGGCATCTTCGTCGGGTCGCCGCCGTAATTTCCTTCCAGCACATCGATTAATCCCTGGACGCAGCGGCCGGCCATGCCTTTATCGGGATCGATGTCCAGACGCGTAATCTGCGCCCCGCTGGCAAAATGATGAAACACTCGGCAACGGTCCGCAATCTCTGGATCGAGCAGTGGTGAATCCGGCGGTAGCGGCTCCTTTTCGAACACATCGAGCGCTGCGCCCGCAATGATTCTTTCTTTCAATGCTTTCGCCAGCGCTTTCTCGTCCACGACCGGGCCGCGCGAACTATTTATCAAGTACGCGGTCGGTTTCATCATCTTGAGCGTATTTTCGTTGATAAGGTGAAACGTCGGTTTGTCCGCCTCGCCCTCGCGCAATAACGGCACGTGCAGACTCACGTAATCGGCCCCACGTAATGCTTCCTCGAGCTCGACATACTTGATCCAGGTTTTCTCTTTCTGAATGCCGCGCGCATGGCGCAGGTCCATTAACTCCTGAATTGTTTTAATGAATTCGTGATTCTGATACGCCGGATCATAGCAAAGAATGTTCATGTCAAAACCCGAACACTTCTTAATCATCGCAAGGCCGATCCGCCCGGTTCCAATCACGGCGATGGTTTTGCCCGTGACTTCATCGCCAAGGAACGGCAGGAATGGATGCCACGACGGCCACCTCTGTTCGCGCACCAGCCGCTCGCTCTGCCACATCTTTCTCGCCAGCATGCCCATCATGAAAAACGCGAACTCAGCCGTCGCTTCGGTGAGCACATCGGCTGTGTTGGTAAACGGAATTTTGTATTTGTTCGCTGCCGCGCGATCGATGTTGTCGAAGCCGACCGCGATCTGCGCCACAACCTTCAGCGTCCCCTTCCCTCCTTCGAAGACTTCCGAATCAATCGGATCGCGCAGTGTGGTGATCAATCCGTCAATACCGCTTTTCACTTTATCGACGATCAATTTCTTCGGCGGCGCCTCTGGTCCTTGAAACACTTCGACGTCGTAACCGCGGGAGCGAAGAAAATTCTCCGCCGGATCGCCAATGCGCGATGTGGCATACACGCGAAAATGCTTTTTCTGAGACATAGTTCAAAAGATCTAATCAGGAATTCAGGAATGGGAAGCGAAGGAGTTTCAAAATAGGAATGTCTCTATTGTAGGGCAGCCGCCGCGCCTGCCAAATGTTCTCAGCGCATCATATCGATCGCCTGCTGCACGAATGCTGGGTGAGCGCCGGTCGGGCGCAGCCTCGCGCTGTAACACAAGAATTCATTCTGTGGCGCCGACACGACGGATCAGCGCTGGGATTTCTGAAAGATCACGAAGGACATAGTCCGCCTCTTTCGTGTATTCGCGGGGGTCAACAAACCGGCTGTCGGGAATCGCTGCTACGCGCATGTTCGCGGCCTTGGCAGCTGCGATCCCCGCAAGAGCGTCCTCGATCACAAGACAGCTATCACTACCCATCTCAAGTTTTTCTGCTGCGAGCATGTAAATGTCC
>QHPE01000177.1 GCA_003218945.1 Verrucomicrobiota bacterium | reverse complement strand
TTTCGATGTGCTCATTAACGCTGCGGGGTTCACCAATGTCGATGCCTGTGAAACCGAGCGCGATCGCGCATTTCTGATTAACGCCGAAGCGCCGGGTGTTCTTGCGACGATCTGCAATGCGAAAGACGCGAAGCTAATTCACTTCAGCACCGATTACGTTTTTGACGGCGAGAAACGGACACCGTACACAGAAGAGGATCACGCGAATCCAATCAGCGTTTACGGCGAGTCAAAACTGATCGGAGAAAAGAATGTGCTTGCAGTTGAGAACCACCATCTCGTTGTGCGCGTCTCCTGGGTGTTTGGTCCTGACCGGCCGAGTTTTATCGACGCGATGATTAAACGTGCGCAAGAAAATGAAAAGGTCGATGCGATAGCGGATAAATTTTCCACGCCCACATATACGCATGATATTGCCGGAATGCTCCGGCGCTTTTTTCCGGGCGAAACTGTAGCCGGGATCGGTGATCCCGGCCGGGTCGCAGCGGGACGATGCGATGCCGGGGTCACCGCCCCCGGCTACAGCGCGTGCGACTTTGGCGGCATTTTGCATTTCGCGAATGCCGGCAAATGCAGTTGGCAGGAATACGCGCAATGGGCGCTGGATTGCTGTCGCGACGGCGGTATTCCTCTTAGAACGACGACAGTCGGTGCGCTTACTCTGAGAGATATGTCCAGTTGGGTTGCACGCCGTCCTGCTTATTCGGTACTTTCCAGCGCCAAATATGCCGAGCTAACCGGCAAGACACCTCGGGCTTGGCGAGAGGCAGTTGCTGATTATATTACGCGCTTCTATTCCAAAAGATGAAAACACCACTCTTTGCTTTCACCCTGTCGATGATCATGTGCCTGGGCGCGCGCGCCGAACTGAAATGGGAGCAGACCAATGTCGAGTTGCATCCTGCGCCGAACGACAAGCAAGCCGTCGGCCATTTCAAATATCAGAACGTCGGCAAGACGCCGATCCACTTTAAGTCTGTTAAGGCCTCCTGTGGTTGCACTACTGCACAAACCCAGAAGGAAGAAGTGGGGCCGGGAGACAAAGGCGAGATCACAGCCACGTTCAACATTGGCGACCGTACCGGAACTCAGGTTAAAACAGTGACAGTCGAGACCGATGAGGCCCCAAATCAAAAAACGGTGCTGACGCTGAAGGCGGAAATCCCGCAGCAACTCGAGATCACCCCAAACTTCGTGTTTTGGAAACAGGGCGACAAGCCGGACACAAAGACGATTAACGTAAAAGTGGGCAAAGATTTCACCGTGAAACATATCAAGGTCACGTCAGCGACTCCGAATTTTGAGGCCAAGGTGGAGGAAGCCGGGAACGGCCAGTTCAAGATCAACGTGAAACCTCAGGACACGAATAAACCAGTGGCTTCAATGCTGACGATTCAGCCTGAGGATTCACAGAAGGTATTTTACGCCACTGCGCGGATCACCAACGCGCCAACTGCTCCGATGATGCCTTTTGCTCCAGCTGGCCAGAAACCTCCAGGTGCTCCAGCTGCGCCTACTGCGCCGGCTCATCCAACTGCTCCGACCGATCAAACGCATTGAAGTTTTTACTGGCACGCCAGGCTGCCGTACTGGCAGCGGTGGCGCTTCTCCCGGCGGCAGGCGAGGCGATTTATTTTCGCAACAACATTTCGTGGCGCTCGGCGATAGCGCCCTCGGAAATGGTGACTGTCGATCAGGCGCGAGCCTGGGGCGACACTGCGATCTGGGTCGATGCGCGGCCGGACGATGAATTTGCGCGCGATCACGTCCCGGGTGCGCTCTCATTGAATGAAGATCGGTGGAACGAATTGTTACCGCAGTTCTTGGCGGTGTGGTCGCCGGGGAAAAAGATCGTCGTGTACTGTAGCAGCTTGAGTTGTAACGCCAGCCGGGAAGTGGCCCGCCGCCTGCGCAAGGAAGCGCAACTCTCTGAGGTGTTCGTGCTCGAAGGCGGTTGGGAAGCGTGGCTGAAGAAAAGCACATGAACTCAACGCCGAATGCTCAACGCCCAACGCTCAACGTCGAACTCGCGACGGCCGCCCCTGCATCAAACATCAAAAATCGAACAGCAAACATCATCTGGCGCATTCTCGATTTTGTTCTGGCCGGCATCTTCATTTTCGCGGGACTCTCGAAGATCCTCGATTTGGATCACTTGATGGCTGATCTTCAAAATCTGCAATTCGCCAACGCTTTGACCGATCTTCGGAATTTGTCGCTAGCAAACCCCGTTGAATTCGCCAGTGGCATCGACAACTTCAAACTTCTGCCGTGGCCCATGAGTGTTGCGCTCGCGTTTTACCTTCCGTGGCTGGAAATTGCTTGTGCGCTCGGACTGGTATTTCGCTTTCTGTATCGCGGAGCGCTAGCGCTTTTAATCACGCTGATCGTGGTCTTCACGCTCGCCATCACTGCCGCGAAACTTCGCGGACTCGACATTACCTGTGGCTGTTTCGGCCACGTCAGCCAAAACTGGAGTTTCCCGTCTCATCTCGCGACCAATCTCGCAATTCTGGCCGCGCTTCTCGCACTTGGCATTTCGAATCGCTTGAGGAAGCCTTTGTAGGGCGGGCGCTCTGCCCGCCAGTCTTGATTCGGCAACTGAAGCCGTGGCGCTACAATTTAACGAGCGCGACTCGACCGAACTGCGAATATTGGATGGCGCTACAAGCATAATATTCGCCTACGTGCATCGTGCGGAGCAATACCCGTGATTAGGAAACTGAAATCCGGCAAGTATCGGCTGTATTCCCGCAAGAAAGATGCGAGAACGGGCAAGCGAAAAAATCTCGGCACGTTTAACAGCAAGGCTGCGGCAAAGAAACACGAACGCGCGGTTCAATATTTCAAGCGTCACTAGAACGGTTTTAGGAATCCTGTAGCCGGTGACCTGAGGCCGGTTTGTCATCACGGGTATTTCCAAAACCGAACGAAGACCTATTTTTGCCGGCTTGATTAACCCAGGCTGCCCGAGACTATACTGCATGCAATGAGCCAGGTTCGCTTCGGTTTTCGATACACGTTTTGGATCGCGGTCTTTGTGACTGTGGGACATGCGCCGAATCAGGTTCTTGCTGGATCTCTACTCGCACAGCAATCACAACCGCCGTTGCCGATTACGAGTACCGCGCGATCACCGACGACCGCAACTATCAGTCAGTCGCCTCAAGCAGGCGCCGGCCAAACTCCATCGTCAAAAATAGCAGAGCTTGAAAGCAAGGTGCGGCCTTCTGTGATTTGGGTGACAGCCTTTGATCCAAAAGGGAATCTGTTGCGAACGGAGACTGGTTTTTTTATCTCCGCAGATGGCAGATTCGTCACGACAGCGCACGCAATTGAAGGTGCGGTCAATGCTGTGGCGAAAACGGTCGACGGCGGAATCTACAACGTGAGTGGAATTGTCGCCGCATCTAAGGGTTCGGACATTTCGGTTTCGCAGGCGGAGGTGAAACCGCGAAAACTGTTAAGGTTTCTTGACCTGAACAAAGCTGGCGAGCTGACAACGGGCGCAAGGGTCGCAGTGGTCGGCAGCGCGCTGGCTGGAAACGAAGGCGCCGCTCACGAAACGACGATCACTGCGCAAACGTCTGATCGTTTGGAAATTGCGGACGCGATTCCTGCGAGTTCGGTTGGATCGCCAGTCGTTAATGAGAATGGCGATGTCGTTGGCATCGTCACGTCGGCTGGGGAAAAAACCGTAGCTCGTTCTGTTGCCGCATTGGATTCGGTTTTGTCTCGAATCACGGCTGATACTCAGGCGCGCTGGCCGCAACTGGCAGAAACAAGTCCGACGCCGCACGCCACGCCGAAGCCACGATTGATCTATGCGCCTGCGCCGTCCTTTCCACCCGGGCAATCTCTGCCGGGGCAATCGGGAACGGGCCGTTTCCGCTTAACATTTGATGCGGCAGGGAACGTTACCAATATCCAGATCGTCTCATCCACGGGAAACCCGTACTTCGACCAGGCGGCGATCAAAACGCTTCGGCAATGGAAGTCTGCTCCCAGCCAGGGATGGCAAGTTACAGTCCCAGTGACGTTCAAAACAAGGTGACCCAAACTGCCGCTCTCGGGTTTCGAGTGAAATCAGGTTGGGCTGTGGTGGTACTCCTGACGAGGCCGGGCGATGCGCCGCAGCTCGCGGATGTCAACCGAGTCGAGCTGTCCGATCCGCGACTTCTCGAAACGCGGCAACCATACCACGCGAGGATGGGAAAACTGGAAACGGACTCCAGAATAGTGAACCGACGCGAGCGCTTGGTGCGGCGCATTGCACAACAGTCGCTTGGGACACTTCTGACCGGCTATCGGCAAAAAGGTTACCGGATCAGGCGGGCCGTCCTCGTGGTGGGAAGCCAGATCGATCCGACGATCATCGCAAATATTGTTTCGCTTGGTGCTCGAGCAGGCTTTGAATGCACACGGCATTCGCACGACTATTCTCTTAGAGCGCGATGCTTATGATAAAGCCACGTCGCGGCTTAGAAAATCCAACGTTGATCTCCGGAGCACGATACAAAATTTCAGCCAATTGATCGATGGTCCCTGGCGCGCAGAGCAAAAACTCGCTGCGCTCGCCGCGTGGTTCGCGCTTTATCAGGATGCGAATATTTAGAGAAACGGAGGACCATGCTCAAGATCAGACCTGCGCGGACTGACGACTCGGATTTTCTTGCGTGGGTGATCTTCACAGCAGCACGCGGTCATTTGAAACGCGGATGGTTCGACGTAGTGCTGCAGCGGGATGAGGCGTTCTGCATTGACTACTGCGGGAAGCTTGCAAGCGCGGCGGTGCGTTCATGGTGGCACTGGTCCTTATTTTCGGTCGCTGAAGTGTACGGCCGGCGCGCAGCGGCCTTGTGTGGCTTTGCCGATGAATCTTTATACGGCGCATCTTCGGCTGCGATGGCGGAACCCTCGCAAAAGATGGGCCTGAGCGAAGAAGCGCATGCCCAGCTATGGCCGCGCGGCGCTTTCATTCTCTCATGTGCCACAAGTGAGGCCGGCGCATGGGTCATTGAGAACATGGCAACGCTGCCTGAGTACCGCGGTACCGGTGTAGCACAGGCGCTACTCAACTACGAACTTGATCGAGCACGCGTCGCGGGGTATCGGCGCGCCCAAATTAGTTTCTTCGTTGGCAATCAGCGTGCCGAGCACGCATATATCAACGCGGGATTCAGATTTTCAGGGGAAAAGTGCTCACCCGAATTTCAATCTAACCTCGGCGTGTCCGGGCTAAGGAGACTTGCACGAGATATCTGAAGCTGTGACTTGCGGCCATGAAAATTCGCGCGGCAACTGAGGCGGATAGCGATGCCATTTGGAAAATCTTTCATGAAGTGGTCGCGACGGGCGACACGTATGCTATCGACCCTGAGATTTCGCGCGAAGATGCGCTGGCTTACTGGTTTGCTCCCGGCACGCATACGTACGTCGCGGAAGCAGGTTGCAAGACCAGTGGCACGTATATTTTGCGGCCTAACCAATCCGGTGGCGGGTCGCACGTCGCGAACGCGGCATTCATGGTTCCAGCGAGCGCACGTGGAGAGGGGCTCGGTCGTGCAATGGCTGAGCACTGCTTGAAGAAAGCGCGACGGCTGGGCTTTCACGCTATGCAATTCAACTTTGTGATTTCCACGAACACGCCCGCGATCCGCTTATGGCAGGGGCTTGGGTTTAAAATCGTGGGCACATTGCCCGGCGCTTTCCGTTATCCGGCAAAGGGGTATGTTGACGTTTATGTGATGTACCGCTCGTTAGTCTCCTGAAGCGACTCAAGAAGGGGCGGCAGTTATTTTCTGCTTGGGCACAGTTGATTTAAGCTGCGAGATGGTCGCTTCCTTAATCCGTCCCAGTGGATTTTGGCGCCGACGCTGTCCAGTTCCGCCCTCGCCACAGCATGGCCAAAGTTATTCCCCCTGCAACAAGGACCATGCCGTTTTTTAACAAGGTCGCCGTGTGCACATAACGTGCGATGTTGAGACTGCCTGTGCGAGTCCAGATCCAACTCGCCAGAGCGTTGTCCAGCGCATCAAACCCAGCGCCGTATTGTCAATCCCAGCCGTGAAACGGAAGAGTGCATCCTTAGCGGTGTTCTGGTTGCGATAGTCTCCGTCTGCTGGGGTTACCGCTAGCGCCGTTGGTGAGAACGCAAAGCAGGCGAGCGTAAATATTAGGGTTAATTGACCCCATGCGGACTTTTTCACATAGATTTTCATAGGTAACACTTTCAGTTGTCCGAGCGGACCATTGGCTCACGGGGTTGCGCTGCGGAAAGCTCAGGCGGATCTTTTGGGGACACGCCTAAAAAATCGGTGCGGGGAATGTTGCCACTCGGCCCGTACGGCGTCAGTACCCATTTTTTGCGACTTGTTGCCTTCTCTTTCCCGACCCCCAGACGTGGTTTGCTTTACAGCGCCTCATTTGAGGATTGGTTTGTTTGAGCTTCTCTAAACAAACATTGCAAAAGAGCCGATT
>QHPE01000009.1 GCA_003218945.1 Verrucomicrobiota bacterium | reverse complement strand
CAAACTCAATGTGCGGTTTCAACTTCAGATGCACAAATTCATCTGGAGCCCAGCGCAACGTGGTGTTTAAAAGATGTGCGAAAATCGAGGACGAGCTTCCGCGGACCCAGTTTACCGAATGGCAGTGCCGAAGCTCCGCCGTCTATTATATCGCAAGACAGATAATGACATGATATTTTCAGAGCCGTGAGAGCGCGGTTAACGAAGGATTTCACGTTCGAAGCGGCACAGATCCTGCCAAAGGCGTATGAGGGTCACAAATGCCGCCGGTTGCACGGACACAGTTTCAAAGTCGAAGTGTCGGTTGAAGGTGACGTGAATTCCGAAACCGGGTGGGTTTACGACCACGCGGAGATCAGCGAGGCGATGAGACCACTTTTGGAATTGCTGGACCATGAATACCTCAATGACATCGAAGGCTTGGACAACCCAACGATCGAAAACATGGCGCAATGGTTCTGGCAAAAACTGGAGCGTCAATGCCCTGGCCTGTGCGAGATCGTCGTGCACGAAACACCTACCGCTCGGTGCACCTATCGCGGCGAATAACATGACAAACACACGCGGCGTGCAGAGGACTGCCCGCCCTACCATCTCGCGTGCGTTGAGTTTCTTGGTAGGGCGCGTCACTCCGTGCGCGCCGTTTTGTGGCAGGAATTTTTACAACTCGATCGCGTAACGCTTCATCTTGTTGTAGAGCGTGGGACGCTGGATGCCGAGCAGTTCGGCTGCTTTTTTCTTGTTTCCCCGAGATTCCGCCAGGGCTTGCAGAATGGCCTGGCGCTCCAAATCATCGAGAGTTTGCACGCCTTTGCGCGGCAACCCACCCAGCTCGGCATGTTGTAGCGCCGGAGGCAATTGTATTTCCGTGGGCAACTCTTTCACGCCAATAACGCCCTGCTGCGCCAGGACCACACCGTATTCGATCGCGTTTTGCAGTTCGCGAACATTTCCCGGCCACGCGTAGTCAAGCAACTTTTGAAAAGCATCCGGCGAAACGTCCGGCTCAGGCTTTCCGAGTCGTTGGGCAAATTCTCTCACGAACTGCCCGATCAGCGGCGGTATGTCTTCCTTTCGTTTCCGCAACGGTGGCACTTCGATCTGGAACGTGTTCAGCCGGTAATACAAATCGGAGCGCAGCCGGTTCTCGGCCAGCGCCCCGGGAATGGATCGATTAGTCGAAGCAATCGCGCGGAAATCTGCCTTCATTGTTTGCGTGCTGCCGAGAGGCCGATACTCCCGTTCTTGAAGCACGCGCAAGAAGCGCGTCTGCAAATCAGCGGGCATATCCGATATTTCGTCGAGGAACAGCGTGCCGCCGTCTGCCGCCGCAATCATTCCTGGAAAATCGTGCATGGCCCCGGTGAACGCGCCTTTGACGTACCCAAAAAGTTCTCCCTCGATCATCGTTTGCGGGAACGCCGCGCAATTGAGCTTCACCATCGGTTGTTCAGCGCGCCGGCTGCGAGCGTGAATCGTATTGGCAATCACCTCCTTGCCTACGCCGCTCTCTCCCACGATGAGAACGTTGGCATCTGAAGGTCCCATCGTGTCGATCAGTTCCTGGATTTCCTGCATCGGCTTGCTCTGAAAAATTGGTGTGGGACGCGCCTCTGCGATTTCCAGGCGCTTTTCGAGTTGCACTGTTTTCTCCCGCAATTTTTCCGCCTCCCGAAGCAGGAACTGTTTCTCCAACGCGTTCTCCACGAGGCTGAGGAGCTCCTCTGGCGCGTACGGTTTGCTGATAAAATGGAATGCGCCGCGCTTGATCGACTCGATGGCATTATGCAAAGAGTCGTGCGCAGTCAGAATGATCACCTGAACGTCGGGCAACTCTGTCTTGATCCGATCGAGCATTTCCAAACCATGCGCGTCGGGGAGTTGCAGATCGAGCAACACAAGCGATGGCAAATTCGATTTGAGCAACTTGACTCCCTGCGAAGCAGTCCCGGCAGTGTCCACGCGATAACCGTGCCGGTTCAGTAATGCTTCGAGCGTCATCAACACGGGGCGCTCGTCGTCGATAATCAGAACGCGACGGTTGTCTGTTTTCATCACTTCGCGCTGCTGGTATTACGCACGAGCAGCGCCTTCCAGTTGTTTAAACCCTGAGATGACATTGACGTCCAGATATGTTCAGAGTGCACGCTCCACGGGGAGTGTCACCGTCGAGACGAGTGCGGAAGCTTTCGGATCATAGTGCGCCTGTAGCTCACCGCCGTGGGCTTCTACGATCGCCTGGATGCGACTCAGACCGAGACCGTAGTGACGCTGGCTTATGTTCCGGAACGGTTCGCGCCCCCAATTTTGTGTGGCCGAGTCAAAAGCAAGCTTTGGTTCGTGCAGAGTGAATAGTAATCGGTCATTGTCGATCCTGGCATTGGCCAGCAGCGGGCTGTTGCCGCGATCATGCTGGAAGGCATTGGCAAAAAGCTCCGTAAACGCTTCCTGTAGAAGTTGCGGATCAACGTGCAAGACCACGTCCTGAAGTTGCGCGTCCCAATTAATTTCGTCGGTTTTTATGGAAAATTTCCGCTCGATTTCCGCGCGCATATCGGCCAAAAATTCAGGAGCCCGGTAAGAAATCATATTCGGTGTGATCTCCCCGACTGCTCTGGAAAGCCGTTGCAAAGTCGAGTAGAGGGTTGACGTCACTTGTCGCAGACGCTTGATCTCAGTTTGCAGTTCCTGGTCCTGCGTCAGTTCAGCGATGTAAGCCGATTGCAGCTCGAGCGCATTCAGATCATTGCGCAAATCGTGACTGAGTTGTCGGACAAAACTAACCACGTCATCCCAGGGCACACTCAATGAATGGCTGCGACTTTGAGTAGACTTCTCCGGCATAAGCGATGGATTATGGTTTCTCTGCGAGTGAAAAGCGGTCGTCCACCGTTTCCTCGCCGGGCGTGACCTTGATCGAGGGATCGTTGCTCGCCAAATGCCGCAACAAATGAAACACGTCTTCGGGATCCCCGTCGACCAAGCGGGCGATTTCTTCGGCAGTTTTCCCATCGTCAGAAAGCTTCTCGCGCACTTGTTTCTGAAGCTCCAGTAGCTTGCTCGCCGCTTTTTTCCCCGCTTCTACACCGGGTTGATCGTAGGCGTTGACATCAACCAGTGAACCGTAGAATCCGACCGCACGCTCATAGAGTGCGATCAGCGCCCCGACATAGAACGCGTTCACCTCAGGGATGCTCATCGTGATTGATTCCCGCCCTTTCTCGTACAACGCGCCGCGCGTGCCACGGAAAAAGCCATGAAGATAATCGCCGCTCGTGATGCCATCCTCGACTTCAAACCGAGCGCCGCGCCGATCGTTGCGCACTTCCACAAACGTTACAAAGAAATTTAAGACCCCATCGCGCAGCTGTTGCACGTAAGAATGCTGGTCCGTCGAGCCCTTGTTGCCGTACACGGCGATCCCCTGATGCACAATGTCCCCAGCGAGGTCCTTTTCTTTTCCTAAGGATTCCATCACGAGCTGCTGGAGATATTTGGTAAACAAGGCGAGCCGATCCTTGTACGGAAGAACCACCATATCTCTTTCGCCTTTCCCGTTGCCGGCGTAATACCACATGAGTGCGAGAAGCATCGCGGCATTTTGCGCGACCTCGGGCATGCGGGTGCGCTCGTCCATGGCCGCGGCGCCAGCGAGGAAGCCATCGATGTCAAACCCTTCCAAGGCCATCGGCAGCAACCCAACCGCGCTCATCACCGACGTGCGTCCACCAATCCAGTCGGGCATCGGGAAGCGCGCGAGCCAAGCGTTCGCTTCGGCATCCTTGTCCAACTCGCTTCCAACGCCGGTCACAGCAACAGCATGTCTGGCGAACTGAAGTCCTTTCGCAGCGAACTTCGCTTCCGCCTCCACCATTCCATTCCGTGTTTCTTTTGTCCCGCCAGATTTTGAGACGACCACGACAAGCGTCCGTGGGAGACCGTCACCTATCCTGTTAAACACGCGGTCAAACCCCTCGGGATCCGTGTTATCGAAGAAAAAGATGTTCATTCGGTTCTGCGCCGACCCAAGCGCGTCTGATACGAATTGTGGCCCGAGAGCCGAGCCGCCGATCCCAATGTGCAGCACATGCTCGAAGCGTCGTCCATTTTCAGCCGTAATTTTCCCGCTGTGAACGTCTTCCGCGAACCTCTTGATGTGCTGGATAGTGTCTTCGATTTCTGCCCGGATTGCCGGTGTCGGCGCAAGCGCCGGGTTCCTCAGCCAATAATGACCAACCATTCGTTTTTCTGTGGGATTAGCGATTGCTCCCGCCTCCAGTTGTCCCATCGCCGCAAACGCCTGCTCGATCTGCGGCCGCATCTCGTCGAACATGTTTCCCGGAAATTTCATTCGGCTGATGTCGAGAGAAAAACCGAGTTCACGGTATTCCAGAAAATACCTTTGAAACCGCTGCCACAGTGATGAGGAGGCCATAGCTCGTCAGACTAGCGAAGTGAAATTCGATTGCCGCGTCAAGTCGCGACAATAAATTCTTGTTTTCAAAGCGAGTGGGTACTCATGAGACAAACGCCGCATTTATTTGCCGCCCTGGTTGCGCTGGGGCTTGGGGCGATCAGCTTGCTCGCTCGTGAAATAATGCTGATTCATCTGGAACGTGCCACGGTTGCCTCCAGCGCCCCCGAGACATTCTCGCTCAAGAACCAGGGACTCGCCTTTCAACGTGCCGGCGCGTATGCGCAGAACGTGTTGCCGATTTATGGCAGTTCAGAGCTCCTCGTTCCCGCCAGTCCATACAGGGGAAACAATTTTTTTCGCACTGCCCCAACAGGGTTCCAACTGTCGCCGGTCGGGGGCGGAGGCACGACTCCGCTCATCATGTTGCAAAAAATTGGCGCGCTGGGCTCGAGCTTGCGCGGCAAAAAACTTGCCATCTCGCTTTCGCCGAACTGGTTTTTCGCGACCAAGCCGGGTTGGCAAGCGTACGCTGGAAATTTTTCGCCGATGGCAGCCACGGAAATGATATTTGGCAGCGCCCTCGATTTCGACCTGAAGCGGGAAATTGCAGCGCGCATGCTGGAGTGCCCCAGCACACTCGAAGAGAGGCCGCTGTTGAAATTCGCGCTGAGTCGCCTGGCATCTGGCGGCTGGATCGACCGCATCGTGTTCTACGCACTCTGGCCGGCCGGGAAAGCACAGAGCCTGTTGTTCGAGCTGCAGGACCATTTAGCGGCGCTCGATTATATTCGGCGTCAAAAGAAACCGTTTCCACGCCTGCATGCAGAAACAGTCGATTGGCCGGAGCTAATTGCGAAAGCGAGCAAAGCGAGACCTAGCGATGCTGGCAGAATTCAAAACGCTCCGGCGTTCGACAGACAAATTCCTCCGGGGTCTCGCGACGCTGCGTTCAAGAATGGAATCGACACGTCACCAGCTTGGATCGATCTGGAATTGTTGTTGCGCGGATTGGCAAGCGCTCACGCGCAGCCGCTAATTCTCAGCATGCCGGTTCCTGGAGATTTTTACGACCATGCGGGGGTTTCCCGCTCGGCTCGCAACGACTATTACGCAAAGCTGCGCGCACTTGTGGAACGGTACCATTTTCCCGTAGTTGAATTTGAGGCGCATGATGAAGACCCGGCGTTCCTGATCCGTCACGCAAGTCATCTCACTGCAAAAGGCTGGGTGTATTATGATCGCGCGCTCGATGATTTCTTTCATCGCCGTTTGCCACGAGGCTGAGAACTGATCATCTTCTTTCATTCAACGGCTCGATGGCGCCGCGTCTCATCCATGATAGCTGCGGATTTCTCAGATAAAGTGTTACAACTCCTCGCGTGTGTTGCCGAAACGGATGAGGTGCGCACGAATCTCGATCTCCCTCTGTACGAGTATCAAGTCCTCGACTCGATGAGAACCGTTCAACTCATTCTTATGATCGAAGAGGAATTCGGCTTAAAAATTTCGCCCGCGGAATTCGAGCGCGAACGCTGGCGCACACCGCGAGCTGTCATCGCAGATCTCCAGCAGCGCTTGTGAGCTGGCTCGAGCGAGATTCCACGCTGCATCGTGTGCTGCTGATTCTCTATTATCTCGCGATCCTTATGGCCTTGATCGCGATGTATGGACGCGGCGATTTCTCGACGCCACCCTTTGTTTATCAGGGCTTCTAGTGAATGTAATTGAGCGAATCGACCACTGGGCCGCAGTGGCTCCAGAAACAATCGCACACATTAGCGGCGATCAAACCCTCACCTATGGCGAGCTATCCAAGCGCTCGGATGCGCTTGCGGTGTATCTCACAGAGCGCTTCGGCGATGACCGCAGCCCGATTGGCGTGCTTGGGCATCGCGAACCGGAGATGTTAATCGCATTTTTAGGAACAGCGAAATCCGGCCGCCCATACGTGCCGATCGACACCCTGCTGCCTCGGCCCCGCGTCGAGAAGATCCTGGCAATTTCGCGCGCAGCGATGCTGCTCAGTGCCGAAGAGGTCGCACAACTTTCGAGACGCAAGATCCGCGGCCGCAGGAAATTTTTGGAGAGAAACGCACCGTTTTACATCCTGTTCACCAGCGGCAGCACCGGTGAACCGAAAGGCGTGATTATCACCCTTGCCTGTCTTGAGCATTTCATCAGTTGGATGCTCGCGGAACAACAGTTCGCCGAGCGCGCGGAAGTGTTTTTGAATCAGGCGCCCTTCTCGTTTGATCTCTCCGTAATGGATTTGTATTGCAGCCTCGCAACGGGCGGCACGCTATTTAGCGTCAACCGCGATTTGATCGAAAATCCCAAACAACTCTACCGGGCGCTGGCGAATTCCGGCGTGACCACGTGGATTTCCACGCCGTCGTTTGCACGAATGTGTCTGGTCGAACAGAAATTCACAGAGGCGATGCTGCCGCGCGCGCGCCGGTTTTTGTTTTGTGGTGAAACACTAGCACCGCAGACCGCGGCTGAACTGCTTGGCCGTTTTCCGCGAGCGCAGGTCTGGAACATGTACGGCCCGACTGAGGCAACCGTAGCCACGACGTCTATCCGGGTTGATGATTCGATTCTGCAAAAGTATTCGGCTTTGCCCGTGGGCCGCGCGATGCCGGGGACGCAAATCCTCGTGGTCGACCAGAATTGCCATGAATTGCCCGCGAACGAGCGCGGCGGAATCATTATCGCCGGGCCCAACGTGAGTCCGGGGTACATCGGCCGGCCGGATCTCACAGCGCGCGCTTTCTTCGAGCGGCGGGGCCAGCGAGCGTATAAGACCGGCGACCTCGCCCGGTTCCGTGACGGTCTCCTTTTCTTTGAAGGCCGCGTCGATGAACAAATCAAGCTGAGTGGGTACCGCATCGAGCTCGGCGACGTCGAAGCGAATCTGCGCATGCTGCCCGCTGTGCGCGATGCGGTCGTAATCCCAGTGATCAAAAATGACACGGCTCAATCACTTGCTGCTTGTGTGCTGCTAGACGCGCGGAATGAGACATCAGACTTCGAGCTGGCGCACAGCCTCCGCACACAACTCAGTGACCGGTTGCCGACGTACATGTTGCCGCGAAAATTTGTCTTTCTCGACATGTTTCCCATGACCGCCAATGGCAAGGTGGACCGAACTGCGCTGGCCAGGTCGCTGTGATTCCCTACGCGGATTTCACCTATTTCATCCTGCTGCTTTACGTAGCAGTCCCGACAATCATTCTGGGATTATTCGGCCGCGCCGGCTGGCGCTGGGCATTGCTGGTCACCACAGCCATGCTCGTCGCCCAGTATCAGGACGTGCTTCATTTGCGCGCGCATTTTCCAGTGCGCGAGATCTGGCTGGTGTTGGCGTTTGCCTTGTGGCAATGGCTCACAGTGCGCGCGTTTGCGAGTGCGGGCGCGCGCGCAGGGTGGCTGTTCTATGGCGCGCTTGGAGTGAGCCTGCTTCCGCTCGCGATCACGAAAGTGCTCCCAGTCGTCTCGCCCAAAACTCAGTTTGGATTTCTCGGCATCTCTTACGTGACATTTCGCGCACTCGACATTGTGTTTTGTCTCCGTGACGGAGTGATCGCGACCCCTGGCGCGATCGATCTTTTCATGTTTCTATTTTTCTTTCCGACGATTTCCGCCGGCCCGATCGATCGTTATCGCCGTTTCATTCCAGACTGGAAGAAAAAGCGTAGCCGCGCTGAGTTCCTGGCTGATCTCGACGGTGCCGTGCACCACTTTTTCCGTGCATTACTCTACAAGTTCATACTCGCTGCGCTGATCGAACGACACTGGCTCAAGCTTGCCGCAGGGAGCGACAGCGTCGGGGCGCTGTTCAGCTACATGTATGCCTATAGTTTTTATTTGTTTTTCGACTTCGCTGGATACAGCGCTTTCGCCATCGGTATCAGCTATCTCTTCGCCGTTCACACACCCGAAAATTTTAGTCGACCATTTCTCGCGCGAAATATCCGTGATTTTTGGAACCGCTGGCATATCACGCTTTCGTTCTGGTTTCGCGACCACGTTTACATGCGATTCCTGCTTGCGGCTGCGCGCGGCAAATGGTTCAGAAGCATGCACACGGCAGCGATCGTGGGCTACTTTCTCGCGTTCGGACTAATGGGTTTGTGGCATGGCATCGAGCCGCACTACATCCTCTATGGCCTATACATGGCGACGCTGCTCTCCGCGTTCCACATATTCTCAAGCTGGAAAAAGGTGCACCACTACTGGCGCGAAGGCCGTCTGTGGAATGCGCTCGCAGTTTTCATCACCTTCAACGCTGTCTGCTTCGGTCTGCTAATTTTTTCGGGACACATCGGCGCTACCTCGAACGCGCAACGAACATCGCAGAAGTTGTCGATGTTGAAGAATGTTCCTTAATTTTCGGGATTCACCGGGAAATGCTTGTTCTTGAGATGCTCGGGCACGGCTTTCGTTTGTTCCGCCTCGATTCGTTCGGTCGCGGCGTTTAGTGACTTGTATGCTTCGCGGCTTTTCGGCGCGCGACACATGTAAGCAGTTGCATGCGCCAGAGGGATGCGCGCCTCCGGCATCCCGACAAATTCCACCGCCTGTTGCGTCGCGATCGCAAGCTGCAACGCTTCCGGATCAGCCAGGCCAACGTCTTCGCTGGCGAAAATCACAATCCGCCGCGCGATGAAGCGAAAATCTTCTCCGGCGTGCAGCATTTTTGCCAGCCAGTACATCGCGCTTTTTTCATCCGAAGCGCGCATGCTTTTGATGAACGCGCTGATCGTATCGTAGTGCGCGTCACCGACACGATCGTAAACCACGGCTTTCTGCTGAATGCTTTCCTCGGCAACAGAGAGCGTGAAATGAATCACATTTTCGTTGTAGTTGTAGCCGGGGGCGTTGACTCCGGGGTTAACGCGCTTTGCGTCATGCTCCGGTTGGCCGGTCTCACCGCGACCGGCTACAGCGGGCGTGGTCAGCACGCCGATCTCAAGCGCATTCAGGCATTTCCGTGCATCACCGTCACTCAGCTTCGCCAAATGGCGCCGCGCGTCACTGTCCATCTTTACGTTGTAGTTGCCGAGGCCGCGCTCTTTGTCGGCCAACGCGCGATCGATCAACTGCTCCAATTGCTCGACGCTGAGTGCCTCGAGTCTAAAAACCTGCGAGCGCGACACGAGCGCGCTGTTCACGTAAAAGAACGGATTGTAAGTGGTGGCACCGATGAGACGAAGGTTTCCCGCCTCGACGTCGGGCAAAAGGATATCCTGCTGCGCCTTGTTGAAATGATGAATCTCATCAACAAAGAGGATCGTCCTTTGTCCGGACGTGCGGAGACGATTACTGGCCGCGGCGAGCACACGGCGCATTTCGCCGACGTTGCTTTCCACCCCGCTAATCCGAACAAATTTGGCATGGGTCAACTCCGCAATCACGCGCGCCAGGGTGGTCTTGCCGCTGCCGGGCGGCCCGTAGAAAATCACCGAGGGCAGACGATCAGCTTCGATCGCCCGGCGCAACAGTTTGCCAGGCGCAAGAATGTGCTCCTGGCCGACAAATTCCTCGAGCAAGCGCGGTCGCATCCGCGTGGCTAGTGGAGCAGCGCTGTCTATCGCCTCCACATCGGCTTGTTCGTCAAATAAATCTTGCACGAAGCAAAATACGCTCCTCGGGAGCATCGTGCACCTTCTTATAGTCACGACCCCGCCTGCCGTTGTCCCTGACGCGCCACAGGCGCGTGGCTACAGTCGCGTGCTATTGTAGCTCGATCGATCGGTAGCCTCCCAAACACATTGTGGCTTGCGCTGCAAACGCCCAATACGTGAAAAACTACGATTGCATGAAATTGGTCAGTGGCCCGCGTCAACCATTCATCGGTCTGGCGCTGATGGGGATGATCGGAATTGTCGCGGCGGAGATTTTGCCGATGCGATCTACGGCACTCGTTCCAGCAGCGATAATTGTTGCAGCGTGCATTCTTATCCTGGCGTGCTGGCCGAGATTAACAGGAACGTATCTCGTCGTCGCGGCTGGTTTTTTCCTGCTGCACAAATTCGCGACAACCAATACAGAAGGGCAGCAACTCGCAAATAACCTGGGCGACCGGGCGCGTACGGTCACAGCCGTTGGATGCGTGATCACTGAGCCAAAGATTGCGCCAAGCGAATTCGCGACCTTCCTGCTCAGGCTCAACTCAATTGAATTCGAAGGCAGAAACCAATCGACCCATGCAGTCTGGCAGGTGCGTTGGAAAGGGACGCCCGAATTTGGCGATGAACTGAAACTTTTTGGAACTGCCGAGCCAATTGCCGCGCCGCGAAATCCAGGCGAATTTGATATGCGTGCTTATCTTGCGCGGCACGATGTGCGCCGAACGCTTTTCGTCCGGTACCCGGAGGACGGGATGCTGATTCGCCACGGCGGGGGTAATCTTATCCTGCGCGCGGCACAAAAATCGCGGAGTTGGATGCAAAATGGGTTGTGCCGCGGGCTGGAGAACTCGCCACAAGTACAAACGTTTCTCAGTGGGATCGTGCTCGGGTTGAGACGGCAGGCGCCTGAAGACATCGAAGAACCATTTCAGCAGACGGGCACTTTGCATCTTTTCGCAGTTGCAGGGCTGCACATAGGAATTGTGGCGACCCTTTTATGGATGCTGGCGACGCTTGCCCGGTTATCGCGCAAAACAGCGGCTGCGATCATCATTCCGCTACTGTTCTTTTACGCGGCGGTGACCGGCCTCCACGTCTCGAGTCTGCGCGCGGCGACAATGGCTTCGATCCTAATCGGCGGCTTGTTTTTCGAGCGAAAGGTGTTCCTTGCGAACAGCCTGGCCGCCGCGGCGTTTTTCATTCTCTGCTGGAACACGAACGAACTGTTTTCCACCGGGTTCCAGCTGTCCTTCGCAGTGGTTGGGGCAATTGTGTTGTTCAGCGATCCATTCTTCAGGGTTTTCCAGCGTCGCAGCGCTGCGGACCCTTTCCTGCCACAAACGCTGGTGCGCGGCCCGCGTCGTTGGATGCACTCCAGTTATGAATGGGTTTCGGGTGGAGTATCTGTATCGTTGGCAGCGTGGATTGGTTCGCTGCCGCTCATCCTTTGGTACTTTCACCTGGTTACGCCAATTTCTTTGATCGCAAATCTTATAGTTGTTCCGATCGCATTCTTCGTACTCGCTATTGCGCTCCTCTCGTTGCTGGCTACTCCGCTGTTCCCTTGGATCGCGGTTGTTTTCAATAATGCGAACTGGACTCTGGCCACATTGGTCATCGTTATCGTCGATCTTTTCGCGCAAATTCCCGCCGGCCATTTTTACGTCGCGCCGCTGAATTGGAACGGAAAATCCTCAGCCAGAATGACAGTACTGGATTTGGGCGCAGGCGCCGCGGTGCACTTGGGAACAGTTGGCCGCAATTGGTTGTTTGATTGCGGCAGCGAACGCAACTACGAGCGCATCGTTCGCGAGTATTTGCATTGGGCTGGCGTGAATCGGCTCCGCGGGCTGTCTCTCAGTCATGGAGATTCGCTTCACATCGGTGGTGCGGTGGAGCTGCTGAACGATTTTCCTAACACTCAAGTTTTCGATAATCCGGCGCCTGACCGCTCGGCCCTTCACCGGCGGCTGTCCAGAATCCTTTCCGAGTTAAAGAAGGGCGGGCTCAAATGCTCCAGTTTAGTTGCGGGAGACGACTTGCATCTGGCCCACGATGTTGCGGCACAAGTACTTTTTCCTCCCCCGAGCTTTACAGGGATCACCGCAGATGATCAAGCATTCGTTATCCGATTATCGATCGCGCCCGGGACTTTTGTTCTGTTAATGTCCGATAGTGGCACGGAGACTGAAAAGATGCTGCTGAGCAATGGCCTGGAGCTGCACAGTGACGTCCTGATTAAGGGCCAACATCACTCGGCAGCTTCAGGTTCTGCCGCGTTTCTCGACGCAGTGCGACCGCAATTGATCATTGCCACCTCGCAAGATTTCCCGGAACGCGAACGGATCAGCGAAGATTGGGCTGACCAGGTTCGCGCGCGTGGCATCAAACTCTTTCGCCAGGACGAAACTGGCGCGGTGCAGTTGGAATTTCGCGGAAGGGAATGGACCGCGCGTGCCTATTTGACGGGCGAAATCTTCCGAAGCGTCAGCCGGTAAATCGGCACGCCCTGCTGGCGGAATCTGCTCTCGAATTTCGTTCGTGGAAGAACGCAGTCATTCCGCGACGAAGGGACAATTTCGAATTGTGAATGACCGCGGCTGAGCTGCTCCATCTGATGAAAATAATCGAGCTGATCGGTCGCGATGCGAAGCGCGCCGTTTTGATCGAGCGCCGCGGCGATTGAATCCAGGAACTCGCAGGTGAAAATCCGGCGCTGCCGATGCCGCCGCTTCGGCCATGGGTCTGGAAAAAAAAGGTAAAAGGTCCCTACTGAATTTTCCGGTAACAAATAACGCACCGCGAACAAAGCGTCCGTGCCCAGTACTCGCACATTTTCGATCTTCAGCATTTTGCGTCGAACTTTCTCAACCCGCTTCGTCAATCGCTCGATTCCGAGAAAATTTTTCTCAGGGAACTGTCCCGCCAGTTCGCACAGAAAGGATCCATCGCCGCAGCCGAGATCGACCTGCAGCGGCGCGTGACGTCCGAAAAGCTCCACAAGATCGAGACGCGCAACGTTCAATTCCGGCACCAGTTCGAGCACATTGAAAAATGTTGTATCCGCATTAATGCTGCAACCTCCGCTGTGCACTGGAAACATGTTGAACAGCATCCCGTCCAGAGCGACATGAAAGAGAGAATATGAATCCATTTTCTTTCCGCGCGTTTGGCTGGGCAGTGCTTGCCGTAGCTCTGGTCACTGCCAGCCATGGGCAAACTCCTGTTCCGGCGGCGACAAAGACCGCGGTTTTCGCCGGCGGCTGTTTCTGGTGCATCCAGCCCGCGTTCGACAAGGCCCCTGGCGTTGTCAAAACCGTGGTGGGTTACTGTGGGGGAACCGAGCCAAACCCCACTTACCAGCTCGTCACATCGGAAAAGACAAACTATCGCGAATCAATCGAAATCACTTACGACCCAATTAAAATTTCTTACGAGAAGCTTCTCGACATCTATTGGCGACAAATCGATCCCACCCAAGCCGACGGCCAGTTCACCGACATCGGCCCGAGTTATCGTGCCGCGATCTTTTATGGCAACGCCGAGGAAAGGAAAATTGCAGAGGCTACGAAAGCGAAGCTCGCAAGCTCTGGAAAATTCAAAAAGCCGATTGTGACCGAAATTCTACCGTCGATGAAGTTTTGGCCGGCGGAAGATTATCACCAGAAATATTACCGCCAGAACCCGGAGCATTTCGAAGCGTTCGAGGAGGGATCAGGCCGGGTTTCATTTAAAACCGAAAAATGGGGCGGCGAACGATAGCCGAGCGTATTTCGATACCAGAGCTCATCTCACACCTGACGCTGTCATGTTGAGCCATGCGAAACATCTCTGTCTATTTCCGTTTGTGAATCGCTTCAGATTTGGTCCGAGATGGAAAGCTTGGCCTCGCCCCGAAGTTTTGGGGCTGCGTTGCAGCTTCGTTTCGCTCAGAATGACACTACCAACTGGTTTTTAGATCTTTCAAAGCATGATTGGAGCACTTGATCCGAAAATTCCGCCAGGGCCGCTGGCTCAAAAATGGCGAAATCACCGGGACCATGTCCGATTGGTAAGTCCAAACAACCGCCGAAAATTCGAAGTAATTGTCGTCGGCACCGGCCTGGCCGGTGGATCGACCGCGGCAACACTGGGCGAGCTTGGATATCAGGTGAAATGTTTTTGTTTTCAGGATTCGCCGCGGCGCGCGCATTCGATTGCCGCGCAGGGCGGCATCAACGCGGCGAAAAATTACCAGAACGATGGCGACAGTGTTTACCGGCTGTTTTACGATACGATTAAGGGTGGCGATTTTCGTTCACGTGAAGCGAACGTTTACCGGCTTGCGGAAATCGCGAACAACATTATCGATCAATGCGTCGCGCAAGGCGTGCCGTTCGCGCGCGAATACAGCGGTTATCTCGCTAACCGCTCGTTTGGTGGCGCACAGGTTTCACGAACGTTTTATGCGCGCGGACAGACCGGCCAGCAGCTTTTGTTAGGCTGTTATCAAGCGCTTTGCCGACAAGTCGCCGCCGGCACAGTGCGGATGTTTCCGCAAACAGAGATGCTCGATTTGGTGATCGTCGACGGACAGGCGAAGGGAGTCATCACTCGAAACTTGCGCTCGGGAAAAATCGAGAGGCACGCTGCGGACGCGGTCGTGCTCGCGAGCGGCGGATACGGCAACGTGTTTTATCTCTCGACGAATGCGCGCGGAAGCAATGTGACCGCAACATATCGCGCTTACAAAAGAGGCGCGCTCTTTGCAAACCCATCCTTCACCCAGATTCATCCCACCTGCATTCCTGTCAGCGGCGACTACCAGTCCAAGCTCACGCTAATGTCGGAGTCACTGCGCAACGACGGTCGCGTCTGGGTTCCAAAACGCAAGGAGGATCGCTTTAAGCCACCAAACGAAATCCCCGAGGCGGACCGCGATTACTATCTTGAGCGAAAATATCCCAGCTACGGAAACCTTGCGCCGCGCGACATTTCATCGCGTGCAGCGAAGGAAGTTTGCGACGAAGGCCGCGGCGTTGGTCCAGGAGGACGCGGCGTTTATCTCGATTTTGCCGATGCCATCGAAAGGCTCGGTGAAAGCACAATTCGCGAGCGCTACGGAAACCTCTTCGAAGTCTATGAAAAAATCACCGGCGAGGAGGCTTACAAGGTGCCGATGCGCATTTACCCGGCGGTGCACTACACAATGGGCGGTCTCTGGGTGGATTACAATTTGATGAGCAACGTGCCCGGCCTGTTTGTCATCGGCGAAGCGAATTTTTCCGATCATGGCGCAAATCGGCTCGGGGCCAGTGCGCTGATGCAAGGTTTGGCCGACGGTTATTTTGTCTTGCCCAATACGTTGCCGAATTATCTCGCTGGACAGATGAGAAAACGGCCGTCGCCGGATTGTCCGGAATTTCAGGAAGCGGAGGAAATTGTCCGTGCCAGGATCGAGAAACTATTGAAGGTCAACGGCACGCGCTCGCCAGATTCGTTCCATCGGGAACTCGGTCTGCTTCTCTGGGATAAATGCGGAATGTCGCGTAACGAAAACGGCTTGCGCGAAGCGCTCCGAAAAATCCCTGAATTGCGCGTCGACTTCTGGCGCGACGTGCGGGTTCCCGGCGACGAAGAAGATTACAACCAATCGCTGGAACGAGCCGGGCGTGTCGCGGATTTTCTTGAATTCGCCGAGCTGATGTGCGTTGACGCGCTGGAGCGCGACGAATCTGCCGGTGCACATTTTCGCGATGAGCATCAAACACCCGAGGGCGAGGCGCTCCGCGACGATGAGAACCACGCCGCCGTCTTCGCATGGGAATTTCAAGGCGAAGGTCGGCCTCCCAAATTGCATCGCGAATCACTAAATTTCGAGAACGTGCATTTAGCGCAACGAAGCTATAAGTGACTACCTTTCTGGAATTCCGAGCGAAGCCGAGGCTGCACACGAAGTCCGAAACGCCAGGCTTTCAATCCCGGTGCGACACCATCGATATCTCCGCGGGACCCTTCGACTCCGCTGCGCTCTCGCTCAGGATGACATCATGACATGAACTTCCGGTTAAAAATCTGGCGGCAGAAGAACCGCCAACTGCCTGGCAAACTTGCCGACTACAAGGTCAACGACATTTCGCCGGATACGTCATTTCTCGAAATGCTCGACATCTTAAACGAAGATCTGCTCCAGGCCGGCGAGGAACCCGTCGCGTTCGACTCCGATTGCCGCGAAGGGATTTGCGGTACCTGCTCGCTCACCGTGAACGGCGAAGCTCACGGGCCGGATCATCCCGGCGCAGTGTGTGAGCTGTACATGCGGAAGTTTCGCGACGGCGACACAATTACGATCGAGCCATTTCGCGTCGGCGCGTTCCCAATCGTGAAAGATCTCGTGATCGATCGCAGTGCGCTGGATCGGATCGTGCAAGCCGGCGGATTCGTCTCCGCGCGCGCGGGCTCGGCGCCCGAGGCTAATTCAATTCCCGTTCCCAAACAGGATGCTGATCTGGCCATGGAGGCGGCGGCCTGCATCGGCTGCGGCGCGTGCGCGGCAGCGTGCCCGAACGGATCGGCAATGCTTTTCACTGCTGCAAAGGTTTCGCACTTGTCGTTTTTGCCTCACGGCCGCCCCGAACGTGACCGCCGCGTGTTAAAAATGGTGCAGGTAATGGACGCTCAGGGGTTCGGCAATTGCACAAACACTTACGAGTGTGAAGCGGTGTGTCCCGCAGAGATCAGCGCGAGTTTCATCTCGAAGCTCAACCGCGAACACGGACGAGCGCAGTTACGACGGTGCATGGGCGAATAGGCCGATCAAGTTCTTTGAAGGCCAATTTCCGCGCGGGGCGCTTTGGACCGTGGCGATGCTGCGCAGGTTTAGAATTATAGCGCGTAGGCAGCCGGAAAACGCAACCCGATTGATTTCCTGAAAAAATCGGCGAGACGTGCTAATCTCAACTCGCTAAACGGGGGTATAGCTCAGTTGGTAGAGCGTCTCGTTCGCAATGAGCGCTAGTCGACTGCGCTCACTTTTGCTCACTTGCTCTTTAGTGCTTTTTCATAGGTGAAAACGTAGAACGGGCTGTATCTCACGTGTTCTCAAATACGCTCAAAAAACTGCGCCGGTGGGATAAAGAAGTGGATAAAGAACCACGTCAATAAAATCACTCCTGAATCGAGCCGTTTAAGTCGCTTCCGACAATGAGCCACCTGAAGAACTGGCAAACGCGCAAAGATCAGAAATTTAATCACACTGTCTATGTCGGGCTGCTTAACAGTTGTCGATTTCAATCCAACGCGTGGCAGCGGCCCAGATGGAGATTGAAATTAGCCGAAGATTTGATCGGCGGGGGTATACCGGAACCGACGGAATACAGTCGCTGGTTCGATTCCTGACCCCGCCTCTTTTCATAGGTAAAAATGCCGGAAGCGAACCGAAAAACCGGCTTAGTCACAACAAATCCGTGAATCTTCATGAATGTCCGTGCATCCCGTAGGGCAGAATCCGCTGGCGCTGGCCGCCGGTCCGCACTCCAACCCGAGGATTCGAATGTCTCCCTCACCGCGCCCTAGCAAGCGCCTGCTTTTGCCGGGGGAATCACAATGAAGCCTACAACAAATCATTGTCGTCAATGTTGTCTTATCAATAAGTGAGGCGGTCGAGCGCGACATGAGCGGACGCGCTGGACTCAAAATTTCGAAATGAGCGATTTTATCTGATCAATCGTCGTTAAACAGAGTTAAGGCTTTTCATTGGGAAATCGGGCGTTTTCGGCGCGATCAAGGAATCACCGAGGGATGTTCTTACCACAACTCGAAAGTAGAACCACGAACCCCCGTGCGGACGGCCTACGCGCGTGCGCCGAAAGAGGGAGTTAACTACTCCTGTCATGTAACGCCTGTTTTGACCCGGCCTTTTATCAGCCTGCTGATATTCCCTCGTATTTACCTCGCACGCACACGCAGCGTATGAGGCGAACGTGACAAGGGCATGGCAAGGAACAATGCGAACAAGCATCGCAATGCAAGGCACTCTCCCTTGTCCTTGTGCGTTTCGACTAGGTTTCCAGCGCCAGCGTAGACGCGGCCGCCTGGACGCGCATCCCGGCGACGGAAAACATCTCGTGGTGCGCTGATGAAAAGAGTGACAGTACAAATGGCTGTCGAAATTTTGAAAGTTGCTGTGAAGCCTCGGTTTTTCACATTGCACCAGAGCCCGAGTGCGAACGACTGTTTAGATACTGACAATCAGCAACGTTCCCAGCGGTCATCTACTAAGCGCTTCGTTCGGCTGTCTTTTGCAGGAAATTCATGTCGAGTGGCAGCCTTGAGACGCTGTCGCCCGACGAGAACAGGTTAACCTCTCCGAAATCCGCGCGCGTCGCGACACGCTCACACCCGCGCCGGGATCAGAGGAACTAATTCGCTGAAATCAGCAGCTTAATACTGCACCCTGCTGATCAATCGTCCTTTCTTATGCTAGCCTAAAGTATAGTAGCCTAAAGTATAATAGCCTAAGGTCTAATAGCGCGGGCTGCCTCGACTGCCTTATTTTCGCGTCGTTGTGACCAAAACTCCTCTGCTCGTCGCTGTCGTTGACGACGAAGAACCGATCCGCAAAGCGCTGATGCGGTTGATGCGTTCCGCCGGCCTGAATGTGGAGACATTTGCCTCAGGTGCGGAGTTTTTGAAATCGCTCGATATGCGCCTTCCCGATTGCGTCATTCTCGATCTGCACATGCCCCACATGAACGGGTTCAATGTGCAAGCACATCTCGTCCAGAAATACGCAGCGCTTCCTGTCATTATTGTCACCGGGCATGATTTGCCGAGCGCGCGCGAGCGCGCCATGGCGGGCGGCGCATCAGCTTTCCTTCGCAAACCGGTGCACGACCGCACTCTTTTTGGCGCCATTTCTGCCGCGACCTCATCCGCTCAACCCGGAGGCCAATAATTCAACAAAGAAATTCCCAAAGGGAAAGACACCAAAACCAAAAAACACCGCCACATGAAACTTTTCTTCAAAACTTCGCGATGGGGAGGCGCCATCACCGGCACGCGAGAGCGCGTACGCTCCCCAATTGAAGACGCGCGACCGCGAGCCACGGAATCAACCATTTGCGGAAAATTTTTGAACTTCTTTCGAAACTTCGCCCGCCATTTCCCGCAGAAAGAAGGTGAGCGATGGACCAATGGCAGGCGGACCGCCTGTATCGCGGCGTTTTAATGCTGCTAGCCCCAAAACTCCCTGGAGCCATAAAAGAAATGAGAATAGAGGGTTCCCTTCCGGAAATCCGGCGAGCGACCAAGGGCGGCAGCATGTCCAATGGTAAATCGGGCGGATTCAGCCAGAATGGCCGCATTTCCTGGATCGGGCGAGACAACGATCCGGCACTCTTTCTGCAGGGGATCCGGTCTGACTTGTTTCGAAGGCAACTCGCGGCCCCATCGTCTCTTACCGGCACAGAGAATTTGCTTAGCTCGAACGGGAAGAGGGCTCCTCACGGTCCGAGCGAACCTTCGGAAAGCTCTCTACGGCCGATGCCTGGCTGGAAAGCCACTCTCGATATTACGTGCATTCTGCTTTCACTGCCAGTCTGGCTGCCGCTGATGATTTTGCTTATGCTGGTGACGCGAATCGCATCGCCTGGTCCGATCTTCTACCGGCAGAGACGGGTCGGCTTGGGCGGGAGACATTTTTTCATGTGGAAGTTTCGCACTATGAACTTGAGCGCGGAGACACAAACTCACGAGCTCTATTTCAAAAATTTGATGCGGGTCGATTGCCCGATGACGAAACTGGATGCTTATGGTGACGCCCGACTGGCCCCTTTCGGTCGGGTTCTGCGTGCGAGTGGTTTGGATGAATTGCCTCAAATTTTCAACGTGCTCCGCGGTGAGATGAGTCTAGTGGGTCCACGGCCCTGCACCCCAAATGAATTTGCGCACTATGAACCGTGGCAACAGCAACGGGTGAACTGTCTGCCGGGCCTGACCGGATACTGGCAGGTAAACGGGAAAAACAAAACCACGTTCCGCGAGATGATTGCGATGGATCTATTCTATTTCAAGAACATGTCGATCCTGCTCGACCTGAAAATCATGCTTAAGACCGGCACCGCTATCGCCGGGCAACTCTTCGAATCCCGCCAGGCACCGCAACGCAGCCGGCAGGATGGAAGCACTCGCTCACGGACGACGACTTTACAAACCCTAGTGGAATCAGCTTCAAAAATATGAAAAGAAAAATCGCCCTAGGTGTGATCGGATGCGGTTATTGGGGACCTCTTTTGGTTCGCAACTTCAAAAGTCTTCCGGATTGCCAGCTCAAAGCGATCTGCGACGTCAATACGGCGCGCTTAAAGCATCTCAGCACACTTTATCCCGATGTTGAGGGCATGAGTGACCCCCAGCAATTTCTCAATGGTTGCGACTTGGACGCTGTCGTCATCGCAACCCCAGTAACGAATCATTACCCATTAGCCAAGGCAAGCTTGCTTGCGGGCAAGCACACATTCATCGAAAAGCCGATGGCATCTTCTTCCGCCGAGTGTGAGGAACTAATCAAAATCGCACAGCGCAAAGGTCTCGTTTTGATGCTCGACCACACTTTTCTCTATTCGGCACCGGTGCAAAAGATTGCCGAAATTGTTCAAGCTGGGGACTTGGGAGAGATTCGCTATATTAATTGCCGGCGTCTCAACCTGGGACTGTTCCAAAAAGACATCAATGTCGCCTGGGACCTGGCGCCGCACGACATTTCGATCATTCTTTATATTCTGGGCGAATCTCCCATTGCGGTAAACTGTCAGGGAAACGCTCATATCACGCCAGGGGTGGAGGACGTGACAAATATGTCGCTCTATTTTCCACGCAAACGCTTCGCCACCATCCAGAGCAGTTGGCTCGAACCACGAAAAATTCGCGAAATGACCGTCGTCGGCACGCGGCGCATGATTGTGTATGACGATCTGCGAACGCGAGAAAAAATCCGAATCTATGATGCCCGAGTAGAACGGCCGCCGCACTACGATACATTCGCTGAATTTCAATATTCGTACCATTACGGGGATAGCTACATACCGCATCTACAACAGGAGGAACCGCTCAAGCTGGCCTGCCAACATTTTATTGATTGCATCGGAACGCTTTCTCAACCCCTGACTGGTGGCCGTGAGGGACTGGAAATGGTCAGGATCCTGGAAGGGGCCACCGCTTCGCTCAAGATGAACGGCGCACCGGTAACACTTGGTGGTTTGAATGGCGCGCGGTTGGCTCCCGAACCCGCCAACGGCTCAGCTGTCTGCTCGTTAAAGTCTAAAAGAGTGCGAACATCAGCGGGCACGGCAAGGCATCGAGCCACAGCTTTATATGTGAAGGCGTGGCCTTCGCATTGAGCCGGAGTCTGGAGAAACCGAAAAAGGCGGAAAGCCGCAAATGAAAGTCCCCTTTCTTGATCTGAAGGCGCATCACGCTCCCTTGATCGACAAGTTCGATCGCGCTATTCGCGAAGTGATCGAGAGCAGCGCGTTTGCGGGCGGACCGTTCGTGGAAAGGTTTGAAGAAGAGTTCGCGGCCTACTGTGGCTCCGAGTACGCCATCGGCGTGGGCAACGGCACAGACGCGCTTTGGCTTACTCTCCTAGCGCTTGGGATCGGGCCAGGAGATGAAGTGATCACGGTTCCGAACACGTTCTTCGCCACGGTCGAGGCCATTACCTATTGCAGAGCTCAGCCGGTGTTTGTGGATGTGGACGAAAATACGTTCACGATGGATCCGGCCGAATTGGAGAAGCGCCTCACGGCAAGAACCAAGGCAATCATCCCGGTTCACCTTTTCGGGCAACCGGCGGACATGGATACGATTTTGGAATTCGCGCGGGCACACGGGCTTTTTGTCATTGAAGATGCGGCTCAAGCTCACGGCGCTGAGTACAAGGGCCGAAAAGCAGGCACTCTGGGCGACGCCGGTTGCTTCAGCTTCTATCCCGGGAAAAATCTTGGCGCTTTTGGTGAGGCCGGCGCGATCGTGACGAACGACGCTGAGTTACGAGAGAAAATCCAAGTCCTTCGAGACCACGGTCAGGCCCGAAAGTATTATCACACCCTGCTTGGTTGGAATTGCCGAATGGACGGCATCCAGGCGGCGATCCTGTCCATCAAATTAGGCCATCTCGAAGAAGCAAATCGGCTGCGACGCGAACGCGCTTTGCAATACAAACAGGCTTTCGCGGGAATCGAAGGCGTTGCTACGCCGTTCGAGGCAGATTATGCGCGGCACGTTTATCACGTCTATGCGATTCGAGTGCAGGAACGCGACGAAGTTCGGCCATTCCTGGAGGAGAAAGGAATTGGCTGTGGCGTGCACTATCCCATTCCGATTCACCTTCAGGAGGCCTGTCGAAGCCTCGGCTACGCGGAGGGGTCGTTTCCAGTCGCGGAGAACTTGGCGGAAGAATTTCTTTCCTTACCGATGTTTCCTGAATTAACCGAAGAGCAAACCGAATATGTCGCTCGCTGCGTCAACGAAGTGGTTGGTGTGGAAGCACTCGTTTAGGGAAAAGTTTTTTGAGGACGGTCGAACAATCGGAAGCAGTGGAAGCGACGACGCTCGCTGGCGACGATTCTTTTGTGGAACCGAAGACCGGCGACAGATCGCTGCAAATGCGGATTCTCGATCCTGTCCACGATCCGGGCTGGGATCAAGTCGTTGCCTTACATCGCGATGCTAGTTGCTTTCACACTAGCGCCTGGGCAAAGGTGCTTCACCAAACTTATAACCATCAGCCTTTTTACCTTCAGTTTTCCCGCGGACACAGGTTGGCAGCGCTGATTCCGCTGATGGAATTACAGAGTCTGTTCACCGGCCGCCGCGGCGTCTGCCTTCCATTTAGCGATGCGTGCGAACCGCTCATCTTTGATCCGGAATCGATCGGCATTGTAACAGACCAGCTCGTTCGTTTCGCGCGAGAGCGGCATTGGAAATACCTTGAGGTACGAGGAGGAAAATCCTTTCGGCTCACCGCGAGCCCGGTTGCCCAGTTTTACGGGCACACACTCGATTTACGCAGCGGTACAGAAGAGCTAATCACTCGCTTTGCCAGCCCAGTTCGCCGGGCCATTCGCAAAGCAGAACGCAGTGGCGTGAACGTGCTGATCGTGCGTAATCGGCAGGCCATTGGCGATTTTTACCAACTCCATGTTCAAACCCGCCGGCGCCACGGTCTCCCTCCACAACCGGCCTCCTTTTTTCTAAGCATCTACGAACACATCATCAAATCCGGTCTCGGTTTCATTGTTCTCGCGCAGCGGAGGTCGCGTCCAATTGCCGCTGCGATCTTCTTCTGCTTTGGAAAGAACGCTCTTTATAAGTACGGCGCTTCCGACAAAAGATTTCAGGAACTCCGTGCGAACAATCTTGTCATGTGGCAAGGTATCCAGCTCTTGGCGCGAACTGGCGCTGAAAAATTGCATTTTGGACGCACCGAATGCGAAAACGATGGTTTACGACGGTTCAAACTTTCGTGGGGCACGGAGGAAGAAACAATCAGTTACTTCAGAGTTGATTCATCGGGCCGACAGTTTTTAGCTGACGCCCGCCATGACTCCGGATTCCACAAACGGATCTTTGGGATGTTGCCGCTGGTGTTCAATCGACTGGCAGGCTCAATGATCTATCCGCACCTTGACTAAGGTAGGCTATGGCTGAAACACGACGGGAACCTCAACATCACTCCGGAATGCACCTGAGCGACATCCTCTTTGCTCTATTTAAGCGCAAGTGGACAGTTATTCTTTTCGCTTTATTGGGGATCATTGCCGCAGCTACTTTTTATTTTCTCTTCCCGCCCGTTTACGAATCTCAAGCCAAACTGCTGGTCCGCTATGTTCTGGAAAGGAGCGCAGTCGATCCGATCGACGGTACGAAGCCTACGTTCCAGACGAGCAACGATTCGGACAGAGTGATTGGCGCTGAAATCGAGATTCTGACCAGTTGGGATCTGGCGATGCAAGTCGCCCAGACAATCGGTCCCAAACGCTTACTAGCACCCGCTCCGGTTCCAGACCCGGTCAAGCGCGTCACTGAGGCCGTCGGTCTTAAGCAACTGCTACGGCCGTCCGAGGTGTCAGCGACTGAAACTGACGCGGCCCGCAGTATTATTTTGGGCTTAAAGGTGCTTTCTAACAAGGGAAGTAACATCATTTTCATTTCTTACGAAAATCGCAGCCCGGAGATGGCGACGCTCGTTTTGCAGGAGCTGCTGAGCCGTTATTTCGTTAAGCATCTCGAAGTCCACCGCTCCGCTGGCGCCTTCGATTTCGTAAGCCAGCAAACCGACCAGGTTCGAACGCGCCTAAACCAGACGGAAGACGCCTTAAAATCGCTAAGGAACAAGACGGGGGTTGTCTCACTTAAGGATGGCTCAACGGCGCTTACTGCCGAGGCCGCGAAAACTCAGGAAGACCTTAATGCCGCTGAAGCGGAGTTGGCCGAAGGAAAAGCCCTTGTTGAGCAGACTGGGGATAACAAGTCCAAGAAGTGGAAAAGCCAGCCATCTGAAAAAACCTCCGAATCTGCAAAAGCTCGTGTTGCCGGGATTGGGGCAAAAGTAGAAACACTTAAGTTCCGTCTCCACGATGTTCAACAAAGAATGAGGCAGCTTTCGGAGCTTACCCCGCAAATGGAAGAATTGGAGCGGAAGCAGGAAATGGACGAAGCGAATTACAAGTATTTCGCGGCATCGCTCGAAAAGGCGCGGATTGACGAGGCTTTGGACCCATCCAAGATGCCCAATATTAGCGCCGTCCAGCGGCCTTCCCCTCCTGTGCTGGAGAGCAAAACGCGGAACAAGATTACCCTGGTACTAGCGGGTGGTGGCTTGGCTCTGGGTGTTGCACTTGTCTTGTTACGAGGGTTGGTCTTGAACCGGACGGTGGGACGGCCGCTCGAGCTGGAGACGCGATTGCACATTCCGCTCATGCTCTCGATACCATATACGAATCCTCGCAACGGCCATTTAGCCCGGCCTGCCAATGGGGCTCCGGCGAATCCGGAAGCACTCGCAGCTAGGCGGCGTCACCCGAAGCTGGCGCCTTGGGAACCTGGACATTTCATGCGGCGCTATTGCGACGCAATTCGAGATCGGCTTGGTTTTTATTTTGAACTTAATAATTTAACACACAAACCGAAGCTCGTAGGTGTTGCCGGTTTTTCTGAAGCAGCGGGAGCTTCGACCCTCGCCGCTGGCCTTGCTGCCTCACTCTCGGAAACTGATGAAGGCAAGGTTCTTCTTGTCGATATAAATTTGGGCCCTGAGGAGGTCCACCCATTCTTTAAAGGCAAGCCTGCCTATTCTCTTACCGCAGCTCTCAAGCCACAGACTGAGATCGCCTCTGCGTCAGATAATCTCTATCTGGCTACCGTGGGATCATCCAGTCCGGGTGGGCTGGCGCAGATCGGCTTGAAAAGATTCTTCGACATGATGCCAAATATGAAAGCGAGCGACTTCGACTACATCATTTTTGACATGCCCCCGCTCGATCAGACAAGTCCTACGTGGGGGATGGCTGCTTTTTTGGACAAACTCTTGCTAGTAGTGGAAGCGGAAAAGAACAATCGCGACGTGATACAGCGTGGCTACAGGAAATTAGTAGCAGAGAGAGACAACGTTGCGGTGGTAGTTAACAAAACGCGCTCTTATGTTCCGAAGTCGCTGGACGATGAGTCTTGATCGGATGCGTTCATAGGAGTCGCATTGCGCTTCCCATTCTTCCAACCGTTGCTCCTAATGTCTGGATGCTTGCGGTAACCGCTCTAGCTAACGAGCGGGCACAGAATATCTCGTGTTACGCAATAGAATTTATTACGGGCTAAAGCCTTTCGTTCCGCAATTCCTTCGGACGGCGATTCGACGATCACTGGCTACGCGCGGCTGCGCAAGCGGATTGCGGACATCTGGCCTATTATGCCGGAATCGGAGCGTCTGCCCGAAAACTGGTCAGGCTGGCCGGCGGGCAAGAAATTTGCCTTTGTGTTGACTCACGATGTGGAGGGCAAAACAGGTCTCGGCAAATGCCGGTCCCTGATGCAACTGGAACTGGAACTTGGATTCCGTTCTTCTTTTAATTTTGTGCCCGAAGGAAGTTATCGGGTCCCAGCCGGCTTAAGGGAGGAACTTACCGCCCACGGATTCGAGGTTGGGATACATGATCTGAAACATGACGGCCATCTCTTTGGCTCGTATCGCAGCTTCAAACGGCGAGCCGTAAGAATCAACGGTTATGCGCATGAGTGGGGCGTGTCAGGATTCAGGTCGGGCTTTATGTTACGGAATCTCGATTGGCTGCACGACCTTGATGTGCAGTACGATGCCTCTACTTTCGATACGGACCCATTTGAGCCACAGCCAGACGGGGGTCACACCATCTTCCCGTTTTGGGTGCCGCGTCCAAACGGCAGTTCAGCTAATGGCCACGAATCCACCACCGCTTCTTCTTCGAGAGCTGGCTATGTTGAGCTCCCGTACACATTGCCACAGGACTCAACGCTCTTCCTGGTGTTGCGTGAAAGCACCCCAGAGATCTGGATCCGCAAGCTTGACTGGATTGCGCAACATGG
>QHPE01000176.1 GCA_003218945.1 Verrucomicrobiota bacterium | reverse complement strand
ACCGTGCTCTTGATCGGTGCGCTCAATTTTCTCCCCGCATTGACTCTGGGGCCGATCGTCGAGCACTTCCTCATGCAGGGCGGAAAACTTTTTTAACTCCGGATCCAGTCGTTATGACGCAAAAACCAGCCTCGCTTTTCGATTGGAACATTGTCGGTCCGGCCATTGACGACGCGTTCAAAAAACTGAACCCGCGGCTGATGGTGAAAAACCCGGTCATGTTCGTGACCATGGTCGGCGCTGCCCTAACGACCGTCGGAATTTTCACGGCGGAATCGGGACTGCGCGAGTTCGTGACGCAACTGGCCATCTGGCTCTGGTTCACGGTGCTCTTTGCTAATTTTGCTGAAGCGGTGGCGGAAGGCCGTGGCAAAGCGCAAGCCGCCAGTCTGCGGCGGGCGCGCAAGGATACGATCGCGCGCCGCCTGCGGAATGGACGCGAAGAGAAAGTCCCCGCGCCCTCGCTGCAAAGAGGCGATCTCGTCGTGTGCGAAGCTGGGGACATCATTCCGGCGGACGGAGATGTCGTCGAGGGAATCGCCAGCGTTGACGAAGCGGCGATCACTGGCGAATCCGCGCCCGTGATTCGCGAGAGCGGCGGCGACCGCAGCGCGGTCACGGGCGGCACGCGCGTGCTGAGCGATCGCATCGTTGTGCGCGTGACTGCGGATAAAGGCGCCGGTTTTCTCGATAAGATGATCGCGCTAGTCGAGGGCGCGCGTCGTCAGAAAACGCCTAACGAGATTGCGCTTACCATTCTGCTTGCCGCGTTGACGTTCATCTTTCTTCTGGTCTGCGTGACGCTGAAGCCGTTCGGAATTTATTCGGCGACGAACTTTTCGGTTCCGGTGCTGATCGCACTGCTCGTCTGTCTCATTCCCACAACGATCGGTGGTTTGCTTAGCGCCATTGGTATCGCTGGAATGGATCGCGTCCTTCAGCGGAATGTTCTCGCAATGAGTGGACGCGCAGTCGAAGCAGCGGGGGACGTTGACGTTTTGTTACTGGACAAGACCGGTACGATTACGCTCGGCAATCGCATGGCGGTCGCCTTTCACGCCGCGCCGGGCGTTTCGCCCGACGATCTTGCAGCGTCTGCGCAGTTGAGCTCGCTTGCCGATGAAACGCCGGAAGGACGCTCGATTGTCGTGCTCGCGAAGGAGAAATTTGGATTGCGCGCGAGAGAGATGCACAATTTGGAGGCGACGTTTATGCCGTTCACGGCTCAGACGCGCATGAGCGGTGTCGATATTCACGCCAATGGCGCTGAACCGAGGATGCGCATCCGCAAAGGCGCGGCTGACGCGGTACGTGGTTTTGTCGAATCTGCAGGCGGCATTTTTCCACAGTCAGTCACTAGAACAGTCGATGAGATCTCGCATCGCGGCGGCACGCCGCTCGTCGTTGCGTCGGACCTTCTGACACTCGGCACGATTGAGCTGAAGGACGTGGTCAAAGGCGGAATCAAAGAGCGCTTCGCGCAGCTACGCAAAATGGGAATCAAGACGGTGATGATAACCGGCGATAATCCGCTTACTGCCGCGGCGATTGCGGCCGAAGCAGGCGTGGACGATTTCATGGCGCAAGCGACGCCGGAACAAAAACTAAAACGTATCCGTCAGGAGCAGTTGGAGGGTCACCTTGTTGCGATGACCGGCGACGGCACGAACGACGCCCCGGCGCTTGCGCAGGCGGACGTGGGCGTTGCAATGAACACCGGCACGCAAGCTGCGCGCGAAGCGGGCAACATGGTCGACCTCGATTCCAATCCAACCAAGCTGCTCGACATCGTCGAGATTGGAAAGCAGATGCTGATCACGCGCGGTTCGCTGACCACGTTCAGCATTGCGAACGACGTTGCAAAATACTTCGCAATTATCCCGGCGATGCTGATGGCCACATTTCCCGAAATCGCGCCGCTGAACATCATGCAACTGCATAGCCCTACCAGCGCGATCTTGAGCGCGGTCATTTTCAACGCGCTCGTCATAATCGCGCTGATTCCGCTGGCACTCCGCGGCGTGGCATACAAACCGATGGGCGCGCTCGCCGTTTTGCAGCGCAACCTGCTGATCTACGGCTTCGGCGGCATCATCGTTCCGTTCATCGGCATCAAACTGATCGATGTCATCATCACTGCGTTTCACCTCGCCTAACGACATGAAAGAATTCTTCTCCCATATTCGCGGCTCAGTCGTGTCGACGCTTGTGCTGGCAATCGTCTGCTGCGGACTCTATCCGCTCATCGTGTTCGCAATTTCCCAGGCGTTCTTTTACGAGAAAGCTAACGGCAGCTTGATTCTGGATAAAGACGGAGCCGTGCGCGGCTCAAAGCTGCTGGCACAGGGATTCACCGCCGACAAATATTTTCATCCGCGTCCTTCAGCCGCCGGCAACGGCTACGACGCCACGAGTTCTGGCGGCAGCAATCTCGGTCCGACTTCACAAAAGCTGAATGACGCGATCAAAGACCGCGTTGACGCGTATCGGAAAGAGAACGGCTTGAATGAAAAAGAACCCGTTCCCGCCGATGCCGTCACCGCATCCGGCAGCGGACTTGATCCTCACATCAGCATGCGTAACGCCGAACTCCAAATCCCGCGGGTCGCCAAGGCTCGCGGCTTAAGCGAGAAGAAACTGCACGAGTTGATCGAGCAAAACACAAACGGGCGCGATCTCGGCCTTCTCGGAGACCCCGGTGTGAACGTGCTCAGCCTGAATCGCGCGCTCGCTTCCGTCGCGGCGAGGCCATGAAGCCTTCGGACATGATTTCTCCGGCAGCCACGCGGCCGGCCAACGATAGCCAAGCCATTGCACCAGGCGTAACCAGAACGACGTACGTGTTCATTTCGTTCCTGTTTCCATCGGAAAGAAATCAGACGCGAAGGTGCGATCAGCTAATCGCGGCCCGCTCGCGAAGCTACGGCGCGTCTTTTCAAGGCGAGATCGACATCTTCAGCCGTTCTGGACCTGGTTCATCGACAATCCGCGTCCGCAATCCAGCAAGTGAAAACAATCAATATGTCGATCCAAAAAAAATTCCGCTCTTGTCGATCAAACAATCGGCCACCACAATTCGGATTTCTGGGCGAGCCGCGCGTGAATGTCATGGGATTGAACCGTCTTCTCAACCAACTCTCATAGCCTTGACGCCTCCGCTCAGAGTGGAAATAATGGCGGCCTACCGGAGGACAACCAATGTTGCATCTCGATACAGGCAATACTGCCTTTACACTGCTGTGCGCCAGCCTGGTGATGTTGATGACACCGGGGCTGGCATTCTTTTATGGCGGGCTCGTTGGACGAAAGAACGTGCTGGCCATCATGATGCAGAGCTTCGTCTCGATGGGCTGGACCACTGTGTTGTGGTGGGCCTTCGGATTTTCGCTCTGTTTCTCCGGCGATCAGAAGAGCGGCACGGATTTTTTTGGAATCATCGGCAACCTGAACTGGGTG
>QHPE01000146.1:431-16847 GCA_003218945.1 Verrucomicrobiota bacterium | reverse complement strand
AAGGCAGAGGTCAACGTCTTCAAAATAGAAGTAGTCGAACGCGTCCGAGAAGAGTCCATAACACCGTGCCAGCTCGGAGCGAATCGCGAGCACAGAGCCATCGACGAAATCAAATTGCTCACCCGGCCGCTCAATGGGAATGCCACAACCGTCTTCGCGCAATCTCGAGGCGCCCTTGGCGACGCCAATCAGAGCCGCGTCGCTTTCGTAAAATCGATCGACGAGAGCCTCCAGCCAATTCTCCGCCAGGACACGGACATCACTGTTCAATATTAGGAAAAGGTCGGACTTGCTCTCCTGGAAGATGGCATTATGGCCGGCGCCGAACCCAATATTGAAACCATTTTCGCGGATGCAAATGTCATTCGCACCCTCGGGAAACACGGAGTGAATAAGACTTTTGATAGCTGCTTGTACTGGAGGTGCGGCTTTGTAGTTAAAGGTAAGGTACAGCCGGCAGGAGATATCGCCCCGTGAATTGGCCGATCGGATCTGTGGAAGAATGCTCTCTAAGAACGAAGGAATCAGATCGTCGCGATGATAAAACAACACCGAGATATCCAACCGAACGATGTCCGGTAGGTGGGGCAGTTCTATACATTTTTCGGCTGGAGGGATGATACAAGAAGGGTCGTTCTCCTGCGATGGCTGGGGCGGCTCGTGTAGAGCGCGGGATGTAGCATTCAGCCAAGCAAAGCCGAATCGCTCATCAGGCTCCAAGTGACATCCTTCCGCCCACTCATTCCAGGCATTGATAAATATTAGTCGTTCTTCAACAGGTTTTGTGCTCGCGATAGCTACGACCGCGGAAAGCCATTCATAGTAGGATTCAGGACAAGAATTCGCCCAGACAGTGGCCCTGCTGCGGCGCCGGGCAGTGTTATCCCAGGAAGGCATCACTCCCGGATACATCTTTGCGCTGGCCTGCCGCGTCTTGAGCTGGTTAAGTGCGACCGTTTTAAGCTCCGAGTAGTCGAATACTGTGCCGGTAAAAAGTTCGCTCTTATCAGGAATTAGGGAAGTAACCGCGTTAGCGGGGCAATGAGGGGGGAATTGGATCGCGGCATCGAAGCCGTAGGATTCGGGTGGTGTTTGATCATTGAAACTGCGCACCATGGCGAGATGCAATTCCCCGTAACCGCATTCACGAAAGTAGTTCCGCCAACGCGTAGTGGTCGCCAGTGGATCGGGGAGGAGCGACGCCCGATAGACCATCAAAAGGGGCTTACCTTCCACGCGAATATAATTCTTATGGAGCAGGATCGGTTCAATCTTGCGGATGAAAGCCAAATCGTCTTGGGGAGAGTGATGCTGGGAAATCAGAATCTCCTGGTCTTTGCCATCCCAGCGCCGCGTCCAGTTTTCATTTGCCCAGCAAATGCAGAACGGAAAATTTAGACCTGGCGTGTTAACGATTTGCTGTAGCGGAAGATCCAGTAGGACTGTTCCGGCAAACCAATAGTAATGAAAGCAAAAGCCGTAGATTCCGTAACTCGCAGCCAACTCTGCTTGTTTTTGCAGCACACTTGGATCGCGCAAGTCGTAGTATCCAAGCACAGAGGGAACATGCGGCTGATAGTGGCGTTCGAAATTAGGACTTCCTGCGCGCACATTGGTCCACTCAGTAAATCCTTTTCCCCACCATTCATCATTTTCCGGGATCGCGTGAAATTGCGGGAGATAAAACGCGATTGCTTTCAATTCAGCTGTGGCTGGCCCTCTCATGGGAGCAGGTTCATGGGGAATCTCAAAACTGGGGCAATAGGGCTCGAAGGTCAGATCTTGAGCAGAGGGAACTCGTCCTTCGGCGCGGCCTTGAAGGAGGAAATGAGTCAGCGGTTCCATCCGTGCTTCGGCGACGTCTGGGTATGTGCGAAGATAAAACTCCGGGTCAAATTTCGGATTCGGCTTAAATCCCTTTTTCCAACCAACTGTTAAGTAATGCTGCAAGAGGTCCTCGAACTCGTCCGCCGCCTCCGCATATTTTTCCGCATAGAAGTGCGCATCGAACATTGGATGGGGTGAACGCCGTTCTTTCGCCCCCGCGGTGATGTAGTGAACGAGCGGGTTCAATCCTGCGCTGGCTACATCCAGGTATTGTTCTAGATACCACTTTGAGGAGAAAAGGGGATGAGGATCGCGTCCCTCGCGACCGCCTGTTTCAATATAATGCTCAAATGGATTTATGTTTACGCTGCGGACATCGGGATTCATCGTGAGATACCACGTCGTATCGAACAGCGGATGGGGATTGCAGCCTTCCTTAGCGCCGCGTTCGATGTAGTGTTCGAGTGGATCGATGCCTTGGGCGGCAATTTCTGGATATTCTCTGAGATACCAGGTGGCATCGAACACATGCGCGAATCTGTTGTCGGGCAACAATAAAGGTTCGCTATTAATTTGTGACCGGAGGAGCCAACTGCGGACAGCGCTTCTTTCGGGCAAGTTTGAAACACGCGCTACAGTCGAGAGACCACCGTCGCGCCGAAGAAATCGAATCCTGTTCGCCAATTTCAGGGACACTGACAGTTGTTGTACACGGCGCTGGAATTCAAGTACTCGCCCAAGCCCAAGCGCGATCTTTTCTGTCGATGCGTTCTTCGAAAAAAGTGCGCGGCGTATCTCCTGTAACCCGTGTTTCAATTCGCGCCCCATTTCCTTCCGATCAGGGAAAAGATCTCGGGCAGGATGTGTCTTTGGAAAGAGTTGGCAGACGGCCATGCCTAATTTCCACCACACCGAGCGATGGCGAATCCGCCTGATCTGCCTGTCGAGTGAATCGAACAGTGTGCCGGCGGCAGGTTTGCCCGGTTTCAAAGCATTGCGGGCAGCGGTGATTCGCCTCGATAGGCCATCGAGACGCTCTTGCAGCGACTTTTGATTCTGCACCACGCTTGAAAGCCGAGTTGCTTCGGCATGGCTCCCTTCAAGAGCGTTCTTGGTCTTGTAGAGTTCCGCCTCGAGATCACGCTTCTGTTGTTCGAGGCCCTCAATAGATTTGAGGTCGGCAATATTTCGCGAGTGCAAGTCGGCTAGCTCCGCTCGCACTGCTTCCAACATCGCCGACGATCTTTCTGACTCTCCGAGTGCCTGCTGCCGCAAGTCGGCTAGCTCCGCTCGCACTGCTTCCAACATCGCCGACGATCTTTCTGACTCTCCGAGCGCCTGCTGCCGCAAGTCGGCTATGTCCGCTCGCGTTGCTTCCAATATGGCCGACAATTCTGGCTGCGCCACGAGCGGTCCCACCTCCGCCTGACTACCTTCGGGGGAGCCACGAAGTTCGGCGAAGGCCTGCTTCTGGCGCAAGATAACGTTAGACGGCGCGGTATGAACCTCGAGATCGACTTCAAGATGCCAACTATCGCCTCTTGGAAAGTTTAGCTCTGGAAGAAAAACCTGCGGGTCACTATCAGTCGCTACCAGCGCCAGAATTCCATCTGTCTCATGCTTCAGCACGCCCGCGGAAACGTTAATTTGCGCAAAATCAGCTGCCGATGAGGCGCTGTAAAATACATGCTTGTCAGAATCTGTGATTAGACGTATCGAAGAAATATTGACGAAGGCCAGGCAGTTCACCGGATCCAGCCGGATGCGTCCTTGGCGGTTTGTCCCCAGCTTCTCGAGGTGATCGAATCGAATGTTCTGCCACCGCCCCGGGACCAATTCGGCGGTCATGGATGATGTCTCGCTAAAGCTGCCCCCCTGGTCTACAAACACTTGGACGGGGAGTGGCTTTGCCATTTCGTCGCCGTCTTTGCGATCCTGGGTCTTGTGCCACAGCGCGAGCGCTGCAGCTGCTGTAACATAATAAGCATTAATCCGTTTTTGCTCCACGTGGTTGGGCTCGAAAAGCCTGCGCAACCAAGCTGAATCGCTGTTGACTACAGGGGCTTTCTTCCAGACCCCCAAGCCGTATCCGAACTCGAACAGGAAAGACTGACCGGGCTTCGCAATCTCCTCCCACAGGCGCCAAACGCCAAACCCACGGTCATGCACCGCCACATCGTGGAGAAGAACGATCCCCTCGGCCGATACTTTCGGTAACCACGCTTCGAAATCCCGCTTGACATCCTCATAGGTATGCGCTCCATCAATGTGCAGAAGATCGATCGTCCCGTCGGCGAATTCGTTGACCGCCTCAGCGAAGGTTGTTGTGCGCAGCTCGGAAAAACTAGAGTAGCGCCAGTTGTATTCCGCCACCTCGATGCCGATTTCCGGATCGAGGTCGCCCATATGAACATCGCCGCGCCATGTATCGATGCCATAGCACTGTGTCGGAATGCGATGGTCGGCTGCCGACTGGCAGAAACTGAAATACGACTCGCCTTTCCAAACTCCGAGCTCGACGAAAACCTTCGGCCGGAATTCGCGCATGAGGTCATAGGCGAATGGCAAATGCATGCTCCAGTGGTCGCCGAAATACCGCTGGATGTACGGTCCGGTGTAGGTCGGCTCGTTGAGCTGCGCAAAATTGTTATCCGCGCAATCTGCGGTTCCGTGTTCGCGGACTGGTGAAGCGTTCGGAGCCGGTTTCGATTTCGCTCTCTTCCGAGGCCGTTCTGGCCGGTCTTTCTCTGTGGACGGAGACCCGGCGTTTTGTTGCCGTGCAAATGCGGTGGCTTCCACTTCCGTTCGGAAGTAGCGGCGACGCCATTTGCCGTTAACCTTGCCACGGGCTAGAAACTTGTATTTTGGATGGGCGTAGCGCTTGACGCGGTAGAGTGATGTCAGCATAGCTTCACGTAGCTTCGCGTAGCTTCACGTAGCTACATTGCAACAGATCAACGAAACGACAAGCCGCTCCTTAGCTTTGGTCGTTTCGATCAATCGGCGGTTATAGATTTCCCAAAGCTGTAAGCCAAACGCATAAGAAGTATCTTCGTTCCGATTTCGCAGGGAGTAGGCGACCTCAAGCGGATTGCGGACTATTAGTAAAACTTTCAGTTCGGGCAAAAGCCCACGCCACAATGGCAGCGTCAGACAGCTGCGCGGATCCTTCCAGCCCCAGATGCTTGCGGAATCAAATCCTTCAATTAGCAGCTGCGCTTTTACGCGCAAAGGCCCGAGACGGCAGTGGTTAAAGATCTCTTCAGCCTTCGGCGGGAGATCCCAGGCGCCGCCGAGTTCGCTGAGCACTTCGTCGTTGAGCGCTACAAACCAACGATTTCCCCAAAAACCATCAGGGTTATCGCCCCGACCAGGCACCAAATCGCAGTCCAGCCTCATGTAGAGGCCGCAATTATGCAACAACCGCGCAAGCATCGACGTGCCCGAGCGGTGCGCACCGGCAATGTATAAGGTGGTATTGTCCGTCGATGAGTCTTTCAAGGGTTTTGGCTTCAAGAGACCCGCAAATAATTATATCGAACTGAATGCATATCATAGATGCTGCGCACGGTAAACCTGCTGCTGCAGACGCCGGTCTGCTCAATCACTAGTCGCGCGCGATCGGTGGCGTTTTCAAGGATATTGCCAAATCGCTCGTTTGATGACTTGCTTTATCTTAAACGCCCCAAAGAGACGTGGCTAGAGCGCGCCATCAGATGGACGGTCATTCGAATGGCGCGAAAGAACGATTGCAGCAGGCGCGTTCGTGCTTAAGGTGCGCTCTCCAATTCTCGATATGCTGTGCATGATTCTGGCTCAGGCTCAAACGGGGTCGCCTCCATCCATCCCCGGCGGCGGCATCGGTTCGTTTTTCGTGCCGCTGATTTTCATTTTCATCATCATGTACTTTGTGATGATCCGACCGCAAAAAAAACGTCAGCAAGAGCAACAGAAATTGGTTGCCAGCCTGAAGAGTGGCGACCGGGTGGTGACCAGCGCCGGCATTCACGGCCTCATTGCGAACGTGAAGGAAAACACCGTGCTATTGAAAGTGGCCGATAACGTAAAAATCGAGATCGATAAATCAGCCGTTACCAACGTGATGAAAGAGGGTTAAATTAAGGCGTTGAATTCTTGAAGGGTTGAAGCGGCAATGGTTAAAGCGTTGAATCCTTAAATCGGAATGACCCCTGCACTGACATTTTTCATCGGGCTCGCCATAGTGGTCCTATTCGGCTGGTATTTCGCGACCGAGAGCAATCGGTTACGCCGCATTCTGGGGACAGTACTGACCATCACCGTGACGGCGCTTTGCCTTTGGTCCACGTACCCACCTTTCGACGAGAAGGGGCCGGACGGGAAAATAGTTCGTCGGGGGAAGATTCATCTGGGCCTCGATCTTCAGGGTGGCACTTCGTTTCTAATTCGACTAGAGCCGCCAGCAAGCGCCGACGGCGGAAAGCGACCAATTACAAAGTCGATGGTGGATCAGGCCATCGAAGCAATCCGCAAGCGTGTCGATCGATTCGGCGTTAGCGAGCCGATTATCACGCCCCAGGGCAACGATCGTATCCTGGTGCAAATCCCGGGCCTTGATGCTGCCAACATCCAAGAAGCGCGCGATCAACTGTCACGCGTAGCCAAGCTCGAGTTTCGGCTCGTCTATCCGGACAACGGCCAACGCTTGAATGCAATTGATGCTGGGAAGGAAGTAATCCCGCCAGAATACCGGATCGAAACTTACAAGCAGCAAACGGAGGGTGGAAAGCCAATCGAAGAACGCTTGCTGGTAAAAAAGAAAGCTGATCTGGGCGGCAACCATGTTTCCCAAGCCGCAGCGGGGTACGGTCAGGAAGGGTGGGAAGTCACACTCAGGTTCGATAGTGAAGGCGGTAAAACATTCGGCCAAATCACTGAAGCAAGTGTTGGCCACCGGTTTGCAATTGTCCTCGATGGCGTGATTCAATCCGCACCGGTTATCAAGACGGCGATCTATGGGGGTAACGCGGTGATCAGCGGCGGACGCATGGACGAAGCGGAGGCACGCAATCTCGCGAGTGTATTGGAAAATCCGCTGCAAACGCCGGTGAAAATTGAAGAAGAGCGCCAGGTCTCGGCGAGTCTGGGCAGCGACTCGATCAAAAGCGGCATCTATTCTGGAATTGCCGGTTTTGCGCTGGTCGTCGTGTTCATGATCATTTACTACCGATTGGTTGGTCTAATTGCAGACATCGCCCTGCTGATCAACTGCGTTATGGTGGTGGGCGCACTGGGCATGTTTAACAGTGTCCTGACGCTCCCCGGTATTGCCGGTCTCATTCTCAGCTTGGGAATCGCGGTGGACGCGAATGTTCTCATCTACGAGCGGCTTCGGGATGAGATTAAACAGGGGAAATCGCTTCGTGTAGCGATTGATACTTCCTACAGAAAGGCTTTCAGCGCGATTTTCGACGCGCACGTTACCCAGTTTCTTACAGCAGCGATTCTTTTCTGGCTGGCGAGTGGCCCGGTAAAAGGGTTCGCTCTCACGCTGACGATCGGCATCGTGGCGTCGATGTTTTCGTCGCTGCTTGTCACGTACACCTGTTTTTCGTGGGCGTTCGCGCTCGGCTGGCTGAAGCGCGTGTCCATGCTTCACCTCATTCGTTCAAAGGGGTTCGATTTTCTCGGAAACGCGTCCAAGTTCGTATCCATATCGGCCGTGGCCGCGCTTCTGTGCTTTGGCGTGCTATTCATGAAGGGCGAGCGCAATCTCGGTGCCGACTTTAGAGGAGGCGATTTGCTGGTTCTCTCTGCGGCTCACAAGCTAACACCAGATCAAGTTCGCGGCGCCCTGGCCCATACAGGATTTCAAAACAGCGCGATTCAATCGGAAAAGGTGGCCAATCGCGATCTCATTAGCATCCGGGCCGATGCCGGCGCTGCGGATAAAATCAAAGCGCGGTTGAGCGAGGCATTGCCAACAGCTGGATTGAAATTCGAACAAACCGACCACGTCGGCGCGCTTGTTGGAAGAGAATTAGCAACAAAAAGCGCGTTAGCTCTCGCTCTTGGGCTGCTGGGAATTTTCGTCTATGTGAGTTTCCGGTTTGGAACTTCCTTTGCCGTCGGGTCACTCGCGGCTTTGGCCCACGACCTTGTTATAACGCTCGGCATCTTCTGTTTGAGCGGGCGTGAACTTTCCTTGATTATGGTCGCTGCTGTCCTAACGATCGCCGGTTATTCGATTAACGACAAGATTGTCGTGTTCGATCGCATTCGTAGTGGCTTGCGCGACCGATTGTCTGGTTCGGTGGCGGAAGTCATGAATACGTCAATCAATGAAACGCTCTCGCGGACCATCCTCACCGGAGGCACAGTTTTGCTGACTGTGCTGGCGCTTTACTTTTTCGGCGGGCCTGTTCTAAACGATTTCGCGTTCTCGTTTCTGATCGGTGTTATCGTTGGAACATATTCGTCCATCTTCATCGCATCGCCCATTGTTCTGTGGTGGACTCGCGCGAGAGGTCGCGACACGAGTGCGCTTCGGCGCGAAGTGATTCAACAAGCGACCACTGCTGGCCGACTGGCGCCCCGATCATAACTGCCAAATCAGCAGCGCTCAGCGCGACCTGATGAATTTTTTCAAGCCTTCGCCTCGTAACGGACGGCGATTCGCATGCGCCCTCGTTGTTTGCCTTGTGAGTTTTCTGGTCTCCACTTTTGCACAAAATAATCAGCCGGTTCGTTCTCGCGACACGTCGCTGTTGATCTGGGACATCGATGTGAAGGTCGCTGACGCTCTTCGGCTAACCGCCCAAAAATCCTGAGTCACGGCTACGACGTGCTTCGACCTGATGAACCCGGAAATTGGAAGGCTCCTTACGCGGCAGTGCGCGCGGAGTTCATCCGTTTTTTATGATTATGCCCGCGCGAATCCAAATGGCCGACCACACCTTTGGAGCGATTGGTCGAAGTCCAGCACGCCGTGACGGAGCGCGTTTTTGTATGGCATCCCAATAAGGGAATAGTGGCGAGAATCGTCTTCTGAGAATAGCGCTGTTTGCGCTTGGGGAATTAGAATAAGAATTGGAGGCGAGGGGAGTTGAACCCCTGTCCTCGTCGCCGTCCGCGCAAACATCTACATGTTTATCCGACGATAAATTCTGAGGAGCCGAACTTTGCGTCGGCGCACTGCCGGCTCCCGAGCGTCCACGAAATCGATTCACAAACCGGCACGGTCGCTCCGCCGGTCCGCCAGCCTGCTGTCCACGTCTCCGCCGCTAGCAGGCGTCACTGCGAAAACGTCGCGGTCAATTAAGCCGCGAGAGCGAGACCTTCGTTGTCTGCGTTTATTTGTTTGGTCCGGTTTTTAACGAGGCCAACGAACCATCCTCGACATGCCGTCTGCGCTTCTAACGATGAGTCGAAGCCAGTACGCCCCCATAATAATTGTACTTGAGAGCGTACCCTTGTTTGCAGTCTTATGCAACCACCGCGATGGTGTTTCGCGCGAGTTGAATGGCTATCGATATCACATCTGAATCTTTGGCTGAAGCGCAGCCGGAACCAAAGGCCGTTTACAAGCAAAGCCAGCCTGCAGCAATTTCGGGCTTTTCCACCGCCGACAAACCCAACGCGGGTTGGCGATTTCAGCTGACGAATTCGAGGTGGACGCGGCGGAACTTTAGCAGCCGCGCCCGTGAACTTTCAGGGGGAAAGGCAATCATTCTTTCCGTTCCGAAGAGTGGTCGCACCTGGCTTCGGGCGTTTCTGTGCGCATACTTCTGCAAGCGTTTCGGTCTTGAATTCACGTTACGTCCGGACCGTCACCAAGACCAGCGTATTCCTCGAGTGGTCTTTTCTCACGATCTCTTCGAGCATCGCACTAAAGGGGATCGATGGGACAGGCTACGCGGCAAGTATCTGGTGCCGAGGCGCGAGCTTAACCGGGCAAAAATCATCCTGCTGGCTCGAGATCCACGCGACTGTTTTGTTTCTTTGTATTTGCAGCTGACAAAACGCGATCCAAACGCGCCAATTAAGCTCGGACAGAAGACTGTCAGCGAAATGCTGCGCGACCGAAGATTCGGCATGCACGCTATCATTAATGCGATGAACGATTGGATAAATGAGTTCTCTGGCCGCGACAATTTCTCCCTCATTCGATATGAAGCAATGCGCGCTTCACCGGCTGAACATTTCCGTGATCTGCTCGCGGTCCTTGGTGAATCCTCTGCCGAGGCGAATATTTTCCAGGGGGCGCTTGAGTTCTCGCGATTTGAAAACATGCAAAAGCTTGAGGCGGCTGGAGCATTTGATTCAAACATCCTGCATCCGGGTGATGTTCGCGATCCCGAATCGTTCAAGGTGCGCCGCGGGAAAGTAGGCGGTTACCGGGAATATCTTTCTATTCAGGATCAGGAATACGCTGCAAACGAGTTGGCCAAACTCGATCCGCGCTTTGGCTATACTTTCTAAGCATCGCGTTTCCGGGTGATTTCCGCCCTCGGCCGAGGCGGATAAGGAATATCCATATAGGCGTTCGGCGCTTCGAACGCCGGGCCGGCAAAAACTGAAAAACAACCGGCCGAACTGTGATCGGCGCTGCTCGGCGGCAAACCTTGCGGCAAGCGGACATTAGAAAAAAGACGAAATAGTTCCGCCACAGGCTGAAAATCCTGGCGGTTTATCCGTGCTGCGAATACGACCAAAAATGCGCCGCGATCCGATCACAGAAATACTGACAGTTTTACCCTACTGCTACAGTATAATTTAAAACCCTACCATGGTTTGCAACATAGACCGAAAACCCGGACCTAAATTATGAAGCACTACACACTTCGAACGCTAATTCACGACGCCAAAGTCTTTAACCAATTACGTCGGGAATATCGCCGGACCAAGAAAAACCGCGGCACATCCTCCGAGCCTGACTGGCGGTCCGTTGCTTGGCTGGCATGAGGCGATGCGCGCGAGCTTGACAGAATTGATTCGCGCGATCCTCGCGACCCGGATGGTTCGAGGGGAGCTGCGGCAAAGTAGGCGGCTACCGGGAATATCTTTCACAGACGGTTCCCGTCTTCGCCTGCGACCGGTGGCCGCGCGTCGGGCCCCCTTTTAGCCCTCCCAAAAAAACTTCACAAAACTGCTTGCGTTTTATTTCCTATTACTCTAGTAGTGTATTCAATCATAGTGAAACAATAGACATTAAACGAAGTTAACGGAGGGGAAATTATGAAACGGTATACACTTCAAATGCTAATTCACGACGCCAGGGTCTTTAACCAATTACGGATGGAATACCGCCGGGATAAAAAGAACCGGCGCGGGGCTGCCGCTGGCGCGTGGTTCTCCCGTTACCTGGCCGGCTTGAGGAGACGCGCGCGAGTTTGAGAGGATGGATTGTGCCGATGTTTCGTAATCAGGATCGTGCAAACGCGCTGCGGGACGGTTCGCGGTTAGCGGGAATGTTTTTCTGTCCAGGGTCAGCAATACGGTGCAAACGCGTTTCCCAACTCGACCCGCGCTTTGTTATGGTCTCCAAGTATCGCCTCCGGATGATTTTCCGTGCTGGGTCCCGTGAAGTCAGTTGTACAAGACCTGATTTTGGCGAATCGCCGACAGCCCGTCGAAAAACGTTAAAAAAAGAGCTTGCACTATTCCATACGATATTAATATGGGATAGAACTCATAGCGGAACAGTAGACATTGAACCAGGAAAAGTGAAACAGTTGGGAGGATAGAAACCATGAAACGTTATACACTTCGAGGGCTAATTCACGACGCCAAAGTCTTTAAGCAATTACGGTTGGAATACCGCCGGACTAACGGAAATCAGCGCAGAGATTCCTCCTCCGGTTGGCTGCTCGGTTACCTGAGCGGCGTGAGGCGGCGCGCGCGCGCTTGAAAGACCGGCGAAAATATCTGGTTCGGCCACAACTGCTCTACCGTGGTTTGGGCGAAACTCGATCAGGCGTAGACGAAGCGAAACATGAAAATTTCTAAACGTGGCGAGTACGCCCTGCGATCTCTAATTGACCTCGGGATCGCATCAGAGCTGGGGTGGCCGATGCTTCAGGTCAGCGAATTGGCGTCAAAAGAAAAGTTACCGATCAAATTCCTGGAACAGATTTTCACTCAACTGAAGAGGGCTGGATACGTGGAAAGCAGACGCGGAAAATATGGCGGTTACTCTCTGGCCCGGCCCATGAGACAAATCAAATTTGGCGAGGTCATTCGCATGATCGATGGTCCGCTGGCACCGATTCGATGCGTCAGCCACACGTCATACGCACCCTGCTCTTGTCCGGATGAGGCGCACTGCGGCCTGCGCATGCTGATGTTCGATGTGCGGAATGCCATTAGCACGATCCTGGATCGCCATACTCTCGCCGACATCGTCGAAATCACGCTTCGCAAGTATCGGCGCGACAAAATCACGCCGCCCTTCCTTCACCGATCTGTCGCGCTCGCATCGATCTTGCCGACGGAGGGCGAGCAGCCAAGTCGAGGCAAAAGCACAGTGGAAGCTCAAAAGCATTTTTCTGGGTCCCAGGGAAGCCAGTCATACAACGGCCGCGCGAAAGGCCCGGCAGAATAGGAGAAACTTATGTTGATCAGTAAATTCATCTTACGTGCAGCGGGCGTGAGTCTGGCTGTCATTGCCTCGATGGGGGCACAGCCGCTAAAAGCCCAGGCATCATCCGATGCCGATCGGATCGAAAAACTGGAGCGCGCCGTCCAGGCGTTACAGCAACGCAACGTCCAGTTGGAATCGGAGGTCTCCGGACTCAAGAAAACGCAAAACGCGTTCGCTGGGCCGCCGTCTCAGGAAGGTAAAATGAAGACAGTGAGGACGACTGACGGCAAGAACTACGCGGAGAAACTTGTTCCCGATTTGAGCAGTGCCGAAAAATGGAAATTGGCCCCGTGGTTGACTGAATTGGAGCTCTTTGGTGACCTGCGTCTGCGATACGACTATCGCGGTGGTCAGCTTCCTGGAGACGACCCAACTCACCCAAACGACTGGCAAGAGCGCGAGCGTGAACGTTATCGTCTTCGCCTGGGTCTTCGGGGAACGCTTTTGGATGATTGGTTCTTTGGCCTGCGCCTAGAAACGAGCGCCAGCGCGCGTTCGTCGAACGTGACTATGGGCGATGACGCATCAAGTAGCTCGGCCGGTGGCGGTGGCCCATTCGCGAAGGGCAGCGACATCTTCTACGTCGGCCAGGCATATGGTGGCTACAAAGGCTTCCCCGGCTTTACGTTTACTGGTGGACGAATGCCGAATCCGTTCGTCACCACATTCATGGTGTGGGACGATGACATCAACCCGGAAGGCTTGGCTGAGCAGTGGAAACGTACTTTTGTGTTTGGAGGAGGTGCCCCCCCACCGCCTTCATTTAGTAAAGATGGCAAAGCCGTCGTAGCGGGGCCGCCGCCGGAGCCGTTCCTCAAACTCGATGTGTTCGCGAATTTCGCTCAATTTGTTTACGATGATTCCAATCCGTCAAACCCAATTGGCACACCCCCGACCCAAACGCAGCCGACAACAGGTCAGACTCAACAGATCCCACTGGCGAACGCGTTCCTGCTCGGTTGGCAGGTAGGAGCGAGGTTTGATTTCCCGAAAAAGTTTTACTTCCAACTTGCGCCAGCCCTCTACAATTACACCGGGAACGGCAAGGATTTTAGTGTCTTTTTCTCAGGCGATCCCGGTGGCAATCAAACTGGTATTAACAGTCTGTTAGTTTTCGACATACCTGCTGAGATCGGCTGGAAAGTTGGGAAAATTCCGATGCGGATCTTTGGGGATTTTGCGACCAACTTTGAGGCTGACGATCGAGCCGAGGCTGCGGGCCATCCAGACAAGGGCGGTGACCGTTACGCGTACCAAATCGGTTTGGGCATCGGTCAGTTAAAGAAGAAACGCGATTGGGAGCTTCGCGGCTTTTGGCAACACCAGGATCAGTTTGCACTGGATCCCAACCTGGTGGACACAGAATTTTTCGACTCCAAGCTGAACTTAGAAGGTGTAGGCGTGCGAGCCGGGTACATGCTGGCTGATGCGGTGTTCGTTCAGCTTACCTATTCGCATGCCTGGCGGATCGACGACGCACTCGGGACCGGCGGAAAAGGGGACCTCACTGTCAACCCGATGGAAAACTATAATCTGTTCCAGGCGGATCTGAATTTCAAGTTCTAGCACGGTTAGGATTTGAGTTTGCGCTGGAATTAGCTTGCACTTCTATATCGCCTGAGTAGACATTGGCAAAAGCCATACTGAAATAATAGGATTACTGCCATATGCATATAAGAAAACCAGTGATCGCAATCTTCATCTTAGCGGCGGAGTGTGGCGGATCTGGGATTTTGGTCCCTTATCGGTTTCGAACAAGATCTCTGGCGCCATCAAGGCGCGGATCTGAAATTTGAACGCGCATAGGCGCAGCACAAGCCATGTTCACTAGAAAAAGTTTCCTGGGCCAGATCAGTGCGCTCGGCATGGCCTTAGAAAACGAAAAAGCAAAGTCGCTGCTAATCAGACGAGAAGTTAAAATCGTAAACGAGCAAGGGCTGCATGCCCGCCCTGCCGCGGAGTTCGTCCGAGCGGCAAACGTTTTTCGCTCCGAAATTTGGATCATGAAAGGCGAAGAGCGCTTTTCCGCTAAAAGCATCATCGAGGTGCTAACCGCCAACCTCAATTGCGGGAACACGGCTGTCATTGAGGCGGAGGGGCCGGATTCGGAGAGGGCGATAGCCTGCCTAGCCAAGTTGATATCGGAACTTAAGGACGAAGACCGAAAATATGGATGGAATCGGTGCAACTGTTTAGAAGAAGATTTTTAGGCCCTTAATCGCACTTCGGCTGGCTGTCCTGACATTTAGCCGGCGGGAGCCGCCGCGCGCAGACGCTTGAGAGGACTGAAGTCAAATGTCGAGTTCGATGAAAACGCTTCGTTGCTTGTTGTGACGGAGGATTTCGGTACCGATGGAAGTCATGGTGAGGTTCGAGCACGAAAAAAGATCGTCGAGACGGGATATAGTCGGCCCTTATTCCGTGATCACGTTCTGTTAATCAAAGGAACTATGAAAATAAAAATAACAGCAATTATCGGAATGCTTCTGTTTTGGGCGTCTTTCATGATGGCGGAAGAGAAGACGACGATCCGATTTGGGCATTTTCCAAATATCACTCATGCACAGGGTGTAATCGCACACGCGCTCTCGCGACAAGGGAAGGGGTGGTTTGAAAAATCTCTCGGCCCGAACGTCGAGATTCAGTGGTTCACGTACAACGCGGGGCCGTCAGCAATGGAAGCGATCTTCGCAAAATCGCTTGATCTCACCTACGTCGGGCCGGGACCAGCCCTTAACGCATACCTGAAGTCGAATGGGGAAGAAATTCGCGTCATTTCCGGCGCAGCTAACGGTGGCGCGGCCCTGGTAGTAAAGAGTGATTCACCGATCAAGGTACCCGCAGATTTTCGTGGCAAAAAAATCGCCACGCCGCAGCTCGGCAACACGCAAGACATTTCGTGTCGGGCATGGTTGAAAGCGCAGGGATTCAAGGTCACTCAAACCGGCGGCGACGTGACCGTGGTTCCAACGGCGAACCCAGATCAGCTCCCGCTGTTCCAAAATGGCGGCGTCGACGCGGTATGGACCGTCGAGCCATGGGTAACCCGACTCGAACGCGATGCAAAGGCTCGCGTGTTTCTCGAAGACAAGGATACCATCACGACCTGGCTTGTATCCAGTGTGAAGTTCCTGCGCGATCAACGCGATTTCGCGAAGAAGATCGCAGAGGCGAACGTGGAATTAACGAAATGGATCCAGCAGAATCAGGCAGAGGCTCAGAAGTTATTGATTGATGAACTCAAAGCCGAAACGCGGGCTGATTTCGCCCCGGATGCCGTCGCGCAGGCATGGAATCGGATTCAATTCACAAGCGACGTATCCCGCGACTTGATAGCCAAATCGGTGCAGGATGGAAAAGATGCGGGTTTTTTGAAGGGCCCCACAGACACCTCCAAGCTGGTGGAAACTCCGTAAGATGCATCTAGCCGTTCGCCATCACCACTCGTCAGCTACCGAAGAGCTCCAGGTCGTCGCACCCTCCAAGCTCGCGATCGAGAACGTGTCGAAAAACTTCAAAGGTGGATCTGGCTCAGTCCTCGCTTTGGACAACGTGAGTCTCAGTGTTGCTGAGGGAGAATTCGTCTGTCTTGTCGGCTCCAGCGGCTGCGGGAAAACGACATTGCTCAATATGATTGCCGGCTTGGAAAAACCCGACAGCGGGACGATCTGTGCCGATGGTAAACCGGTCACCGGCCCCGGCCGCGAGCGACTCGTAATGTTCCAGGAACCGGCACTCTTTCCATGGCTGACCGTGTTTGGGAATGTTCTATTTGGACTCAAACTTAAACCGCATCTGACAAAGAAAGATCGGCACGATGTGGCGAAATACTATCTCGAACTGGTCGGTCTGAGCCGGTTCGAGCGTGCCAATATTCACGAGCTTTCCGGTGGGATGAAGCAACGGGTTTCGCTTGCCCGCGCGCTGGCTCCCAATCCGCGCATGCTATTGATGGATGAGCCTTTTGC
>QHPE01000146.1:0-352 GCA_003218945.1 Verrucomicrobiota bacterium | reverse complement strand
CGGAACAAAACAATCGTGTTCGTTACGCATAATGTTCGGGAGGCAGCTTGCTTGGGCGACCGGGTGATAGTGTTTTCGCCGCGCCCGGGTCGCATTCGGGAAGAATTTACTGTGGACCTCCCTCGACCGCGCGACATCAACAGTGTAGACCTTGCCGTCCACGCCACAGAAATTACCAAAGCATTGAAAAATCATAGCCAACCGGCGCTCGCAATCGCAGAATGAAACGTTTTCTTTTCGCTACGCTGTTCTTTGCTGTTCTTCTGCTGATTTGGGAGGCGCTGTTTCGTGCAAAGATTTGGTCGTCTGTCCTGGTGCCTTCGCCGAAGCAGGTCGTGGTTTATTTGGAAAA
>QHPE01000199.1 GCA_003218945.1 Verrucomicrobiota bacterium | reverse complement strand
TGTCTGCGCGCCGGCCGGGACACTCGTCGAGGTAGTGGTATGCATTCCATTGACAAACCGCCAGATGATTATGTCGCCTACATGGGCGTTAATCGTAGCTGGCTGGAATGTGAAATTCTGGACTCTAACCCGAATCCTGGCTGCCGACGCCGCTGATACACTGCATATGGCTAATGCCACCGTAAGAAGAAGGATTTTTTTCATAATGGTCTTGGCTTTGAGTGCAATACTCTGAACAAATTTTCGCAAAGTCAAAGCAGTATATTTGAAAAAGGTTACAAAGTTGTTACGAGGCCTGGCAAGACGTGCATGCGGTATTTCTCATACGTTTTTGGGCGATCAGATTCGCAGATAGACGTTTATGACGTTCGCGATCAAAGCCGAGGTTAGCAACCCAGGCGCGGCGACGTTCGCGTTCGACGCGCAGAAAACGATGTATGGTGGCAAGCACATCGCGAAAGGCGACCGGATCTTCGTCTTCGCGAGCGAGAACGAAGGCGGACCGGGTCTTATCGCGCACGGGGTCGTCATCTCGGCCGAAGCGATCGCAAAAAAACGAGAGATCGCCCGGCAAACGCCGCGTGTGAGCATCAGCGTCAGACGCATTGCGAGCGCGAAGCGGCGCCTGGGACGAAGTGAGCTCAAACCTTTTTCCAACTGGAACGATGACCGACCCGAGACCGAGCTCAATTTCAAATTCTATCGTCAGGCGACGAACAAGATCGTCGGCATATCGGATAGAGCGGCGGCGTTCCTCAGCAACTTCTTTTGACGACAGGATTTCGAAAAGACGGCTTAACAACGCGACCGTGTTCCCGATGATGTTGCTGTATCGGAATGGCGGGAAAAAACTGCCGCCATAAATCCAAATTCTCAAAGCAAAGCGAATTACAGGGAAGACAGAGAAATTCCCAGCCCCGTTCGCAAAGTCACCCGAGCTGGCGTATATTTGGGGTTCGAGCTTATGAAGGAATTGAGAGTAGAAAATCTGCGCGTCGCCATCGGCGATCAGGAGATTGTGCGCGGATTGAGTTTGCGCGTTCCCCGCGGCGAAGTGCACGCGTTAATGGGCCCAAACGGCTCCGGGAAAAGCACTTTGGCCAAGGTCTTGGCCGGGCATCCCGATTACCACGTCACCGGCGGTAAGGTCTTGATGGACGGGGAAAACCTCTTGGAACTTGAGCCGGACGAACGCGCACGGCGCGGTTTGTTTCTGGCCTTCCAGTACCCGAGCGAGATTCCGGGCGTGAGCATCGCCAACTTTTTACGGGCCGCGTTGCAAGCGCGTGTGCCGGAAGGCGAAGAGTTGGAGGCCACTGATTATTACGCCAAGCTTTACGAAAAGATGGAATTGCTGGGGATGGATCGCTCATTTACGTCGCGTTCAGTTAACGAGGGCTTCTCTGGCGGCGAAAAAAAGCGCGCGGAAATCCTGCAACTGGCGATGCTCGAGCCGAAATACGCCGTGCTTGACGAGACCGATAGCGGCTTGGACATCGACGCGCTCAAGACCGTTGCCCACGGAGTCAATTCGTTGCGCGGCCCCGATCTTGGGATATTGTTAATTACGCACTATCAGCGGCTCCTGAACTACATCATTCCCGACTACGTTCATGTAATGGTGGGAGGGCGAATTGTCAGGAGCGGGCGAAAAGAGCTCGCGCTTGAGCTGGAAGAAAGAGGCTACGATTGGGCGCGCGAGGGAGCCGCGGAATCGGCGTTTACGAGGTAACAAAATGAAAAGCGAAACGACAGCCATCGATATCGATCGCGGTAAGGGCGATTTCTTTTACCCGGAAGCTCACGTGCGCGACGCGGGCGCGGGCTTGAGCGAGCGCACGATTCACTACATCGCGGATGTGAAGGAGGATCCGGATTGGGTGCGCGATTTTCGTCTGCGCGCCTTGAGAACATTTTGGGAGAAACCGCTCCCGATCCACTGGGCGAGCAAAGAACTCGAAGCAATCGACTTTGACAAGATCCGTTATTATCTCGCGCCCGGCACCGAGCCGAAGCGGAGCTGGGAGGACGTTCCCGAAGACATTAAGCGGACGTTCGAACGGCTCGGCATTCCCGAACAGGAACGAAAATTTTTAGCGGGCGTGGAAGCGCAGTTCGACAGCGAAGCGGTGTACTCCAACATCAAAAAAGCTGTCGGCGAACAGGGCGTGATCTTTATCGGTTCCCGAGAAGGGCTCAAGAATTATCCGGAAATTTTCCGGCCCTGGTTCAGCAAAGTCATTCCGGTTGGCGACAACAAATTCAGCGCGCTGAATTCAGCGGTGTTCAGTGGCGGCTCATTCATCTATGTCCCACCCGGCGTGAAAGTGAAGCATCCGCTACAGGCATACTTCCGCATTAACGCGGAAAACTTCGGCCAGTTTGAGCGGACTCTCATCATTGCCGACGAGGGCTCGGAAGTGACGTATATGGAGGGCTGCACCGCGCCGAAGTTTAACACGCCGACTCTTCATAGCGCAGTCGTCGAACTCGTTGCGCTCAAGGGCGCGAAGATTCAATACATCACTGTGCAGAATTGGGCTTCAAACGTTTTCAACCTCGTCACCAAACGCGGGCTCGCTCACGAAAATGCCGAGGTGAAATGGATCGATTGCAACATCGGTTCGCGGCTCACGATGAAGTATCCCGGCGTGATCATGAAAGGTCGCAAGGCACGCGGCGAAGTTTTATCGATCGCTCTTGCCAATGACGGCCAGCATCAGGACACCGGTGCAAAGATGATTCATGCTGCCGATGAAACGACCAGTAACATTGTCTCCAAATCCATCTCGGTAGGCAAAGGACGCGCCACTTATCGCGGGTTGGTGCACGTGCCGAAACATCTAAAGAATTGCAAGAACAACACCGAGTGCGACGCGTTACTCATCAACGCGACGTCGCGCACGGACACTTATCCCGCCATCTTCTACATGCAGCAGCGCGGTCTTAGCGAGGCGCAGGCGATGAGCTTGAGCGTGAACGGCTTCGTCAACGATCTCGTGCGGCAATTCCCGATGGAATACAGCGTCGAGCTCAAGCGCCTGATCGAGCTGGAGATGGAAGGCTCGGTCGGGTAAGGTGGCGCGAGCCTCTGGCTTGCGTGTTGATTGGCTGCAAGCGAGGACGCTCGCACTACTCTGACCTGCGGTCACAAAAATCCACATGCCATTAGTCACACATCAAGAACAAGCCGCATCGATTCTCTCTGGCCCGAGCGATTCGCTCGAATTCCCGGATTGGTTTCGCGATCAGCAGCGCGAGGCGTGGCAACAATTCGAGTCGTTACCAAACCCGACTCGAAAAAATCAGGCCTGGCGATTCTCTAACGTCGCCCTTCTCGATCTGGCGCCGTTTAGAATCAGTCCACCACTTTCAGAAGACGACCGGAAGAACATTCTGAAATATTCCCGCGGACTCGATCAGGTCGCGGGTCGAATGATTTTCGCGAACGATCAATTAGTCGAGCGCGACGTCGTTTCTGAAGATCTGAAAAGGCGCGGAGTCATTTTTCAGACGCTCGAGCGCGCCATGGTGGAGCACGCCGACCTCTTCCGGAAATATTTCATGTCCACTGAAGCGACGCTCGGCTCGGCCAAGTTCGCCGCGTTACACAAGGCGCTCGTTTCGTCGGGAACATTCCTGTTCGTACCGCGCGGACTCGAAATCGAACTGCCGATCGAGATCTTCCATTGGCTTCGCCACGATAACATGTCGGTGTTCCCGCATCTGCTCCTCGTGACCGACGAGTTAGCGAAGGTCACAGTGATCGAGCATTTCCGCTCGTGCAGCCGAACGGCGCCCGGCTTCGCCTGTGGCGTGAACGACCTCATCGCAGGGCCCGGGGCGAAGGTGACATACGTATGCGCCCAGGAATGGGCCAATAACGTCATCGCATTACAAATGAAACTCCACGGTCGTCGATCACGATGCCTCAGCGATGAGCCTGAATTTGCACGTGGGCGCAAAATATTCGCGGTTCGAGAGTCTGAGCCGTCTCATGGGCGAAGGCGGCCGCAGCGACCTGCTCGCTGTCGCGGTTGCCAGGCAGCAGCAGGAATTTGATGCACGCACATTGCAGGATCACATTTCGCCGCGCACCGCGAGCGATCTCCTTTACAAAAACGCGCTCGACGATCACGCTCGCACCATTTTCGGCGGGCTCATCCGCGTGGAACCGCACGCTCATTTCACTGACGCCTATCAAAAGGTTCGCAACCTTCTGTTGAGTGACGACTCAGAAGCTAACTCAATGCCGGGTTTGGAAATCCTCGCTGACAACGTTCGTTGCACTCACGGCGCAACCTCGGGCCAGATCGACGAGGAGGAACTGTTCTACCTGCGCAGCCGCGGCATTCCAACAAGAGCCGCCCAGCGCCTAATCGTCACCGGATTTCTCGACGAAGTAATCCAGCGCCTCAATCACTCGGTGATCGGTGATCATCTGCACCGGCTCGTTGAAGGGAAATTTGCCGCGTAACCAGATGATTTTCGAAGCGGGATCAGTTCTCCGGTTTCTCCTCGGTATTCAGTTCGAAATTGATTTTAACGTCGTAGTGGTCGCCCTTGATTAGCCCGGTCGGCGGCGGATCAACCTGGATGACTTGTTTGGCAACGGCCACCACTGATTCATTCACTGTGGCGTTCCCGGAGGCTTTTGCGATTTCGAATTTCGAAACGCGACCGTCCTTTTCGATTCGCACGTTCACCAGTGTCGAAATCTTTGCGGCCGGAGGGACGTTCGTGGTGGGCTGGATCCAGGCACTGTAAAAGCGATCGTGTAGCATGTTGCCATACCAGCCAAATTCGGACGCACTGCTTCCGCCGCCAGCTTTACCTGTTGATCCGTTTTCGCCGCTTCCGTTCTGAGACGCGGACTTCTTTTTTGCCAGAACAATTTTGTCTTTTTTCTCCGACTTGGCGTTCGCTTTCGCTGGGCTCGATTTTGGGTTTTCCACCGGTTTTGGAGAGGCTTTCGCCACCAGAGTTTTCTTGAGAGTTGGTTTTGGAGTTGTTTTGGCTTTTAATGCAGGGGTGACACTTGGCTTCGCCGGTGTTGCTGTTGCCGCCGATTTCGGAGTAGGCGATGGCAATTGGATTTCGCTCTTGGCTTTTGTTGTGACAGGCTTTTCGTCTGCGGCTTCATTCTGTGCCGGTTCATTGTATTCAGTGCCGCTGGGTTGCTGCTTTGGCGCTGGCGATTCCTGTTTTTCCGGTTCGCCTGCCGAGAGATCTGCTGCGCCATCCAACCACACGATGCTCTCCGGGCTCGGGGAGGCCCTCGCTGCCACACTCCAGCGGATCAGTCCCGCGATAAGCGCGACATGGGCCAGTGCGATGAGCACGACATTTCGCCAAAAGGGCTTCGCCGCATTAAATCGTTTAATTGTTGAATCGTTGAAACACGACTCCGATGTAACGATGTGACGATGTAACGAATCACGCTGGTCATTAGCGTCCATTTGGCGTTGCTCTCGTGGCGATGCCCACCTTCGTGATTCCCGCGCGCTGCAATGCGTCCATCGCGCCGATTAATTTTTGCACCGGCAAATCGCGATCAGGGCGAATCACAATGGCGATATCCGGATTCGTCTGTTTCAGCTGCGTCAACTGCGTCGTCAGAGTTTCCACGTCCATCACCTGATTATGGAACCGGATGATGTCGGTGCGGTCGATTGAGACCGTTTGCACATGCGATGTATTGATAGCCGAATTCTTCGTGCCACTGGATGGGATCACCAGGTTCATACTGCTTTCCAGCAGCGGCGTCGTGATCATGAAAATGATGAGCAGCACAAAAGCGAGATCGAGCAGGGGCGTGATATTGATCTCGCTAAGTGTGGAGAGATTCTGGCGTTCCGAGTAGCGTCTCATCGTAATCTGTCATTCGGAGCGAAGCGCAGCGGAGTCGAGGAATCCCGCGGTAGTGCCGATGGTAATTTCACGGGATGTCTCGACTTTCGCTCGACATGACACTTTCGTAGTTCATCTGCGAAACGTCGATTCCCGCGACCCGTGATCGACGTATTTGTGCTCAAACTCCGATGCGAGCTCGGCGGCGAAGTTGTCCATCTCTACGATCATCCCACGAATGCTGGTGACGAGAAAGTTGTAACCGAACATTGCCGGAATTGCGACACAGAGCGCGGTGACGGTCGTGATCAGTGCGCCGGAGACACCGGGCGCCATCGCAACAAGGTTCGGCGAGCCAGCCTCGGCAACCCCAGTGAACGCGTCCATCACGCCCCAGACTGTGCCGAGCAATCCGAGAAAGGGCGAACCGCTCACGGCGGTTGCGAGCAAGATCATCTGTGATTCGAGTGAGAGCGCTGTTTCGCCCACCGCGCGTTCCATCGCCGCGCTGACTGCGCCCATCTGTGCCGGTGAGATTTTGTCGGCGATCTCGAGGCGCGCGCGGAAGGTGTCATCCACTTCAGGCGACCCGAGCAGATGAAACGTCATTTCCTCGCACCCGGCGCGGTATACGTTGAAAACCGGGGAGCCGGGGAAACGCGCGTTTTTCTCAAACAAACGAAGCGGCTGTCGGTCCTGGTGAAACGCAGCTAGGAAGCGCGTGTTTTGTTTTCGCGCGAAACGGATCACGCGCAGCTTTGTGATCATGATCGACCAACTAAAGATCGATACGATGGCAAGAAGGGTGAGAACGATTTTCCCTGCGATCGTCGCGTGATCGAACGCAAACAGCAGACCGCCCCCGGCAGCTACGATTTCCGGAACGAGCATTCCCGCGTCACCGCCTTATTAATAACGCACTCCGACAGAAGCGCCACCCAAAACACGCGGTCATCCTGAGCGGAGCGAAAGCGAAGTCGAAGGATCCTGCGAAGCTACCATGGAGTTTAGTCGCGGGATGTCTCGACTTCGTTCGACATGACGTTCCTATGAAGAAATTCTTTTTGGAAAACTCGGTCGCCTCTTCGCCGCAACGATGAATGCCGCACCAATGACAATGAGAAAAAACGAAAAGAATTGGCCGCGCGTGAACGGCCCGATCAATTCGGCATCGGGCTCGCGAAAATTTTCAATGGCGACTCGAAAGATCGCATAGCAAATAAAAAACAACCCGGTCAAGATGCCGTTAGGCTGGCGCGTACGCGTCCGCACAAAGCACAAAATTGCGAACAATGCGATACCCTCGAAGAAGGCTTCATACAGTTGCGACGGATGGCGCGGCGACAAAATTGAGCGCAGTGCATTCGACACCTGTGGCTGACCGCGCACCGCATTGACGATCGCGTCGGGCGTCGTCAACGACGGATCGATTCCCGCGCACGCTGTGACGGCGCGTTGTGCTTCCTGAGGATGGTCGAGCAGCTCCTTCGGGAATTGCATCGCCCACGGAATGTTCGCGATCCGCCCATACAGTTCGCCATTAATGAAGTTTGCGCATCGCCCGAAAAATAATCCCACCGGCGCTGTTACGACGAGATTGTCGCCGAGGTTCAGCCATGAAATTTTGTGACGGCGCGCGTAGTAAAACGTGAACAGCAGTATCCCAAGCATCCCGCCGTGACTCGACATCCCGCCTTCCCAGACGCGCAAGATCGACAACGGCTCACGCAACATTTCCGGTTTGTAGAAGAAAACGTACCCGAGCCGACCGCCAACGATCACGCCGAAGAGCGCGCAACCGGTGATGAAGTCGCCTACGCGCTGTGGCGGCAGATCGGCGTATCCGCGCTTGGAGAGCCAGATAAAAAGAAAGTAGCTGGACACAAACGCCAGCACATAAGCAAGCCCATACCATCGTGGTCCGACGTTGTCGTAGATCCGGAAAATGATCGGATCAAGATTATGCAGGTAGTAGGCGAGCATTTGCGGCGCGATTGTGGCTTTCATTCCGAGCGAAGTCGAGGCTGCAACGTAGCCTCCGCAGGTCGCGACGCCAGGTTTTCAATCCCGTTGCGAAATCTTGTGAGGTCCTTCGCTTCGCTCAGGATGACGGCACGGCTTTCGGACGAGATGTGTCCAAAACTTTTCGCAAAAATGGGGCGGTGCGACTGACACGATTTTTCGCCACCTGTTCCGGCGTTCCGAAGGCGACCACTTCGCCGCCAGCGTCCCCCGCTTCCGGCCCGAGATCGACAATATAATCGGCTTCGGCGATCACACTGAGGTTGTGTTCGATCACGATTACAGTGTTGCCTTCGTCAACGAGCCGATGCAGCACGTTGAGAAGCAACTCAATGTCTGCCATGTGCAGCCCGATGGTTGGTTCCTCGAGCAAATACAATGTCGATCCGGGCTTCCGCATTTTTCGGATCCGCTCATCGGCCGCGCGACTCACCCCGCGTTTCAGCTGCGTCACCAACTTTAGCCGCTGCGCTTCACCGCCGCTTAACGTGGGACTTGGCTGACCTAGCTTGAGATAGCCGAGACCGGTGTCGACCAGCAGCGAAAGAGGGCGGGCTATTTTTGGGTGCGCTGAAAAGAATTCGGCGGCCTCTTCGATGGTCATCTCCATTACGTCCCCAATCGATTTCGCGTTATAGAGAACCTCCAGCGTCTGCGGGTTGTACCGCCGGCCGTGGCAATCTTCACAAACCACATAACTGCTGGGCAGAAAGTTCATCTCGAGCTTGATCACGCCCTGACCCTTGCACGTCTCGCAGCGCCCGCCTTCGGCATTAAACGAGAATCGGCTCGCCGAATAGCCGCGCATCCGTGACACCGGCAATTGCGCGTAAAGATTTCGGATCTCGTCGAACACTTTCACGTAGGTTCCCGGCGTCGAGCGCGAGGTCTTTCCGATCGGCGACTGATCGACTTCGTACACGGCTTCGATCTTGTGCGTGCCCTTCACGAGTTTGAAAAAATCGCCGTCGCCTGCGCGCTTTCTTTCGTTTATCTGGTCGCGAACCGCGGGCCAAATTACCTCATGCATCAGCGTCGATTTTCCCGAACCGGAAATTCCCGTAATCACCGAAAGCCGCGCGACCGGGAAACGTGCATCGATGTTCTTCAAATTGTTAGCGCGCGCGCCACGAATTTCGATCCAGTTTTCGACATCGCGCAGCGAGCGGCGTGACCCCTGGATCGGATGACACAGCGGTGATCTCAGGCAGCGCGCGGTTTCGGAATTTGGATTTTTTTGGACATCGCTCAGCGTTCCGCTCGCCACCACGTGGCCGCCGTGAATTCCCGCGCGCGGCCCGAGATCGACGATATGATCGGCGCGGCGCATCGTTTCTTCGTCGTGCTCG
>QHPE01000198.1 GCA_003218945.1 Verrucomicrobiota bacterium | reverse complement strand
ATTTCTTTTGCCTAGTGAGCGATGCTTTCCGGATCTTTGCAAGGCGCTCGTCGATAGTACTCGGTAGCGCTTGGGCTTTCGCAAGCGCTATTCTCATTATCGTCGTTTGGGCACTAACCGGCCCCACGTTTCATTATTCGAATACGTGGCAGCTGATTATCAATACCGGGACGACAATTGTTACTTTCCTGATGGTCTTTCTCATTCAGAATACGCAGAACCGCGATGCTAAAGCGGTTCATTTGAAACTCGACGAAGTAATTAGAGCGCTGAAAAGCGCTCGAAATCAACTCATCGATCTTGAAAAACTTGCCGACGAAGATCTCACCAGCCTTGAGAAACAGTTCGAGCGCGTTCGAAAAAAAGCGGAGCGGAACGGAAACAATTCTGGCGGTATGCGCCGAGCGAACCGCGCTAAGCGCGCTTCCAAGGGCAAAGGGATTTAGGCGCGCCACCAAAACTTCCCCATCACACATACGTGATTTGTGCCTAACGACATCCGTTTATCGGAATTGAAAGTTGGGGCTATAATCAACACCTCAAGCGGGAGCTACGATTCGGAATCCGAGCAGAAGATGCTTAGTATCCTGAAGCGTGCGGGCGTTGTGGAGCCCAGGATGTGGTGTGGCGGGGCAGACCACATGGAGCCGTCGTTTGCAGACGCGGCTGAGCAGAAGCTGGAAGTGCTTATCGTACTTGGTGGCGACGGCACCATTCGGACAGCTGCACAAGCATGCGCCGAAAAAGGGACCTATCTTATCACGCTTCCCGGTGGAACGATGAATATGCTTCCTCGAGCATTATATGGAGACGTGTCGTGGGAAGAAGCACTCAAAAAAACGCTCACTGCTCCATCAGTAAAAGTTCTTTCCGGAGGTCGGATCGCGGACAAACATTTTTTTATTGCCGCCATTGTGGGAGCGCCTGCGCTCTGGGCAGAACCGCGCGAAGCTATACGCGAAGGAGATATAGTTGATACTATCGAAAAGGGAAGTGTTGCCTTCCGAAACATGTTTGAAACCAAGGTGCGGTATCTCATATCAAAGGAAATAAAGGGTGAGGCTGAAGCCGTGGCGCTAATCTGTCCCCTGATATCGCAAGAAATGTCTGATTGGGAGCAAGCGCTTGAAGCCGCCGTCATTGATGTGGAAAGCACCGCTGAAGTGATCGGCCTTGCCAGTACCGCGGCGTTTGGCAAATGGCGCGATGACAGAAATATACTTCTCACCAAAACAAAGCGGGTAGATGTGCAATCAAGCAAAGACATTCCTGCGACACTCGATGGCGAAACAGTAAATTTAGGCAGGGGCGCGGAGATCGATTTTGTTTCGAGAGCAGTTAACGTTATTGTTCCTGTGAAGCAGGGCACCTAGAAGCTTTTTGATGCGGCTTATTCCGGCCAGTGTCTTTTGCGATTAGCTTTCGCGTTACACGAAGCCTGTGCGCGCCAAGCACTTTCGGAGCGATCGCTCTTTCAAAATTGCAGTCCCAGAACTACGTTGCGGAGGAAAAACCGAACCATCGCCTTTTCGACGGCAATATTGTGAAGCGCAAATCAATCCAGAAATCCGCCGCAACTGTCTCAACCGACCTCGCCGCGGACCGGTGCCCCAGTGGAGTCGAGGGACTGGACGATATCCTTGCGGGTGGGTTGCCGCGCGACTGCTTTTATTTAGTTCAAGGCGACCCTGGCTCTGGCAAGACGACGCTGGCGCTGCAGTTTCTTCTCGAGGGAGTACGGCTAGGCGAGAAGGTTTTTTATATCACGCTTTCGGAGACCAAAAAGGAGTTGCTTAAAGTGGCGCGATCACACGGCTGGTCGCTCGGCAAAATCCCGGTTTTAGATTTGTCCGCCGTTGAAAACCTACTGCGGCCTGAAGCACAAACCACGGTCTTCCATCCATCCGAAGTCGAGCTGGCAAAAGTGAGCCAACTACTGCTCGATGAAGTGCGCAAGGCGCGACCGGCACGAGTCGCCTTCGATTCACTTTCCGAATTCCGATTGATGGCCGAAACCGCTTTACGTTACCGGCGCCAACTTCTAACGCTCAAACAGCAGTTCGCAAAATTCAAGAGCACTGTTCTTTTGCTTGACGATAAAATGAATAAGCGAGGGGTGATCGACCCGCACGTGCTCAGCCTCACGCACGGCGTCATCGACATGGAACAACTCTCGCCCGATTACGGCACATCACGCCGCCGCCTCCGCATTTCGAAATTGCGGGCCGTAAAATTCCGGGAGGGCTATCATGACTACATCATCGCCACCGGCGGTTTGCGCGTCTTTCCGCGCATGATCGCCGCCGAGCATCGCGCCGATTTCCGGCACGGAGCCGTTTCCAGCGGCATCAAGGAGTTGGACGCCTTGTGCGGCGGTGGGCTGGATCGCGGGACGACCACCCTCATACTCGGCCCGGTGGGCACTGGCAAGTCTACTCTAGCTTTGCAATATGCTGTTCGAATGGCCGATCAAGGTGAGAGCTGTATGCTATTCACGTTTGACGAAACGCGCAGCGTGATGCTGAGCCGAGCCAAAACGCTGGGGTTCGAACTGGAAAAAGCGATCGAAAGCGGCACGATTAACGTACAGCAAGTTGATCCCGCCGAACTTTCTCCCGGTGAGTTCGCCGTTCGCATTTTGGATGGCGTAAAGGCAGGTTGCAAACTCGTCGCGATTGACAGTCTCAACGGTTATCTCAACGCCATGCCGGGAGAGAAGTATCTCAACAACCAACTGCACGAACTCTGCTCTTACCTCAACCAGCAGGGTATAGTAACGATCCTCATTTTAGCCCAGCATGGAGTGGCTGCTGCTGCCGAAGCGCCCGTGGATCTGAGTTATCTTTCGGACACTGTTGTAAGCCTACGATATTTCGAAGCTTACGGAGAAGTGAAACAAGCTATTGCGGTGGTTAAGAAGCGTAGTGGAGCGCACGAGAAAACTATCCGTGAATTCAAATTGGTGTCGGGCAAAGGTATCGTTATCGGCAAGCCGCTAAAACAGTTTCAAGGCGTGCTCTCCGGCGTGCCCGTCTTCCGTGGCAGTGAGAAGGAAATAATGAAGGGTCGTTGAAGGTAAGGATGCCATCGCGGAGCAATTTCAATTCCCGTGCATCAAGGGACAGGCCGTCGATGGATGATACCACTCGCGACGAACACCCCCGCACGCCCCGAATGCCAAAAAACGACCGCGTGTTGGTCATTGCGCCTATTGGACAGGATGCCGCAGCCATGGCGACTTTGCTCGACGGTCAAGGTTTTGAAACACAAATTTGCCATGGATTGGATGGATATTCCCGGCAAATGATAGATAGCGCCGGAGCACTACTGCTTACCGAGGAAGCGCTGGAATCTCCACAAGGTTCGCTTCTTTTGGACCTTCTTAAGGGGCAGTCGCCGTGGTCCGAATTACCGCTCATCATTCTCACAAGCGGCGGCGAATCGCGCCGGGCGGGATTACTTAATTTAGCGGCTGCGGCGGCTGGATCTGTGACGTTGCTGGAGCGGCCTATCAGCACCCTGACGCTGATGCGCTCGGTGCAGGTTGCATTACGTTCTCGCCGTCGGCAATATCAGGTCCGAGATCTCGTCAGCCAGCTCGCGAACTTAAACCAAACGCTCGAACAACGGGTTGCTAAACGCACTGCAGAAGCAGTGGAACAGGCACAGAAACTCCGCTTGCTCTCGGCCGAATTGTCGCTTGCAGAAGAAGCGGAGCGTCGGCGCATAGCAGAGATGCTGCATGAAGATCTCCAGCAATTACTGGTTGCGGCGCGGATGCAACTTGCCGCGCTGGGCAGAACGCAAGACGCCGCCCAACGAGAACCGATTGCTCGCGAAATTGCCGACGCACTTGAGCGCGCGTTTCAGCTAACGCGAACGCTCAGTGTGGAACTCGCGCCGCCAGTTTTGTACGAGCACGGTCTAGCCGCAGCACTTGAGTGGCTCGCGGCTGAAACACGCAAGAATTACAAGGTTGAAGTCACGGTCGAAGCCGACTCTTCAGCGAACCCGAAAGTCGCCGATGTGCGTATTTTCCTTTTCAGAGCCGTGCGCGAGCTATTGCTAAATTCAGTGAAGCACGCCGTCGGG
>QHPE01000145.1:2786-18862 GCA_003218945.1 Verrucomicrobiota bacterium | reverse complement strand
AAGAATGGTCGCGCTTAACAAAGAAACTGTATGCCTGCTGGACGATGACCCGTCGATCCTCAAAGCCACGCGCCGCCTTCTCGACTCTGTAGGTTGGAAGGTCGAAGCCTTTTCCGATCCGATCGCATTTTTAGAGCATGCCGCGGCGCACTGCCCTGACGTCGCAGTGATCGACATCCTTATGCCGCAGATGAGTGGACTGGAGGTTCAAACGCGACTGCGACGCGTTTCGCCCGCGACCCGAGTCATTGTCCTTACCAGCAACGACGACCCATCGGTTCGCGTCATGGCGATGAACGCAGGCGCTTCTGGTTTCTTCGTCAAAGGCGTGGAGAGCGGGGAGTTTCTCGCCGGAGTCACGGCTGCGGCAGATCGCGGCAAATAGTCGGTCCGTGGAGGGAAATGCCGCCGTTTGGTATTGCCTAAGACCTACGACTAAAGTCCCATTGACTCGATCGCGCGCTTGCTGCACGATGGCCGCCGGTGAATTAATTTATTGACCTCCTCACCGTTCTCCGTAAGGGGAGCATTAGAAAAACCAATGAAAGGCCTTAACATGAAAAAATTACTATTATCCACGGTTGCGTTGACGGCACTTGTTGCCCCCTCTCTTCGAGCCGGGACCGAGACGTACAAGCAGGTCGCACCGCCGCCACCGCCGCCGCTTTACGGAGTCGGCTTTTACGGTGCTATCGATATGGGCGCTAATGTCTTTCAAAACCGCGGAGACGATAAAACGTTTTCGGCTAACGGACCTTTAGTCAGTGCGGAGGATTTCGGCGACACTCTGACGGTCTCGCCAAAGAATGACGTCGGCTTTTACGGCGGCGTTAAACTGGGTTACGTCTTTGGCACGGGCGTAGTTCGTCCCACGATTGAAGGCGACTTCTTTTACAATGGCTTTCGGGGTGGCGCTGACTTCACCCTGCGGGATATCGATAATGTCGTTTTAGCACAGCGCGACGCGACAACTTGGATTAATACGGGCGCGTTCATGGCGAACTTCATATTGCGATTCGCACCTGGAAACCAAAGATTCCAGCCGTATGCCGGAGCCGGAGTCGGCATTTACTATGCTGAGTCCGCGGGCACCGAGGTTGTGAACCCCGTGACCGGGACTGTGCCTATCAACACTGGCGGTGGGCAAAGTCATGCGGACCTGGCGTGGCAGGTGGTTGCCGGTTCAGATTACTTCTTCACGCCGAATATCAGCGCGTTTATCGAATACCACTATCTCGACTATACAAGTACTCAGATCGATACCAACGAGAGTCGCGATCTGGGGCAACACTTGGTTGGCGCCGGCGTGCGGTTCTTTTTCCACTGATAACGAGCAATCTCTCTAACGAACAACTGAATCGGCCTCCGTTCATCAGGAGGCCGATTTTTTTTGGTCGCACATCTAGAAAATAAGTTGAACATGGGCCGAAAGTCCTATAGACGCATCGCAGCAGGCACAGCAAACTCGCGGCTTGGTTACTGCGCACAACGCGAACAACAATGAGAGCGTCGGTTACCTAAACATCGGCACATGAAAATCACGTTCTTCTTGCTCGTAGCCGCAGCATCCGCGCTCATCGGCCCTCTGGTCGCGGGCACGTTGGAAATGCAACCGAAAGAAACCGCGCCGCCAACGGTCACGGAGAGCGAACCCTGGCAATTTACGATCGCCGTGCCGGGTTGGCTATCGAGCGTGAACGGCACGATCGGAGTCCGCGGGGTCAATGCAGATATCGACGTCCCCGTCACCGAAGTTCTGCAGCATTTTGACGCGATTTTGGCGGGGCGGGTCGAGGCACAAAAAGGACCCTTCGGAATATTCGGTGAAGTGATCTACATAGGTCTTTCGGACGGCGCGCAGATAAACGGACTGATCAACAACATCCACGAAACAGTGGACCTAACTTACGTTGACGGTGCCTTAAGCTGGCGGCTCGTGAACCAGCCGCGTTGGTCGCTCGATTTCGCTGCCGGCACGCACTACACCACCGTCTACGAACAACTCGAACTACATTCCGACCCGATCCTGATTCAACAGACAAGCGAACAGTTCGTAACCAACATCAGCGACGATTTGGAAGCCCGCCTTAATAACGATATTTCCAATAAGGATTTTCTTGCCACCGTTGGGAGCACGATCGAGTCAGACATCGTCAGCCAGATCGACAAACACAATTCGTTAGACCGCCACCAACGTAACCCACGCATTCCAATCGGACCATTGGGCGGCCGCGTTGAAGAAGATATCGCCAATGTGGTTCACGATTTTATCGTAGCGAAAGAAACAGCTTTGCGGATACGCATAGACGCGCTTCATCTACAAGGCGACGCTCGTCGGGCAGCGGTGACTCGAATTGTTAGCGCGCGAATCAGCTTTCCCGGATCTTCGACGCGAAGCTGGGCCAAACGATCGCGCGGCAAGATGACTGGTTCGATCCCTATCTTGGGCTGCGCGGCCGATACAATTTCAACAAAACGTTCTACACGGCCGTACGCGGCGAGATCGGCGGGTTCGGTGTTGGCGCTGACTTGATGTGGGAAGTCGAGGCCATGGTCGGTGTTAACCTGACCCGTAACATTTTCACTGAGGTCGGTTATCGGGCACTGGGCGTCGATTACGAAAACGGTGGCCTTCTCTTCGACGCGGTGCTGCACGGCCCGCAGATCACAACCGGGATTACATTCTAAAAGCATTCGTTAGAAAACCTCATTACCATAACTCGATTACGACCCATGAAATCATTAAGATGTATCTTACTCGGCGGTAGCGCGGCTGGCGTAGCGCTGTTAATCGGCTGCGCTACCACAGCCAGCACCCAGAACAGAGAGAACATGCTGATGGCCTCTGGCTTTAAGGTGATCACTCCCAAGACGCCCGCTCAGCAGCAAAAACTCCAAAATCTTCCGCCGGGCAAAATCACCATGATCCAGAAAGCTGGGAAAACTTATTACATCTTCCCGGATCCTGCGCATAACCAGGCTTACCTGGGTGGACCCAAGCAGTACCGGCATTACCAGGAGCTGCGCGCCACAAACAAACTTGCCCAGGAAAATTTGGAAACCGCCGAGATGTACCAGGATTCGGAGATGCAGTGGAGTCTGTGGGGCGGTTGGGACGCAGGTCTAGGGGTCTGGGGCCCAATGGGAGGGCCAGGACCGTATTAGCGCAATACTCACCAAGCCAGTCTAATCCGTTAGCAATTCACTGTGCCTCATCGTACCGCTGTACCGCTTAAGCCTTTTACCAATGTAACGATTCAACGAGTTAACGCGGCGACAGCCATTGGCCTAAAGTCCTTTACCCATCAGTGACTCGGCCTGACAAACGTCTGATCTTAGCACTGAGAAAACTAAACAGAATTGGAGCTACTATTATGAAAAAGAGATATATGTTGTTGGCATTTGTGGGCGTGTTTGCAGTGGGATGCCAGACCCAGCAGCAGATGGTGCAGAGCCAGCAGGGGATGGCCGTCCAAACAGCTTTGAATCGTGCGCGATTCGATATGAATTGTTCCTCGGCAACAGGACAAGTTCTATCGACCAACGTAAGCCAGCCTGCAGTGCAGGGACGCTTCGCTTCCGCGTACGGAGTGCAGCGCTTCGAATACACGATCGGCGTCACTGGCTGCGGCAAGCGCAGGACGTACATAGTAGTCTGCCCCCAAGGCGGCACCGGCTGCTTTGCCGCCCAGGGGCGGCAGTAATTCGTGCGCGGGCGCGAGAAAAGCGCGAGTGCTACGTCTTCCCATTATAACAGTGTAACGTTGTGACCTTATAACCAAGTGCCGCTGCAACGCTTCAACGATTTAACGATTTAACGATTTAACGCGGCGATAGCCATTGCCCTAAAGTCTTATAGGCACTTCCTCGCCGACCTGACAAAATTCGTGACTTAACTGAGAAAACCCAAACCTATAAAATAGTCCGAAGCCTTAAACCTATGAAAACCAACTTCATTAATTCCACCTTTGTCGGTATCACATTCCTCTTCGTCGCCGGATGCGCATCAATGACTCAAGCCCCAAGCACACCTCCCTCGGCTACTGTGAGCATTCATGAGTGGTCGGCTGCTTATTACGGCTCAGCTGCAGCCGGAAAAGGTACTCTTTATTTCCATGGCCGGCACCATTTCACCATCTCTGGTCTCGGCGCTGGTGGCATGGGCGCCCAAAAGATCTCTGCCACTGGCAAAGTCTATAACCTAAATAAGCTCTCCGATTTCTCCGGAACTTATCACGGCGTCAGCCGCGGCCTCACCCTGATCGAGGGGAAGATGCATGCCAAGCTGACGAACCAAAACGGTGTGACTATGTATCTCGCCGCCGAGACCGAAGGCCTGGCTTCCTCCATGGGGGCGCAGGCATTTGAGGTCAACTTAACCAATTGACAGACGAAACGGGCAAGCTTGCGCGCTGATTAGATTATCGTAACCCCGCCCTGTAGCCACGGCGCTGTGCGCCGTCTAGATGTGCGTCCTGTTCTGGCAAGGTAAACGCTCCGCTCGCCTTCGCGAGGCTCCAGCGAGGCAGGCAGAAGCGTGGTTACAGCGTTTGCAACATAGTTTCTAAGACCTCGACGGCTTTTCTCGTTGCTGCTTTTGTACTCCCACTTCACACGCGACACGCGTGCTACCCCAGCTGTAGAGGCAGCCGTGTCGGCTGCGGGGTTCCACTGGCATTGCCCTAAAGTCCTATAGGCATTTTTTAGGAGATACGACAAGATTGCGCTTATTCAGATGAGTCAGATCAGCATCAACAAAACAGATTAACACCTATGAAATCAACAAAACAGATTCTCATTGGGGGGATGCTCGCTGCCACCGTCATGGCGATTGCGCCTTCCGTTTGGGCCCAGCAAATCAACGGCACACCCGGTTCGCCCGACGCCACCGTCACCATTGACGGGAAACAAATCCCGCCGCCGCCGCTGCCGTTCGGCGGCGTGATAAAGGAAGCTGCTACCGATTCCAAGCCGTACTGGCCACCGCGCGTCGTCCCGCCCAAGGGCGCGCCGAACATCCTGCTCATCATGACCGATGACCAGAGCTACGGCGTTTCCGGCACTTTCGGCGGGGTCATTCCGACGCCTGCGCTGGATCGCATCGCCAAAGCAGGGTTGCGCTACACCCAGTTCCATTCCACCGCGCTCTGTTCGCCCACGCGGGCCGCGCTGATCACCGGCCGCAATCATCATTCGATGGGTTTCGGCGTGATCTCGGAGCTGTCCACGGGTTACCCGGGCTACGATTCCGTCATGAGTCCCGAGAAGGCCAGCATCGGCACGATCCTCCGGGACAATGGCTACGCCACCTCATGGTTCGGCAAAAACCATAACACGCCGGCGTTCCAGCTCAGCGCTTCCGGGCCATACGATCAATGGCCGTCGGGAATGGGCTTCGAGTATTTCTACGGCTTCATGGGCGGCGAGACCGACCAGTGGACGCCTTTCCTATTCCGCGATCATACCCAGATCTTCCCGTGGATCGGCAAGCCCGGCTATAACCTGACCACCGATCTTGCGGACGAAGCTATCAAACACATGCGCGATCTGAACGCAGCCGCGCCCGACCAGCCGTTCTTTGTCTATTATGTGCCCGGCGGAACTCATTCGCCGCACCAACCCAAACCGGAATGGATCACTAAGTTCAAAGGCAAGTTCGATATGGGCTATGAAAAGCTGCGCGACGTGATCTTCGCCAATCAGAAGAAGCTCGGCGTGATCCCGGAGACGACTCAGCTCACCCCGTTGCCGCCTCAATTGCCGAAGTGGGACTCGCTTTCATTCTTGCACAAAAAACTCTACGCGCGCGAGGCAGAGGTCTTTGCCGGCTATGCCGCCTATACCGACAATGAGATTGGCCGAGTCCTCCAGGCGGTCGAGGACATGGGTAAACTCGACAACACTCTGATCATCTACATCTGCGGCGACAACGGCACTAGCCCGGAAGGCACGCTCTACGGTGCCTTTAACCAGCTCACCGCCTATAACGGGATCTTGGATGCCCCAGAAGCGCTTCAGATGTTGCATTATGAAGACTGGGGCTCGGACAAGACCTACCCACACATGTCGGTGGGTTGGTCGTTGGCATTTGATACGCCCTTCCAGTGGACCAAGCAGGTGGCGTCGCATTTCGGCGGGACCCGGCAGGGCCTGGCCATTTCCTGGCCCGGCCATATCAAGGATGTCGGTGCTATCCGCACCCAGTTCCACCATGTTATTGATATTGTGCCGACGCTTCTTGAAGTCACGGGCGTCCAGGCGCCGGACACGGTCAATGGGATCAAGCAGTTGCCGATCGAAGGCGTGAGCATGGCCTACACATTCGATCAGGCGAATGCTAAGGCGCCGTCGAAGCGAGACACCCAGTATTTCGAGATGGCTGGCAACCGCGGGATTTACCACGACGGGTGGATGGCCAACACCACACCCTTTGCGCCGCCCTGGGACTTGGCAACGGGCAAGCTGCCCGATGTCGTCAATGGCTACAAATGGGAACTTTACAACCTCAACGAGGACTTCTCTCAGTTTAACAACCTCGCGGATAAGATGCCGGACAAGCTGAAAGAAATGCAGGCGTTGTTCCTGACCGAGGCTGCGAAATACCAGGTGTTGCCTTTGGATAACACGGCCTTCTCGCGACTTCAGACGGCGCGACCGAGCGCGATTGCCGGGAGAACTGTTTTCACTTACACGGGCGAAAATTCCGGCATCCCCCTCGGAAATGCTCCCGACATCCTGGACAAGGACTACACGATTACCGCGGAAATTACCGTTCCCAAGGGCGAAGCGGAGGGAATGATTGTGACGCTGGGAGGTAGGTTCGGCGGTTACGGTCTTTACCTGCTCAAAGGCAAGCCGGTCTTCTGCTACAACTTCCTCGATCTGGAACGATTCCGCTGGGAAGGCGGCTTGGGATTAGCGCGTGACATACTTGGCTCGGCGCTCAAGCCGGGCAAGCACACCCTTGTGTTCGACTTCAAATACGACGGCCCCGGTCCCGCCAAGGGCGGCACCGGCGTGTTCACTGTGGATGGCAAGGAGCTGGCCAAGAAGACGATCAAGCACACGATCCCGCTGATGATGACCATCGACGAAACCTTCGACATTGGGGTGGATACCCGAACGGCGGTGGACAGCAGCTACACACTGCCGTTCCGCTTTACCGGGACCATCGACAAGCTGACCTTCAAGCTCGGCCCATCGCAGTTATCGGCAGCTGACAAGAAGGCCGTTGAGGAAGCATACGCGAAAGCTAACGACTAACCTTTCATCCATGGCCAATCCGCGAGGCAGGCGGTGAGAAGTGCCGCCTACCTTCCTCTAAACGTTATGAAACGCTTTCTCATACTGACTGCCATCATTGAAGCGGCCACGGGATTGGCTTTAATCGCCCTACCCGCCATTGTCGTTCGGCTGCTGCTCGGTGCCGAAATTTCCGGCGCCAGCATACCCCTCGGTCGCGTCGCGGGAGCCGCCTTGCTCGCGCTCGGTGTCGCCTGCTTGTTGGCGCGCGATGACACGCAAAGCCGCGCTGCCAGAGGATTGGTCGTTGCGATGCTGATGTATAACATTGTCGCCACCGCTGTCCTCGCTTTCGCCGGCATCGGCTTGGGGCTGCACGGAGTTGTGTTGTGGCCTGCGGTAGTTCTCCACGCGGCGATGGGCGTCTGGTGTATAGTGTGCCTGGGGCGCAGTCCGTCAATGTGAGATGACGACCCGCGAATTAACGATTCGATCTACCCGTTCCTACAAACCAATAGAAGTACCTATAAAGCTAAGATTTATGAGACCAAAACCAAACAGCAGCTAACGAAACCAATGAAAATAAATAAACTTATTCTGATATGTGGTACCCTGGCAGGCATTAGCATAGCAAACCTATCGACGACCCATGCGCAATCTCCAGCCGAAACGACCGATAAAGATGCGCTGATAACCTGGACTGCCAGCGGAAAGCAGTCGGGCAACGTGGATGTCCTTTTCGTGCAAAACGCGAAGGGCGTAACGTTCAAGGATGGAAAGCTCGTCCTGCAAGGAGTGAACCCTGTGACGGTCTGCTTCACTGATCGCCCTGCACGCATGGCCGGGCATATGCAAACCAGCAAGTTCGTTCCGCTCTGGAGTAAGGGAAAGGACAGCTTCCTTAAAGACAACCCTAATGCCACGCTCTCAGTGTTTAATAGCGACAACGTATCAGACCTGGTGGTTGAACTTAGTAAACCGCAGCTATCCGGCACTGATCTCACCTACGACGCGCGCATTCTCGAAGGCACTGCACCAGCAAATGGGGGAGCTTGTGCGTTATTCATCGATATCATTGGGATGCCTGCTACACCAATGTCCTACGCAGGTGCCGCGCGCCGGGCCTGGCGTCGCTAGTCGTCCAAGGACATCATGAAGCTAGAAACGACACGGCACAACCAACAAGGCTAGCGAGTAAGAGTCGCCCATGAAAAGGCACTACGGCAGATTTCTCATCGCAGCATCGACGCTTATTCCCATCGCCTTGTTAGCTCAGAGTCTTGCTCCAACACCTCCTTATGCTGACCAGGCTGAACTTTCCAAGGTGGCAGAGTGGGTGCTTTCTCAAGGCACTCAAGAATCAATAGCCCCAGAAATGGCGGCCATATTCGGACTTGGCAGTGATCGGCTCCCGGTGAAAGTGAAGTCGTTTCGCACCTCGAACGGCATTGATGACGCATTTGCTGTCAGCACCAATCCTAACCAAAAAGCCATCGTCCTTTCTGCGCTCAAAACAATGGCAAATAGTCGGCAAATTTATTTCGTAGGCAATGCCTGGCTCACGGACAGATCGGGAAACCTTCGCAGCACAATCTACATAGATGCTTCTGGGGCCAGGATTGTTTCAAACAGCTCGCACGCAGCAGAATTCAAAGACATAAAAGATTTCTTTCTTAAGAAGCTCAAGGCTACCGCTCCCACCACGAGTCCGTCACCCTCTCCCAGAAAATCCGCAACACCTGCGAGGGGGAAAGAAGCAACCAAGTGACAAGGACGTCACAACCGACTCAACAATACTTTGAAATTACTCCGATCTGGGTTCACGCCTCCGGCATTGCCTAGAGCGGTAACGTAGCGGGCTTGTACCAATACGAAAGGAGTTAGGAATACGATCAGACACGCAATCCTCAACGCCATTCTTGTCGCAATCCTCTATCTACCCTAACCTGACCAACCACAAGCAAGGACACAGGATGACGATATCCGCCCTCATCAAGTTTGCGACTGGATCGGTTCCTCGTGTTTTCGGCGCACCTATCAATTCGCTTCGCCGTCTGCAGATCTCCCTGGCGTTGCTGTGCGTCGCCACGGCCGCCTTGGGTCAGGAGCCGGTGAATCCGCTCAAGCCGCTGGATCTGTCGAGTCCGCGAGCCACGTTAAAGACGTTCCTCGATGCCGGGGATGCGGTGGGCGCGTACCTCGCCCGGGATTACCTGCGATCTCCTTCGCGCACGAAATTCGACCACCTTTTTTCACTGGCAGGACCTGTCGTGAAATGCCTCGACTTGACCGAGGTCGCGCCGGCGGCTCGCAGAAAAACGGGTTTCGCGGCGGCGGCCGGCTTGTATGAAACCTTGAACCGGATCCAGCTTCCCCCGTCTGACCAGATCCCCGACGCGGCGCAATTGAGTGGACTCTCCGGCAGCAACCCCGAGCGCTGGGTGATTCCGGACACGGAAATTGTTATCGAGCGCGTGAAAAGCGGACCGCGCAGCGGCGAATTTTTATTCAGCGCCGGGACCGTCGCCAGATCGGAAGAATTCTACCAGCGCGTGCGCGGCTTGGCTTATACACGCCTGGTCCCTCTCGAACATTTCCGGGAAATAACAATCGGCGGCGGGGGCTGGATGATTCCGATTGCGTGGATCAAAGCGCTTCCTCCGTGGCTTCGCGCCCCGATCGCAGAGCAAGCGGCATGGAAGTGGATCATCTTGTTTCTGATTCTCGGTTGCTGCGCGCTGTTGTTGCGGCCGGTGTCACGCCTGTCTCGCCGAGGCAGCAGTGAGCATCCAGTTTTGCATGGGTTGGCGCGATTGGCGCTGCCGTTGTTCTTTCTCGTAGCCACGCCTGCGGTCACCTACTTCGCTCTTGCGCAAATCAACTTCATCGGTGAGGTGGCAAGCATCATCCAGATCGCGGCTACGGCGATCATGTTTCTGGCCGGCGCATGGATCGTCTGGCGCATCGCACCGGTGCTCGCCGAAGCGATCATCGCCACACCCAAGATCAATACCGAGAGCATTGACGCGTATCTCATTCGCATCTGCATGCGATTATTGGGAATCGTTGTCGCAGCTGGATTACTGGCGGTGGGTGCCAGCCAACTGGGCTTGCCGGTATATGGGATCCTCGCAGGGCTGGGCGTCGGCGGGCTGGCCATCGCTCTGGCCGCGCAGCCGACCGTCGAGAATCTGATTGGCGGTCTGAGTCTGTTCGCGGATAAACCCATTCGGGTTGGCGACGTCTGCCGATACGGCACTGAGGAGGGAACGGTCGAGGCCATCGGCATTCGCTCAACGCGGCTTCGAGGAGGGGATCGCACCCTCACGACCATGCCTAACGGCGTGCTCTCCAAGATGCCGCTGGTGAATCTGTCCCAACGCGACCAAATGTTGATCCGGTCCGTCATCGGCCTTCGCTATGAGACCAGTCCGGAGCAACTGCGCTATTTGCTGGTCAAGATTCGGGAGGCGCTTCAGCGTCATCCGAAAATTCAGCCCGATCTTGTCCGTGTTCGGTTTGTCGGTTTCGGTGCCTCGTCGCTGGATATTGAATTGTTCGCCTATGTGAAAACAACGAAAGGGCCGGAATTTCTTAGCGTTCGCGAAGAGGTATTCCTGCAGGTCATGGACATCGTGAATGAGAGCGGGACCGGATTCGCCTTTCCCTCGCAGACTCTTTATCTGGGACGCGATAGCGGATTGGATCCGAAGAGGACCGAGAAGACCGAAGCGCAAGTGCGTCAATGGAGTGACGAAGGTTACCTTCCAGTTACGAGGTCTTCGCCGGAGCAAACGCGTGAGAACAAAATTGATCCGCCGCCGGGTCAGTGAACGGGTCAACCAGTGGACCGAACGCGAGACACGCTGTGAGATTAAAACTACACCCCGGTCAGTGAATGGTTGTTGTCACCGCCGAAGCGGACCTGGCAAATCAATCAAACCAGTTACAGTAGCTACAAAGAACCTAACGGGCCGCACGCGACACGCGTGCCACCACAGTTGTAGAGGCAGCCGTGTCGGCTGCGCGGTCCTGTAAGCCTAGCCGCCGGGACTAGGTACGACGCGGTAGTAAACGCCGTTTGCGCCGTAGGCTGCGCTGAACCAGGTATTCCCACACAAGTAATAGGTTGTGCCTTGGACGGTCGGTGTAATGCAACCGGCCGGGAGAGCCGCAACCATCTGTCCCATGGAATAGTTGCCTGGTGTCGCAACCACGGTTGTCGTGGTCGTGGCGGGTTGACTGGTCGTGGCTGTGGTCGTGCCGGCGTTGTACCCGGCGTTGTAAGCGTTGGCTGACGCGGCCGCAGCGTTGGCATTAGCATTGGCAGCGTTTGCATTTGCTGAAGCGACAGCCGCACCAGTAACAGCGGCGGTTGTGACAGCGGCGGCAGTCGCCCAACCGTTGCAGTTGGCGCATGTTGATCCGTAGTAGTTGACCGTGGCGGGGGGATGATAGCCATAATAAGCGGTAGGCGGATGATACGCAGTGCCGTATCCGTAGGCACCGGTGTGGTATGCGCCCTCGCCGTACGCGCCGGAAGTGGTACCGCCGTAAACATTGGTATGCGTCGCGCCCTGCCCGTATTGAGCTGAAGTGCTGCCCCCATAGGTGTTCGTGTGAGTAGCCCCTTCGCCGTATTGAGCCGACGTCTTACCGCCGTAGGTATTTGTGTGCGTCGCTCCCTCGCCGTATTCGCCAGACGTTTTGCCGCCATAGGCGTTCGTGTGAGTCGTGCCTCCGCCTTCATTGTGTGACGTGCTGGTGCCGTAAGCGCTACTGTGGGTCGTGCCTTGCCCGGCGGTGTGAGAGCTGCTGCCACCGTAGGCGTTGCTGTGGCTCGTCGATCCATAGCTGTGTGACGTACTGCCGCCATACCGGTTGCTGCTTGAGAAATTGCCTCTACCGCCGCTATAACTGCCGCCACGGCCGAAAGCAAAGGCAATCTCTGACGGGAGCAGGATGACCATAAGACCTACGAATCCAACGATGATTTTTTTCATGATGTTTACCTTTCTGGCTTCTTCTAGCTCTACTGTTTTTTAGGTGGTTTGCCTCTTGCCGTGGGCTCAGCACCGGGTGAGTCCTCCGGATGCGGATGGGCAAACGGCATCGGGTTCGCGCTGGCGGCTTTCGCTGATGCGAACGTGTCGGGCGGAACAGCCGCGTCAAGTTGCCAATCGGAGAGGACCAACGTGTGGCGTAATCGCTCCGGATCGTCCAGGTATACGGCATGGAGTAATCGAGGTAGTTTATCTTCGGCTCCAATCCACGCCTGTATGAACACGCCGTGGTCGATATACGCTACCATGTCCGTTGTCGTTCCGCCTACCACCTTCGATTGACCGATGTAATAGGCGAGGTTCATGCCGTCCGACATCGCCTTGTAAGGATCCGCGACAATCCAGTCGTCAAACGGGAAATAGATTGCAGCGAAGTGATAGGCTTGCTCCAACGCTGCGTCGACGGTCGGCGGGGCGTCGGCAACAGCCACCAGATTTTCAGCTGGCGCATACGCCATCATCTTCTTCCCATCATAATAAAACTCGGAGGCCGGACCATCGGCGGACATGATTACGCGCAGCTTGTCTGGTCGCTGAAGCGTAACTTCGGACTTTGTGGTGAAAGCGAGCGGATGACCCTGACGACTCGGACTCTCATAGAAATGCACCGCATTGAATTTGATTGTCCGCGCGGCGGCCAAACGGCTGCTCGCGGCCTTCAGAATGTCAATCGCCTTGGGCTCAAGCGAAGGTGTGGCTTCGGGAGCAGGGCTTGCCTCGGCGGCGGCCGGTTTGGCCTTCTTCTTTCCCGCCGGCGGCTTGCTCTGCGCAGTCGGGATGGTCAGAACCACACCTAACGCGAGGAGCAGCGCGCACCAACGACACGTATTTGCGATCATCATGGAATCATGCCGCATTCGAACATTTTGTTCGCGATGGGAGCGGCTACCTTGCTGATGAATGCCTGGCGCATCTGCGGATCGGATTTCAACATCTCAAGGGCTTTCTGCTCCATTGGCGATTCTGGTTTTTTACCCTTTTGTGCTCTCTCCTGCCACAACTGCTCGCAGGTCGCTTGCTGATACTTCTGAACAACTTTCGAGGCAATCTGATCCAGGATAGGGAAGTCTTGAGCGTTTACGGCCGCGCACAACAGGGCAATCGCTGACGTCACCAATGATGCAAATGCAATTTTCTTAAACATGCTCCAATTCTGCCGCGCTTAACAGGTGACTGTCTATGGGACTTTAGGCCTATATCAAGCCCAAGCCGTCCGGCGGCGTTTATAGGGTTTGCAGGCAAAGCGATCAACGACCCGCGCGCTCGATTCCCTTCGTCAGCTTCGGCGGCGGCGTGATTCCAATAGCGTGTCACCACAGTTGTAGAGGCAGCCATGTCGGCTGCGATACTATACTGCGTATAGCCCCAAAGTCCCATAGACGCTTCGTGGCGAGTGCAACAAGGTTACGCTTACATCAGCACTAGCAAACCCCGTTTAACGCCTATGAAATCCTTAAGACAAATCATTTTCACGAGTATCCAACCTTGCATTTTTATAGTGGCGGCTGCTTCCCTCCAGGCAGAACAGATCCAAACCACCGGAACGCCAGGTTCGCCCGGCGCCACGACAACCATTAGCGGAAAGCAACTCCCGCCGCCCGACCCGAAATTCGGCGGTGTGACTAAGAATGACGCCCTCCAGTCGAAACCGTGGTGGGCGCCACGCATCGTGCCGCCCAAACAGGCGCCCAACATCCTGCTGATTATGACCGACGACTCGGGGTTCGGCGTGCCGAGCACGTTCGGCGGCGTCATCCCGACACCGGCGATGGATCGCATCGCGAAGGCAGGTCTGCGCTATAATAACATCCATTCCACCGCGCTTTGTTCGCCGACGCGCGCCGCATTGATTACCGGGCGCAATCATCACTCGGCCGGCTTCGGCGTGATCTCCGAGCAAGCCACGGGCTTCCCCGGCTACAACAGTATCATCGCGAAAGACAAGGCGACCATCGGCCGCATCTTGTTGGATAATGGTTACGCCACCTCGTGGTTCGGCAAGGACCATAATACACCGGCCTTCGAGGCCAGCGCGATCGGGCCGTTCGACCAATGGCCACTCGGCATGGGCTTCGAGTATTTCTACGGGTTCGTCGGCGGTGACGCGAATCAATGGGCGCCGAACCTGTTCCGCAATACCACGCAGATCTATCCCTTCGACGGTAAGCCGGGTTGGAACTTAGTCACTGGCATGGCCAACGACGCGATTGATTACCTGAACCGCGTTGATCAGATCGATCCGAGCAAGCCATTCTTCTGCTACTACGTTCCCGGCGCCACGCACGCGCCGCATCATCCGACCAAGGAATGGGTGGACAAAATCCACAACATGCACTTGTTCGACGAGGGCTGGAACAAACTGCGTGAGAAAATTTTTGAGAACCAGAAGCGCCTTGGGGTGATTCCGCAGGACACCCAGATAGAGCCGTGGCCGACGAAGGTCATCAAGAATTGGGATGATTGCACGCCCGAGGAAAAGAAGCTCTTTATCAAGCAGGTCGAGATTTTCGCTGCCTATGAGGCGTACAACGACAATGAAATCGGTCGTGTTATTCAGGCGGTCGAAGACATGGGCAAACTCGATAACACCCTCATCATCTATATCAACGGCGACAACGGCACCAGCGCCGAGGGCGGCCCGCTTGGCACACCCAACGAAGTCGCGTTCTTCAACGGCGTTAACATGATGCCCGTTGCAGTTCAGATGAAATGGTACGATGTCTGGGGCACGGAGCAGACCTACAACCACATGTCAGCCGGCTGGTCCTGGGCTTTTGATACTCCTTTCACCTGGTTCAAGCAAAACGCTTCACGGCTCGGCGGCATCGGTCAGTGCATGGCTGTTTCATGGCCCGGCCACATCAAGGATGTTGGCGCTCTCCGCGAGCAGTTCATGCACGTCATCGACGTGGTGCCGACCCTCCTCGAGGTAACCGGCATCTCCGCGCCCGAATCTGTGGACGGTATCAAGCAAGCGCCCATTGAAGGCACGAGCTTCGCCTACACCTTCGACTCCAAGAACGCCAGGGAACCATCCCGGCACAAGACGCAGTACTTCGAGATGTTTGGCCAGTGGGCCTTGTATCATGAAGGCTGGCTGTTGAGCACCCAGGTTAACCGCGCGCCATGGGAAGTCATGGGAGCAGCGAATCCGGACCCGCTTAACAACCAGGTCCTCGAACTCTATGACCTGAACAAGGACTTCAGCCAATCCCAAAACATCGCAGACAAGAATCAGGACAAAGTTAAACAGATGAAGCAGATGTTCATCGCGGAAGCGAAGAAATATCAGGTCTTTCCGATGGACGCCTCGGTGGGGGCCCGCATCGTGGCGCCGCGTCCGAACATCACCGCCGGCCGCACCGAGTTCGTGTACACGCGCCCGATGGTCGGCTTGCCGCAAGGCGATTCACCGTTCCTGCTCGACAGCTCTTACACCATTACTGCCGACATCGAAGTGCCGGAAGGCGGCGCCGAGGGCATGATCCTTACCTCCGGTGGACGGTTTGGCGGTTACGGGTTCTACCTGCTCAAAGGCAAGCCGGTGTTCCTGTGGAACATGGTTGACCTAAAGCGCATCAAGTGGGAAGGCCCAGACGCGCTCGCGCCCGGCACGCATACCGTCGCGTTTGATTTCAAGTACGACGGCCTGGGCCTGGGCACACTTGCCTTCAATAACATGAGTGGTCTCGGTCGTCCCGGCACCGGCACGTTGAAGGTGGATGGCAAGGAAGTTCAAACCATTACCATGCCGCACACCTTACCCATGAT
>QHPE01000145.1:0-2769 GCA_003218945.1 Verrucomicrobiota bacterium | reverse complement strand
TCGGCTCCGACACGCTGACTGGCGTGAATGACGAGGATTATAAACCGCCGTTCCCGCTTACTGCCAAGCTCGAAAAACTGACCATCAAGGTGGATCGCCCGAAGCTCACGGAGGAAGACATCAAGAAGCTCGAGAACACCGAAGCGACGGCGGTTGACGGCCAGCCGATTCATCACCTGCAGGGCGAGCCTCACTAGTCCTGCCATATCACGAAAACCAACATGAAAACCAAAATTATCGGAGCAATCGTGTTATTGCTGGGCATCGTTTCGTTCGTCGTCTATTCCAAGGCGGTGAAGGCTGTGCCGCAGGATGGCGTCGATGCCACAGTCATGCGGTTCGACAATCTGCGCGCTCTGCGCTACACGGAAATATTCCTCATCGGCGGCAATGGATTGACGCACAACCTCAACGCTGCGGTCTATAACACGTCGGGCCTGAACAACAGCGCCGATCCGCGTGATTCATCGCCCCAAGCCATGTTAGATAAGGTGGATGCCGTTGCGTTGAAGAAGCAATTCGACGTGCTGAGCGTGTTCAAGAATGGTCCGCGGTTTTGGACGAATGACTGGATCGATCTGCCGGTCGGAACGGGATTTTGATGGCCTGAAGGCCCGCTGGTTCTGCCAGGTAAACCTGCCAAAAAACATGAACGTCCACGAAAAGGGATCCACCGCTTATAAGCCGACCACGGTCGCGCGCAAATCGACCATGGGCTTCGACAAGGGCAAACCCGTCTTCATCTTGGAAGATCCGCAGGGCAATCCGTGGGTCATGCAGGCTGCGTCCCTCATTGTGGACCCGAGCGAGACTTATGATTCGCTCAAGGATCTCGGGGAGCAAGCTGAAGCTGGCGCCCGGGTGGAAGTTCCGGATCAATGTCATCGACCAAGACCTGACGATTAAAGCCGTCGATGGCATCGCTCACATTGTGCAGGACGAAATTGGCAACACCTATGACCTGTGCGCCGGCGGCTCCAGCAATTTCAAACCATAACTAACGAGACAACAGCTGAAACTAAGAAACGAACTATAAAAACTCACCCTAACTTGAGCAAACTCATCGCGCTTACTGGCGCACTCATTCTTTCTGTTTTGCCCACGGGCAGGGCCGATGAAAAGAAGAAAACTGATGAAAGTAAAGTCCAGTTGATGTTCGTGCAAACTGCTGACGATCTAAATGCTGATGGCAACACTTTGCGGCTGGTCAATGTCTGCCAGCAAACGCTGTATTTCTCGGATCGCCCGGTGCGCGTCGCCGGGCATCTCACGATGCCTGCCTATCTGGACGAATGGAGAGCGGGCGAAGGTCCGGACAACTTCAGCAGCGATCCGCCCAACGCCACGATTTCTGTTTATGAGTCCGGAAATCACGAAAACACGCTTGCCGTGGTTAAGATCAGTCATCCGGTCGTTGATGGGAAAGACTTGGTCTATAGCTACAAGTTGATCGAAGGCGCGATGCCCAAGGCCGGTGGCGCAACCGCCTTGTTTATCGATTGGATCGGTGCTGGCGGTGGTGTTGGCGTCGGCTTTCACGGAGCAGGGGCCGGGGCTCGCGGGGTTGTCCTGCGGCGGTAGTAACCAAGATTGGCTTTCCGCTCTGTGCGCAGCCCGCGTCGCCGGTACGGAAACCGTGGTATTCGCTGGAAAACGCCCGGGCCCCGTCTTTCGGGATGCGATTCGGGCTTACCGGCTCGAGAGGATACAGCCCTAAAGTCCTATGGAGACATGGCTGCAGGCATGGCAACATTGTTCACATGATTACCTACGACTCTGGTCAACATCGGTAAGTCCTATGAATCCCAAAAATTCGAAAACATCCATCTGGATTCGCTTGATCGCAGCCACAACGTGCCTCGCGTTTTTTGCGGGCTGTGCACAAATTGCCACCGTGTCGGAAAAGCGTCCGGCCCCATTGCCGCCCAGCTCAGGCGCAAACCAGGTCGTAACGCAAACAATCGATAGCGCGTTAGCCGAGGAAAAGCAGCAGCCAATAGTCGCGCTCGGCGCGTTCGTAGCCGCTGCGCGAGACGCTTTACGCCAGCTCGATCGTAACCCGGAGAATGCAGAAGCACTGCGCGATTACAACTTCGCGGTCGCACGCATCTTCACTGTCATCCGGGATGCGAAATTGGATCCGTGGACAAATCCCATGAGTGTCGGCGCGAATGGCGAGTACACTCTCACGTGGAAGCGCGATCCGCGGCCGGAGTGGAACCTTGCGCTCTACGACTTGGTTCCGGCCGATCAGCTCAATTTCAAAGGCACCTATGTGAAGGACCACGTGAAGAAGGACGGAATCGGCGCGCCGCTCGTTGCGGAGCGAACCCTCACAGCGCAACAAGCCAGTGCACTCTTCTGTGCGCCAAACATCTTCTATAGCGTTACCGCGACGGCGCAGTTCGAAGGTTCCCGCTGCGTCATCACGATTAACGATCCGCTCGCCACGGAGACCGTGCGCGTGGACGGACACACCTATCAGTTGGCGGCAAACTTCACGGCGGCATATGCCCTCCAGCTTGCCCGTGAAAAGCCCCAGAAGCTTGGATTAGCTCGTCTCCTTCGGCCCCAGGAATACGCCGCCACCGCCCGGATCATCCGCTTTGAACCTTACAATCCAAACAAGACGGTCGTCCTTTTCATCCATGGGCTTATGGACACACCGGTCACGTGGGTGCCGATGTTGAATGATCTGCGCGGCGATGTGGATTTCCGGCGCAATTACCAAATTTGGTTCTACAGCTATCCCAGTGGCTACCCTTATCC
>QHPE01000144.1:10297-26465 GCA_003218945.1 Verrucomicrobiota bacterium | reverse complement strand
CAGCTGGGACTTTGAGCTGGGCCTTGCCTTCAAGGGTCGGCACATCGGTCTCGCCCCCCAAGGCGGCGACTGAAAACGGGATCGGTACCTCGCAATACAAATCGTCGACTTCGCGGTGAAAAACGTCGTGCTCCTTGATATGGATGACGACATACAGGTCGCCCGCTGGACCGCCGGCGATTCCAGCCTCGCCATTCCCCGGTGAACGCAATCGTGTGCCTTCCCTGATTCCAGCGGGAACTTTCACTTTAATACGACTCAGCTCTTCCACGCGTCCTTCGCCACGGCATTTCTGGCACGGTTTTTCGATAACTTCACCGGCACCATGGCAGCGAGGACATGTCTGCGAGATTTGGAAAAAACCACGCGAGCTGATTACTTGACCGCGGCCGCCGCACGTTGTGCAGGTGACCCTGCGTGACCCCGCTTCAGCGCCGCTACCGTGGCATTTGTCGCAGCTATCAAGCTTCTCAATCTCAATTGTCTTCTCTGCGCCGAAAGCTGCCTCCTCAAGTTTGATTTCCATGTCATAGCGCAGATCCGATCCGCGACGGCGATCATCTGCGCGTCCGCCAGGGCTGCCCCCAAAGAACGTCTCGAAAATACCTCCACCAAATCCGCTCCCGCCGAAGACTTCACGAAAAATTTCGAACGGATCATGGAAACCGCCGGCACCGAAACCGGCGCTACCCTGCACGAAGGCTGCGTGCCCGAACCGGTCGTATGCGGCGCGCTTATCCGCATCCATCAAGACGTCATAAGCTTCGCCCAGTTCCTTGAATTTTTCCTCGGCGTGCGGGTCGTCCGGATTTTTGTCCGGATGAAACTTTACCGCCAGCTTGCGATAGGCGCGTTTGATCTCCTCATCGGTGGCAGTTCGGCCGACTCCGAGCACTTCGTAATAATCGCGTTTGTCTGTAGCCATGCAACGATGAATCCGTCGTGACGTATGGGACTAATATGCGAAGCAAGCAAGAACGCTCACTTCTTTGCAGGACCGCTGGAAACAACTACGCGGGCAGGCCGCAGCAGACGATCCTTCAAACGATATCCGCGCCGGGCTTGGCGAATGACCGTTCCTTCGGGAGACACATTCGGCTCGTGGGCAATCGCTTCGTGCAGATTCGGATCAAACTTGTTGCCTTCGGCTTCTATCGGTTCCAGTCCGTTTTCCGCAAGCAAATCGTTCAGCTGCTTTTGAACGAGAACCATTCCGGAATAGATCGGAGATTCATCACCGTGGGTTTTGGCAGCCGCCAGACCAAGCTCAAAATTGTCGAGGATTGAGACCAACTGCTGGAGCAATGCGCTATTGGCGTATTTGACTGCATCGTCTTTTTCGCGGGCCGCGCGCTTTTTGTAATTTTCGAAATCCGCCTGGCTACGCAACGCGAGATCGCGGAACCGGTCGAGATCGGCTTGCAAGCCGGACATTGCATCTTCGGAATCGGCGCCACCTGCAGTCCCTACCAGGGATTCCTGCTTTATCTGCGCTGACGAATTCACTTCCTGCTGCCGGGAAGAATTCTTTTTCATGTTTTGCGTATCGCGATCAATGTCATGTCATCATTTTGCGGAACCGAACCGGTAAACTCGCGCACGTCCTCGATAATCCTCTTCACAATCGCTTGTGCGCTGTCGTTCGCGCTGGCGCGGACGGACTGCATCATCCGATCAACGCCGAACTCATCTCCTTCGGAGTTAAGCGTCTCGGTCACACCGTCGGTGTAGAGAACGAGGCAGTCATTGCGCTCGAGCGGTACCGCGAAATCAACCGTAAGCCTATCAAATACGCTCCCGCTGTCAATTCCCACCACCATTCCCGGCGATTTTACTGGCATCACTGTTTGGGACTGCCGCTTGTACCATAACGGTGCGTCGTGTCCAGCGCGCGCGAGCGTCACGCCATCCTGCTGATGACCCAGGATCAGATAAGCCATACTAATGAACATGTCTTCTTTAATGTCCGGATAAAGTTGGCGGTTTACCTTTCGCAAGACGTCCGCCGGTGACGGGTTCCGGGCCGCCTCTGCGCGCAATACGCTGCGACAAATCGCCATGATCAGCGACGCAGGCACACCTTTGCCGGATACGTCCGCGATCGCGACGCCAAGCCGGTCTTGATCGACTTGAATGTAATCAAAATAGTCGCCGCTTACCTGCCGGGCCGGTACATTGATACCGCTGATCTGAAATCCATCGATCGCCGGCGCCTCGGATGGGAGCAGGATGCGTTGAATGTCGCGCGCGATTTCGAGGTCGTGATCAAGCCGTTTCTTTTCGTTCGCCATCGAATAAATGGTCGCGTTGTAGAGCGCAAAGGCGGATTGTTCAGCGATGGATTTAAAGACAACGAGATCTGCCTGCGAAAAAGGCGCGCCCATCGGACCATTAGCCAGCGCCAGAACCCCCAGATCCTGGTCTCCGTACCGCAGTGCCGTTGCCATCACGGACACGCTGCCAAAGGCACTTCCGCGCAATTGCGCCAGTTCCGGCGCTTCGGAGAACTCATTGAGACAAACGGCCTGACCGGCTTGCCAGACGCGCCCAATTACTCCTTCGCGCGGGGCGACGGTCCGCAGCCGCAGGAAAGTCTCCAGAGCGATGGGATTCGCAGCCGCTTGTTGCAAGATGTTCGACGGAACATCGACCAACGGAGGACAATCCTTCGAGATGAAGGCGGGCGTGAGCTTACCGCCGGTGCGATCGGTCACATACAGTGCGCCGCCATGTGCATCCAGGATGCGCACCGCCCCCTCCACGATCAGTCGATGCAGTTCCTGCGGTCGAATCGTCTCCCGGAACGCCTCCCCCAGGCCATGCAGGAAATCGAAGACCAGGGTTTCTTCGACTTGGATTTCCTCATGCGAGCGTTCGAGTCTGCGAATCCGTCGCTTCTGTAGGTACGCAGTGATGCCCCACCCCGCCACAGACACGACAAGCAGTCCAAGGAAAAGAGTCGGCCACATCGCGGGGCCAGCTTACTTCGAAGACGTCTCGTGATGAAGGTCTTGCCTCAGAAAATCGAGAACGTCCTTAAAGCGAAAGATATTTTCCGGCGCGGCCTGGCAAAGCGCCTCGTGTGCTTCCAGCATCGTTTCTGTCTGATCCATTTTTCGGGAATTTGATGACTGCTCTTTGGTGGCTTGCTCGAGGGCTGCACATTCAGGGGCGCTGGCGCCATCGCTATGAATATCAAAGATCTGATCCAGTCCAAGCCCGGAAAGGAGTTGTTGGCTGCGGTTTCTACAGTGGACGATATGAAGATGCCCATGGCCAAGTTCCTTTAGTCGCAATGCTACGCTGGCCATCGTTCCCATAAATGTGGAATCCATCATGGCGCAGCCCGCCAGATCCACGATAAATTCGCGATAGCCGCGATCCAACATTTCGCGAGAGAACTCCTTGAGGTTGCCGCTATTGAGGAAACTACCTTTTCCTTCCACTTTCACCCATACGGTCGGCCCTCTTACCCCAACTTGAATAGACGAGTCCACAGTTGCTCTTTTAAACGATACCAGCCTCAAAGGCGTGCTGTCAAACCTGGCAGCGGATGGGAAAACCTCTCATCAACTACTTCGGAATGCAGCGGTCCAAGCACACCATGGGTGCGAATCCCTGGTGCGAAGCGTGAGCCCCGACTAGAAAGACGCAGACGTGCCGCCGCCGCAAGTTACTCCCAGAGAAACGAGCGGTTTTCCGCCACGATTCGGCCGCTCGCAATTAGCAGGCATCGCCACGCGATCACGCGACCATCATCAAAATAATCGTCTCCGATCACCTTGAATTCTGTCTTATGCGTGCCCCGCGCGCTTCTGTATGTGATCTCCTGCGCCTGGACGTGCTCATGCAATTTCTCCTGCCGATATTCCAGACGAACGGTGACATCTGAGGGGCGTTTAGCCCGCCAAAAAAAATCAAAGTAATCACCAAACCGCTGGCGTCGATCCAGCGCCGTTACCGCGCCATAAAGTCGGTATTGCCTTTCAAAAGTGATGGGAGCATCTTGAACCGTAGCGGTTTTTTGGTTCGGCGTATTTGACTTTGCGCCAAGGGTGCTCGTCCCATGCGTTCGCTGACTGGCCTTTGGTGTTTGCTCGCTTAAGAAAAAGAGTTTGGTTTTACGAAACTCGAAGTCTTTGTCTAACGCGACGGGCAGCGGAGTCACTTTTTCGACCACCTTCGGTTCTTCCCGAGCGCTCTTCCCGAGAGCGGGAAGGGTCAGAACGCCCAAAATGAAAACCGCAGCGGCAAACCTCATTTCCGTAATAAAGCGGTCTGTTCAAGCAGATGTCAACGCGCAAGGTCTGTCTGGCATTTGCTTTTACGGGCACATGGAACTCCCCGGATTCCGAAGTAATTTTTGGCGTGATTGCAGTCCGCTACGACCGCGGCGTTTACCTGCCGCAACACGATTTCTGGCTCGATCCACGGGACGCAAAATGTTTCGCATTCGTTTCGCACGCGCACAGCGACCATATCGCACCGCACAGAGAAGTTGTCGTCTCCAAGCGCACGGCGCACTTGATGCAAGTCCGTCTCCCGGGCTTGCGCGTCGAGCATGCGCTGTCATTTGGGGAAAAGCGATCTGTTCGGGGTGTCGAACTGATGTTACTGCCTGCCGGCCACATCTTGGGTTCAGCGCAATGTCTTCTTTTCGGCTATGAAGAGACGCTGCTGTACACAGGTGATTTCAAACTGCGGCCCGGTAAATCAGCCGAACAAGCAGAGTGGCGTCGGGCCGATACCCTTGTCATGGAGACAACCTTCGGTCTTCCGCGCTATCGTTTTCCCCCAACGAAACAGGTCATTAATACCATGGTTGCTTTTTGCGGCGAAACGATTGACGCGGGTGGAGTCCCGGTCCTGTTGGGATATTCGTTAGGCAAAGCGCAGGAAATCCTTTGTTCGCTCGAGAGCGCCGGTTTAACCCCTATGCTGCATGGCTCGGTTTACCAGATGACCCGCATTTACGAACGGTTCGGCCAATCGTTTTGCAAATACATGCGATACAACGGGAATGACGTAGCAGGCAAGGTGTTGATATGTCCACCCAGCGCAAACCACTCGCCCATGCTCGAGAAGATTCCGCGCAAGCGTGTGGCATTGATCAGTGGTTGGGCCGTTGATCCGGGCGCGGTGTTTCGCTACCAAGTCGATGCAGCGTTTGCTCTCTCGGATCACGCCGATTATGACGATTTGCTTCGGTACGTCGAATTGGTCCAGCCGCGCCGGGTATTTACTCTCCACGGTTTTGCCGCAGCGTTTGCCTGCGATCTTCGGACGCGCGGCGTTGAGGCGTGGGCGTTGAGTGAAGAAAACCAGATGGAGCTGCACCTTGGACACAGCGACATCGCGCTGCAATCTCTGCCGAAACCCGCCGGAGCACCACCGGACTCGCGCCAGTCAGAGGATAAATCTGAATTTCTTGAGTTTGCTAATGTCGGTGAAGCTATTAGTGGGACTCCGGCAAAATTAGAGAAGATTCGGTTCCTATCTGATTACCTGCGAAGCCTGCCAAGCGAGCAGCTTCGGATTGTCACCACGTATTTCACTGGAAAAGCATTTGCCCAAAGTGATCTGCGAATATTACAGGTAGGATGGGCCATAATCTTCCGCGCGCTAAAGGGCGCCACCAAAATTAGCGATGCGGAGTTTCATCGTATGGCGGCGAGATACGGCGATGCCGGCCAGACTGCACTTGAGGTTCTCGACGGCAGAACAGCGCCACAACCATTCAGCCTTTTGGAATCGGCCGACTTGTTCCAAAATCTTCATCTCGCACGTGGTCCGATTGCCAAAGCAAAGCTCCTGCAAGAGCGGTTTTCGGCCTTGTCTGCGCGTGAAGGCGAGTACATCGTCAAGATTTTGACCGGCGACCTGCGGATTGGATTGCGCGAGGGTTTGGTGGAGGAAAGCATCGTAAAGGCATTTGATGTTCCGCTCGAAGAAGTAAAACGTGCCAACATGTTGTTAGGCGACATCGGTCAAACCGCGCTACTCGCTTCGCGAAAAAAACTCCATGAAGCCGAGCTATCGATGTTTCGTCCCATTAAATGTATGCTCGCCACTCCCGAACCATCCGCGGATGCGGTGTGGAACCGCTTTGCTAAAAGCTCGGGCACTGCCCGCGGCCAGCCGGGGTCGTCGCTCGCGGCTACCGTGTATGTTGAGGACAAATTCGATGGCATCCGCGCCCAACTTCATCGCAGCAAAGAAAGAGTCGAAATTTTCTCGCGCGATTTAAGGCGAATTACGGGTCAATTCCTGGAGCTCGCCGAACAAGCCGCGAATTTTCAAAAGGAGCTCATTGCGGACGGCGAAATCATCGCTTTTGCAGAAGGCCGGCGATTGACTTTCTTCGATTTGCAAAAACGTCTCGGGCGCAAGGACGAGAATACAGACCTGTTTGCAGGAGCGGCAGCGGACGTTCCGGTCGCGTTTGTAATCTTCGATCTGCTCTGGTTAGACGGACGCTCGTTGTTGGATGTTCCGTTGCGCGAGCGGCGGGAACAACTCGTCTCGCTCGTCCTACCGCCTAAATTTCAGAAGGCCCAAGTAGCGGCGGCATGTTCTGCTGACGAACTCGAGCAAGTTTTTCAAGATGCGCGCCGACGTTTGAATGAAGGTTTGATGATCAAGGACCCTGAGAGCTTCTATCTTCCTGGCACGCGTGGAATGTATTGGTTCAAACTGAAGCGCGAGTTGGCGACGCTGGACGTGGTGGTTGTCGCGGTCGAACTTGGCCACGGCAAACGTAACCACGTGCTGAGCGATTATACGTTCGCCGTGCGGGACGAAAGCACCGGCGAACTTTTGCCGATTGGTAAAGCCTACAGCGGATTGACCGACGCGGAGATCGCAGAATTAACCGAGCACTTCAAGCAGAACACAATAGTTGATCACGGCCGGTATCGCAGAGTGAAGCCGAATGTGGTACTCGAAGTGGCCTTCAATTCAATCCAGCCCAGTACACGTCACGCCAGCGGACTAGCTCTGCGTTTCCCAAGAATCAAAGCAATTCGGCGCGATAAGGATATTGGTTCCATCGACACACTCCAGTACGCGCGCGAACTTGCCAGGCATTCGGCAAACTCACCGGAGAATTCCGACAAGACCGCCTAACGAGCGACCCAAACTTATTCTGGCGTGGGCGATGGACTGGGCGAAGCAGCTTCCGTGGCGGGAGTTGTCGGCTGGGGACGTGCCCGCGCCCGAGCCGCCCTCATTTTCTGTATCTCCTCGATCTTGCGTTGCCTTTCAGCGAGGCGTTCCTGAATTCGCTGTTCTCGATCACTATCACCTCTTGCCTGCGAAGGGTCGGCGATCAGCCCTTGAAGCTCAGGGGGAATACTTCGCTGAGGTTGGGCGGGAACTGTCCGGGGAACTGTGGGAACGCTCGGCTTCGCGGCCAATTTCTCCCGGTCCGTTAATGCTTTTTCCCGTTCGTCCAGTGCCTTCTCGCGGGCGTCCAAGTCCGCTTTTCGTTGAACGAGTTGTTGTTCGGCAGTGGCATCGCGCTTTTGGCAAGAACAAGCCAGCGCAAAAGGAATCAGTAACGAGAGGACGAAAAATTTTTTCATATCAGCGGTGATTCAGTCTTGTTCGGTGGACGAAGAAAACGGCGGGCTTGTGCATGTCAAACAAAACTTAACGCTGTTGCGTTTTGGGGGTAGGCGACGCTGCCAGTCTGATTACGACCGATTCGACGTCGCTATGCCGCAATCGCTGGAGATTCGCAAAGACGGCCAATATTGCCAGACAAACAGTGATCGTCAGCATCAACATAGCAGCGGTTTTCGGAACGCGGGGCGGTCCAGATTTTTCAATCGTCCGTTCTGGCAAATTCACGCTCCAGTATCCGAGCGAACATCGCGATGGCAAGCGCGCCGATGCACTTTAGTCGACGTGTAACGCCGCGATTGCCTTCATGACGCGATCACTCAGCCGGGCGTACAGATCTTTCCCTCCCGGCCGAATATCGGCTGCGGAAAAGAAAATCGGTTCTCCGATTACAACGGTGATTGGTACAAAACGAAGACGACCGCCACTTCGCGGGAGCGCTTCTCGGGCACCAAAGATCCGCATGGGCACGACCGGCGCGAGCGTTTTCGCAATCATAAGACCCATTCCCGGCTCCCCTGGTTGCAAGGTGCCATCGAAAGTGCGCGAGCCTTCTGGAAAGACCAACACGCCGTTCCCGGCCTGCAAGACGCGAATCACCGCCTTGATCGCGCTGCGATCGACCCCTTCTTGGTTCACCGGGATCACGTTGAGCTTTGGCAAAACCCAGCCCAGCAGCGGCAGGTCCAAAAGCGTTCGCCGGGCCAGAAAATAAATCGCCCGATCGCACGTGGTGCCGGCAAGTGGCGGATCGAGATAACTCTGATGATTCATCGCGAGAATCACTGGCCCGCTCTGAATCATCCGTTCGCGATGAATGACGCGAAACCGAAAGAACAATCGGCCAGCCAGCCGGCTTAAATGATAACCAATCCAATAGTAGAAATTCATTCACCGAGCGCGCGCATCCGTGATGTGAACATCGCTACTCGGCAAACCCTTTTGCCCAAGCCGCGTGAGGATTTCGTTCACGACCTGCTCGATCGTGACACGCGAAGTGTCGATTACATACGCATCTGCCGCGATCACAAGCGGCGAAACGGCTCGCGAAACATCATCGTGGTCGCGCATGGCGATTTCGTCGCGCTCGCCTTGTGCGGCACGACGCTTGAGACGCACCTCAGGCGAAGCATCTATGTAGAACTTGTAGGGTGAATCGGGGAAAACGACCGACCCAATATCTCGCCCCTCGATTACTACGTCGCGCGCGGCAGCGCAGTCGTGAAGTTTCTGTGAAACAATTTGACGGACGCGTGCCAATCTGCTGACGCGAGAGACGGTTTCGTTCACACGATCATCACGCAAATGGTTCGCGGGATCCATGTCATTCACCAGGATGCGCGACTCGTTATCTGTAACGGTGCAGGTAAGTGCCGCTGCGTCCAGCGCAGCGGCAATGAGGTCGTTCTCCTCTGGCCGGATATTTTTTCCAAGAAGATACCAGGTGATCGCCCTATAGAATCCACCCGAGTTGACATAAATAAAACCGAGCCGCCGGGCAAGCTCTCGCGCGACGCTGCTTTTTCCCGACGCAGCGGGGCCATCAATGGCGATCACACGACCCGAGCGTCGGTCGGAAGCATGTGATCCCATATGTACTTCGGCCTTGGCAACCCCGCTAGCCTTCCTCTGCTGGCGCCGGAGCGAGAGAGCCGATTACAGGCGTGCTGATCTGCATCCGTTTCGGGTTGGTGAACTCCTCAAGCACCGCTTCGAATCCCGGATACGATTCACGAATACATTCCGCGTCTTGGATGACGGTCTCGCCTTCGGCAAAAAGGCCCGCTACGGCAAAGGCCATCGCGATGCGATGATCGCCAAAGCTCGGTAATCGCGCACCGTGCAAGGGCGCCGGTCCATGAATTTCCAGGCCATCACTCAGTTCCGAGACTTGAGCACCCATGGCACGCAGATTATGCGCAATCGCTGCAATACGATCGCTTTCTTTGACGCGCAGTTCCTCTGCATGGCGGATAGTTGTTTTGCCGCTTGCCAGAGCGCCGGCGATTGAGAGAATCGGCAGCTCGTCAATAAGCTGTGGCACTTCCTTCCCCTGAATAACGGTTGCTTTAAGCGGCACACCTGTGACTTCCACCACTCCGCGCGGTTCAAGCTGCTCGACATCGTCAACCGCTTCTCGGACCTGCGCTCCCATCCGGAGCAGCACGCCTAGCAACGCCGTTCGCGTGTCGTTTAAACCGACGTCGCGGATCAGCAGATGTCCACGCCGCTGCGCTCCAGCGGCAACCAGCCAAAAGGCCGCGGACGAGATATCGCCGGGAATATCGAAATCCCGCGACTCGGGAACCTGTTCGCCGAAAATCGTAACACTCCCGTCATCCTCGGTCGTCGTGCGCACCAGGAAATAGTTGAGCACCTTCTCCATATGGTTTCGCGTCGGGATCGGTTGCTTGACTGTGGTCTTGCCCCTGGCAAACAGGCCCGCAAGGAGCATTGCGCCTTTCACCTGTGCGCTCGCCACAGATGGCTGGTAATGAATTCCACGCAACGACCCTCCTTGTATGCGCAGCGGCGGAGTTCTTTCAGGACCTTCGGCAACAACACTCGCGCCCATCTCAGAAAGCGGAGCGATCACCCGGTCCATCGGACGTTTCGACAGCGCCGAATCCGAGACCAGCCGGCTCTCAAATTTTTGTCCGGCCAAAAGACCCGCGAGAAGCCGCATGGTCGTTCCCGAATTACCGCAATTGATTTCTTTGTCGGGTGCCGTGAGTAGGCGCCTTTTCCCATGAACGAGTAACGTAGTTGGCTCAGGCTGCTCGATCTTGATCCCCAAAGCGCGCATTGCGTTGACCGTATGCATGCAATCCTCGCTGGGAAGAAACCCGCGTAGCGTACACACCCCGTTGGAGAGAGCTGCGACGATCACCGCTCGATGCGAAATGCTTTTATCGCCCGGTACAGTGATTTCGAGATCGATTCGAGAGGCCCGTTTTACGCGCAACTCCATAGAAAGAACCTGAGTATCCTCTATTAACGCCGGAGTACTCGCACAAAAAATCGCGGCGCTAACGCATTCAGTAACCGCATCGGCGAAATTCCAGGACGCACCCGCCTTTACGGCACAAGGAAAATCTTATCAGTGTAAGGATCCTTGACCTCGGTTCCAGGGGGGAATCCCTCCACATCGATATACTTGCCAGGCGAATACGGGCTTTCCACCAGGTGCGGTTTACCGGGAACCGGGATTCCGTACGGATAATCTCCCTTTGCGACTTTTGTCGGCGGCGGCGCAGCTGTAGGCGGAGGTGAGCTTGCTACCTGCTGCTGCGGCGGGGGCGTACCGGTTGGTTGGGCTGGCCCGTTCGGGTTGAATGGTTGCTGCGGCGGAGGGTATTCTTGCGTCTCCGCGGAGCCGTATGTCGCCGTCCTGCGGTGCTGGGTCGTTGGTATCGTCGGCTCCTCAGAGCATGAGGCGAACAAAAACGCCGCGAGGAGAGCAAGCGGGAGTGAAAATTTCATCATAAATGAAAATTTTTTGTAATCGTATCCGTAGTCGGAGTCGTTGCCAACGATTAAATCGCTCTTTCTTCGAACTCCGAACATTGCTTGATAAAAAGCAGCACGCATGCAATGCAGCGGCGCGTGCCATCCGAATCCAAAGTACAAATGTCTGAGAATACACATCCAGAGATCTTGGTCGTCGATGATGACGGCATGAGCCGCAGAGTCTTGGCGCGGTTGCTCAACGCCGCCGGTTACAATTGTCTTGTGTCCAAGGATGGCTCTGAAGCACTGGGTATGATTCATGAGCGTCCGCCTTCGCTTTTGCTGCTGGATTTCGATATGCCAGGACCGAACGGCGCCGAGGTGCTTAGGCGCCTTCGCTCAGATAACGACCCGGCGGTCGCCCAAATTCCCGCCATCATGCTGACAGCTCACGGTAGCGAACAAAGCGAGGTTTCTTGTCTCCAAGCCGGTGCGGATGATTTTGTGACGAAGCCGGTAAACGCTTCGGTTTTGCGCGCGCGAATTGAGACACAGCTGCGCCTTCGTTCCATGCGTCAACAGGTGGAGCAGCAAAACGATGAATTGGAGAAATGGCGCCGCGATCTGGAGCGCGACCTGGCAGCGGCCCGTCTAACGCAACAATCGTTGATACCGCAGAAACCACTGGTAATGCCCGGTTGGCAAGTCGCCACCTGCTACCGTCCTGTCATCCAGGTAGGCGGCGATATCTATGGTTGGCTCAGAATGAAGGATGGCCGCATTCTCTTCTGGATTGCAGATGGCACCGGCCATGGCGCGGCTGCCGCCTTGCTCACCACTCTGGCAAAACTTCTTTTTCATTATGGCAGCATCGAGCACGATACGCCGACCAGCCTGATGGAAGCTGTGAATCATGATTTTCGCAGCATCTTCGGCGCGCGCTCTTTTATGACCGCGATGTGCGTCGCGCTTGATCCTGGAACCGGACATGCTGCGATGGTCGGCGCAGGCCATCCTCCGCTTTTGATTTTTCGCCACGACGGCACGACCCAATCGATCGGCTCGGTAGCGCCTCCGCTGGGCTTGAAACAATGCAAGTTCACCGAAACACCAGTCGATTTGAAACCCGGCGATGCGTTCCTGCTCTACACTGACGGGATACTGCGCTGGGGCAAAAACGAGCGTCGTGGGCGCGCTCCGGATCAGCTCGAAAAAGTCCTGCGCCCTTCCGCATCCAGCGCAGAGGCATTGCTAAAACAGGTTTTAGCGCAAACAGCCCCCGAGAATCCTCCAAATCCTGCTCCTGATGATGTGGCAGCAATCGTGGTACGGCGGGAAGGCAGACAATAAAAATTTTTATTTTAGCTTAAAATTAGTCTTGCTCTCCGGCAGACGAAACGCTAGTCAGCGTCCATGCCGAAAACCAAAAAAACTTCCAAGCGCAAACCGAATCCCGCCTTCATGAGACCGGTCCAGCCGGACGATAAGCTTGCTGCCGTCGTCGGGTCACAGCCGCTATCACGCCCGGAGCTTACGAAAAAGCTTTGGAATTACATCAAGAAGCGCGGCCTGCAGGACAAAAAGAAAAGAATCATGATCAACGCCGACGACGCGCTCAAGCCGGTATTTAATGGCAAGAGCCAGGTGAGCATGTTCGAGATGACCAAACTCGTCTCGAAACATTTGCGCTAGTCGGACTCGTTGATGGCCCGGCGTTACCGCGTCGGGCTGTCGCGCGCTGGAAAAAATAATGCTGCATTGGGCGGTGCCCTCACCGCTCTTGCGCCGGACTGCAACTACATCGAAGATGGTGGAGTGAAAAGCCCTCGATTATTTCTATTCGCAGTCGCACTTTCGCTCCTCTTCACTTCCTTCGCGCGAGCGGAAGAGCAATCCGATTGGCTGCATGATTACAACAAAGCCCAGGAACAGGCCAAAGCGAACCATAAACTTCTTCTCCTCAATTTTACAGGCTCAGATTGGTGCGGGTGGTGCATCAAATTCGATAAGGAAACTTTATCGCAGTCGCAGTTCAAGAACTACGCACACGATAATCTCGTGCTCGTCGAGCTCGATTTTCCTCGCAGAAAATCGCAGCCGACAGAAATGAAAAAGCAAAACGTGCAACTGGCCCAGCAGTACGAAGTCATGGGATTTCCCACCATCGTCGTACTAAACAGCAGCGGACAAAAGCTGTGGCAGTTTGACGGTTATTTCCCCGGCGGTCCCGAGGCGTTCATCGCGCAGCTGCAAAAACTGCCCAAGAGCTAACCGCACCTCATCCAAATCTGTCTCGGATCGATTCCTGTTAGAGCCAATTTGAGAGGCTGTTCCTAAGACATCAGTCGGATTCTTTTGCCGATTTCTTCTCAGCTGTTTTCGGCTCGCCGGAAGAAGGAGTTTTTGTCGGCTCCGTTTTTGATGATTTGTCGCTGCCTTCGGAGGCTTTCGGCGCAGATTCCTTTTTGGCGGCTGCCTTGTATGATTCACTGCGATAATCAGTGCTGTAGAATCCTGAGCCCTTGAAAATCAGACCCGCGCCCGTGCCGAGTAAACGTTTCACCTTCCCGTGTCCCCACTTTGGCAAACGGCAAAGCTCCTTCGGACATTCGCGGAACGGTTCATCGCGCATTGACTGGAACGCGTCGAAAGTCTGACCGCACTTCTGACACGAATATTCGTAGGTTGGCATGAGCAATCTAACTGGGCTTCAGTCTTTCAGAGCGACGCTGGGAAGTCTGCATTAAACAAATTACAATTCAACCCGGGCTGATGCCTGGATTGACCAAAGCAGGACCAAACGCATGCTTGTGAGGTTCAGCGACATCTACATCGGTGAGAACATGACGATTAAGAAAGAAGAAGGAATGACCGCTGAAAAAATACTGACGAAACATCCACTGGGTAAAAGCGGGAGGAATATCGACAGAAAAAAATATGACACACTCAAGAAAGCTATCCTGTCAGCTCTGCGAAAAAATGACCTGACGCACACCGAATTGTTCAGCCGCCTTAATAAAAGCTTAAAAGGCAAATTCTCAGGAAATATCAGTTGGTATGGCGAAACCGTTAAGCTTGATTTGGAAGCCAAAAGAATAGTGGAAAGAACTGCTTCAACGCCTCAAAAATATCGGCTGAAACCGAACTAACCACCATGAAAGCAAACGAAGCGACCGTCTACGGAGTCACTAAGGTCGCGCAACTCTTTCCTAGCATCAGGAAGATCAAGAACAGGTCGCTGCGCGAAAAGGTCGCCGCGGTCTGGAGCGAGGCCATCACCACGGGCTGCGGCGGCAAGGGCTGGACCTTCTCCGAGCTGCGCGCGATAAAGTTCACCCTCCTGGCCGGCGACATCAACATGACCTTCGTGGAGCATCTGAATTCCTGCGTCCGGCAATGCATCGCCATCGCCGACGTGCTCAAGAAATCCTTCCGCTGCAGCATCCCTATTCAGCGCGACTATCTCATTGCCGGTGCGCTCCTGGCCGATGTAGGCAAACCGCTGGAGTATGATAAGGACTCGTCGGGCAATGTGATCCAGGGGAAATTCGGACAGCAAGTGCGGCATCCGTTTAGCGGAGTGGCGCTCGCGTACAAGCACGGCATTCCCGGCGAAGTGCTGCACATCGAATCAATTATTTTTCATCACGCCGATTTCGTAGATTTCGACATCGCGAAGGTGCTTGGAAAACGCGCCGCGAAAAAGTGATGGCGCGTCGAAGGAGAAGCATCGCCCGCGAAACACGCGAATTGACGCGAATTTCTCGGTCCATTTATTAGTGTGATTCGTGTGATTCGCGGGCAACTGGAAAACTGATATGGGTCTCACGCTGGTTGAAAAGATCGCGACGCGTCATGCGGACGGACTTCCTCTGCGAACACAGGTGCGCAGCGGTGATTTCGTTTCGATTCGCCCGCGCCATGTAATGACCCACGACAACACCGGCGCTGTGATTCCAAAATTCAAGCAGATCGGCGCGACATCGATTGCCGATCCGGCACAGCCAGTCTTCGCCATTGATCACGACATTCAAAATACTTCGCCCGAAAATCTGGCGAAGTACGCGAAGATCGAAGCGTTCGCGCGCGAGCACGGCATCGATTTCTATCCGCCCGGCACTGGTATCTCGCATCAGGTGATGGTGGAACAAGGCTACGTTGTTCCTGGCTCAATGGTCGTCGCGAGCGATTCGCACTCAAATCTCTACGGCGCGATGGCAGCACTCGGAACTCCGGTCGTGCGCACCGATGCCGCTAGCATCTGGGCAACCGGAGTCACATGGTGGCAAGTCCCGCCGATAGCGAAGGTCCTGCTCAAAGGAAAACTTTCACCGGGTGTGGTCGGCAAGGACGTGATCATCGCGTTATGCGGACTGTTCAACAAGGACGAGGTGCTCAACCACACAGTGGAATTCGTCGGCGACGGAGTGCCCAATCTTCCGATGTCAGCGCGAATGACGATCGCGAACATGACTACGGAATGGGGCGCGCTCGCTGGCGTGTTTCCGTTTGATCAGACTACGATGAATTACCTGCGATCGCGTGTTCCCGAGTTCTCGAATCCCAAACGCCCGGGAACACGCGGCGCGAAGAGCCGGTCCGGTTACACCAACACCGATATCGAGGAATGGTGGAAAAATCGCAGCGACTTCACAGCTGATGGCGACGCCGAGTATGCGATCGAGCTGGAGCTGGATCTCGCGACGGTGGTTCCGCATGTGTCAGGGCCTAACGAAGTGAAAACGATGGTTTCGCTGCCAGAAATGGAACGCAAACGTGTGCCGATCCAAAAGGCGTATTTGCTCTCATGCGTTAACGCGCGCTTCGAAGATTTACACGACGCCGCCGAAGTCATTCGCGCGCGGGGCGGACGCGTCGCCGAGGGCGTTGAATTTTATCTTGCGCCGGCAAGCGCCGAGACGCAGGCACGCTCTGAGTCCACTGGTGACTGGCAGACGCTGATCAGTGCTGGCGCAATTCCGTTGCCGCCTGGCTGCGGCGCATGCATCGGGCTGGGCCGCGGACTGGTGCAAAAAGGCGAGACTGCAATCAGCGCCACCAATAGGAATTTCAAAGGGCGCATGGGCGATCGCGA
>QHPE01000144.1:538-10262 GCA_003218945.1 Verrucomicrobiota bacterium | reverse complement strand
GGCCTCGCCCGCTGTGGTAGCCGCCAGTGCATTAGCCGGATATATTTCCGCGCCGACAAACTTCAGCGAACGCAACGCCGGCACCGCAACCCGACGCCATGAGAAAAAACCGAGGCCGGCTGAGTCCGTGCAGATCATGAAAGGTTTTCCCTCCAGCGTACAAGGTCGAATCCTGCTCATCGACAAAGATAATCTGAACACCGACGGCATTTACGCTGGGAAACACACCTACCGCGACGACATGACACCTGAGCAGATGGCAGCGGTAACATTTGAAAATTACGATCCGAACTTCAATGCGCTCTATCAAAAGGGCGATGTTGTCGTTGCCGGATTTAATTTCGGCACTGGCTCGAGCCGCGAGCAAGCCGCGACGGCGCTAAAATTCAAAGGAATCCCGTGCGTCATCGCCGGCAGTTTTTCCGAAACCTACAAACGCAACGCATTCAATAACGGCTTCGTTGTCTTCGAATGCCCAGAGTTAGTTACCCACCTTCGCGCTGCACTGACCGATCGCGCAGCGACAACTGTCAGCTCGGAAATAACTATCGATTACGCCAAATCTGTTTTGACTGTTGACGGGAAGTCGTTTCGGTTTCCGCCGCTCAGTCCCGCTGCGCAGGAACTGATCGTCGTGGGCGGCGCCGAAAAGCTTGTTGCGTCACGTCTCCGCGCGAAGACCTGATTTTTACCACAGAGCACGCAGAGAACACGAAGAAACAAACAAGGCTTCCAATTCCCTCTGTGAACTCCGTGACCTCTGCGGTGAATTGCTCTTCCCGTTGACCCTACTCGACGCGTGGCGAGTTGAGCACCAGATCGGACACGGTCCAGTGACCGAGTTGCGATTATTCCTCTATCTCGATTTCACGAACCATTCCGAGATCCGCGTGCGTGGTCTCCTGGTTCGTAGGTTCCGCATTCGTGACCTGTGGCATCTCACAGTGAAGAACGTAACGTCCCGGTTTAAAGTTTCTGCGCATCCACACAACTCGCTTGATGTCATGATTATCAAGCACACCGCCCATTGCATCGGCAGGAGCAGAACCGTCGCTAGGATGTTTCCGCCACCGACTTACGTCGACTGGCGTCTTGCCGTCGTGCAGTCGAAAAATGTCCATTTCGTGCATCGAAGGCCCGGTCGTTTCGGCGCGGATAACCTGTGTTGCTTTCGTTAAACTACCGATCAACTCAAATCGGTAATCAGTCAGTCGTATGACTAGGTCTTCTTTCGGCGGCCGGTCATCCGAAATCGTATACTCAACGGTGAAAGGACGCGGCGGCGGCGAGCGGGCGTGACCATCATTCCAGCAGATAAGAATATACTGTCCCGGGTCCAATTTTGCCCACACTTCCAAGCTTTCACCCGGGGATGTCAGTCCCGGACCGGAATAATCCAGTGCGCCTGCGGGAAAAAGCGAACCGCTGCGCACGGCCGACACATACTCACCTACTGTCATGCTCTGCGACAACTTCACTAACATTGCCTCATGGATTTCGGAGCCGTGATTCGCGTAAACAATATGACGAAGCCCCGCGGGCACTCTGTCGGGCGCTTCAAAGCCCGCATCGGTTGCAATGATTCGAAATGAAGTGTCGCTGTCTCGACCGAGTTTCGAATGACATCCAGACACCGCCCACAAAACTGCCATGGCTGTGAGGATCGTGCCGGTTATCCGGCGCGCGAATTGCATAAACACGGCGAGATAATAGTTCCTGGATGAAGACCGATACGACGAATTTTTTTCACCGCAGAGCACAAAGACGACGCAGAGACCGCAGAGGATTTTTCCTGAGTTCCTGGCTTCCTAATCTAAGTATTACTCTGTGAACTCCGTGACCTCTGTGGTGAACTGTTGAAGGTAGCTGGTAGTTGCGGGGCTGGAATCTCACCGATAAAGTCGCCTTTCTATGGCGAAATACAGAATTGCGTGGCTGCCGGGCGANNNAGCACGCATCGTTCTCGATCAAATGAAATTTGATGCCGAGTACGTCCCGTGCGACATCGGGTGGGAATTTTGGTGCAAGGAAGGCAACGCGCTTCCGGAACGCACAGTCAAGGCGCTCAAGGACACCACGTGCGCTCTCTTCGGCGCGATCACCAGCAAACCCCAGGACAAAGCGAAGGAAGAATTGGCGCCGGAACTGAAGGACAAGGGCCTGGTTTACTTTTCGCCGATCGTCGGGCTGCGCCAGATGTTCAACCTCCACACCAACATGCGGCCATGCAAAAGTTATCCCGGCAATCCGCTCAATTTCCGCGGCAACAAAATCACGAATCCAAGCGGCGAAGATGTCCCGATCGATCAAGTCGTGTTTCGAGAAAACACCGAGGGCATGTATGGCGGCGTCGAGTTTTTCCCGTTGCCGGAATCGGTTTACACCGCGCTATGCGCCAATCCGAAGATGAAGAAGTGGAAAGACAAGGCAGGACTTGAGAACATCGCGCTCTCCACCCGGATCATGAGCGTGCAGGGTTGCACGAACATTTGCAAACAAGCGTTCGAGTACGCCAAAAAGACCGGACGCAAGCGTGTGACATTGATCGAGAAACCAAATGTGCTACGCGAGACCGGCGGCTTGATGATGCGTTGCTTCCGCGACGTCGCCAAGAATTATCCCGGTATCCAAGCCGATGAAGCCAATATCGACGCGATCTGCATGTGGATGTTCAAGAATCCGCAGGACTATTCAGTGCTCGTGGCAGAAAATATGTTTGGCGACATCGTCAGTGACCTTTGCGCCGGTCTGGTTGGTGGACTCGGCTTCGCGCCCAGCGCAAACCTCGGTGATAAGTATGCGGTTTTCGAACCGACGCACGGCTCCGCGCCGAAATACGCTGGCCAATACAAAGTCAACCCGATCGCGATGCTGCTGACCGCCAAGCTAATGCTCGACTGGCTCAAGGAAACCGAGATGGCAACCCGTCTTGAGTCGGCGATCGCGCGTGTCATCGCGGAAGGCAAAGTGCGCACCTACGACATGGGCGGCAAGGACTCCACCCTCGATGTCGCAGAAGCGATCGCCGACTACGCCCGTTCATAAACTTGACAGCACGGGCGATGGCTTGCATATTGCTGTCGTCGAAAGACAATTTATCTACTCCCCGTGTGATACGCCGAAAGGTCTCACACGGGGTTATTTTTTTAGCTTGTGCCCTCGGAACCTGCCGTCAAACGGGCCGTCGCTTTTGTCGACGGTCAAAACCTGTTTTACGCTGCGAAGATTGCGTTCGGGTATTCCTTTCCGAATTACGATATTCGTTCGCTGGTAGCAGCAATCTGCCAAAATCAGGGCTGGCAACTGACCGGCGTGCGATTTTACACAGGCATTCCGGACGCGTCCGATAACGCTTTTTGGAATCACTTCTGGACAGCGAAACTTGCTCAAATGGGCCGTGACAACATCACGATCTTTTCTCGACCGCTACGTTATCGAAACCAAACGATTCGTCTGCCTGACGGTAAAACTCATACATTCCTGGTCGGCTCCGAAAAAGGTACCGACGTGCGCTTGGCGATCGATATTATCCGCCTGGCTCATCGCGGCGCTTTCGACGTAGCGCTGGTCTTCAGTCAGGATCAAGACTTGTCGGAGGTTGCCGAAGAGATCCGCGTAATTGCCAAAGAGCAGAATCGCTGGATAAACATTGCATCAGCATTTCCCAGTAGCCCGGCATCTAAGAACACGAAGGGGATCAACCGGACTGACTGGATCAAAATCGATCGCGCAACGTACGATTCATGCATCGATCCGCGTGACTACCGCCCTAAAAAAGCAACGCCCTAGTGTATCACGATGGCGAAAAGATCGCGGACCTACGACATGGGCGGCAAAGATTCCACACTGGATGTAGCTAAGGCCATCGCCGATTACGCGAGTTCATGAATCGAGAAGCGCCAGTTGGTGTGCAGACGAAGTACGTGCAGTGGTAGGGTGGCGAGCAACGTTTTATGCCGCTAACGTTTGAATGGGACGAGCGCAAGGCACGATCGAATCTCGGCAAACATGGCGTCAGCTTTGAAGAAGCGGCGACCATTTTCGGCGATCGTTTGTCGTTCACCATTCCGGATCCCGAACATTCGTCGATGGAAGAACGCTATATCACGATGGGTAAAGGGTTGACCGGTAAATTGCTCGTTGTCGTTCATACCGATCGAGGTGACAATATCCGGATTATTAGCGTAAGGCGAGCGAGCCGACGAGAACGCAGGTTTTATGAAGAAATCACGTAAATCAGCACAGAATGGGATGCGGGACGAATACGATTTCTCGCAAGGTAAACGCGGAAAATACGCGCACCGTTATGCGGAAGGAACGAATGTCGTGGTTCTGGATCCTGACGTTGCGAAAGTGTTTCCCAACTCCAAGTCGGTAAACATATCCCTGCGAAAAATCATTCGGCAGACTCCACAACTGGCGAAGTAAATCCGCGATTGCTCAACGAAACAAGCGCGCCACGCGCTTGGAATCCGCAATCGCCCGCGTCATCGGGGAAGGCAAAGTCCGCACCTACGAAAAACATGTCCTGTCGCCGCGGCGGCACGGACTCGCCGTGGCGAGAGGCGGCAAGAATTCCACGATAGAGGTGGCCAAAGCCACCGCCGATTACACCAGCTCATAACAGGGCTTCGGGCAACGCAAACCCGGGACGAACAAACGTTCAGAATGGTCTTGCCATGGCCAGATACGGTGGCAGGATTGCAGCGCAATAAGCCGCTTAAGAGAGCCATTTTCTCTAAAGCGCGGAGCGTGAAAAAGGAATTTGCTATCGCTTATGAGTACGTCCATGCAACCTCAACCCGAGCGGCAAAGCAGTTATGACGCCGCCATGCAACAGCAACAACAACAACAACAGCAGCAGCAGGAGGAGGAAGAACAACTCGCAATAAGCCAGGCGATTCAAAATCGGCAACTTGCTGAGAAGGCCGCCGAAGAGGAGCGCCAACGCGCCGAGCAAGCTGCCGCAGAACAAGCGGCAGCTGCGCAACGCGCGCCTGAGCGCGCTGCCACTGCGCCCGATCCCTGCGCCGTTGAGGAGGAGCAGCAGAGACGTGCCGCGGAACGGGTCAAAGAGGTGCGCGAAGCGCTGCGACCAAGAATGATCACTCTCGGCCAAAAAAGAAAACTTCTCGAAGCGCTTCAAGTCACGGCCGAGGCGCCTGAATCCCTGACCGAAGACGGCCGCGGGAAATGCGAGCGGATGTTACATTTTTTGGCCCAGACACGGAGAAGCGACGCAAAGTCCCAAGCGGCCATGAGCATCCACAAGACCGCCACGGGCTCGGTTATTCACGTCGCGGATTCTGAAGGAATATCTGTGTTCATTGAAGTCCCCTCCGGACTGGATCCTGTTGAAGTTGCCCGCCAGCTACTCAAAGGATTGAAGGGCGGCTTGGACACAGCGATCGGCGACCGCGACCCGCTAACGATTTTTAACGGCGAATGTCGCGCCTTGAACTTCAAGACAATATTTTGCGACAAAGTTACGCTTAGAACGCAGTCCAGCTTGTCTGATGGGCTTGCCGCGCGCATCGCAGCATTAAAAGCAACCGTGCCGATCACCGAAGAGACCTTGGCCATCGTCGACGGCATACCGTCCAATGCCACTCAAACCAATAGCGTGTTCGAAACCGCTGAAAGGGCTGCCGACTGGTCGGAGATCGCAGCTCGATGGAAGGAAGCAACCCAGAATGGCGGTTTTGCCACTCAACCCGGCAGCGCAGGAGAAATCTTAAATGCGCTACAATCCAAGAAGCACGTGCTCATTCTGATCGCGCACGGCGATGCGACGGAATTGCTGCTGCCGTCCCCTGAGCCGGATGGAAGCTCACTCTTGCTTGAGGATTTGGAGGCGATTAAGGAGGAGATCTCAAAAAACAAACCTGTCGTTTACATGTTCTGCTGTGAATCAGCTAGTTTTAACGGCGCACAGAACTGGGCTTCCGAATTGCTTCGACACGGCGCGACAGCCGTGTACGCGCCGCAAGACAGGATCGAAACAGAAAATACTCGTAAGCTATACGAATCCTTTCTTCAGAAGGGCCGTGCTCTGGATCCTCTGACGGCGACGTATCAAGCGGAAAAGGAAAGTGGCTGCCGCGAATTGGAAATGTGGGTCGCATGAACCTCAAGGAATATTTCTCATTGCCTACGGCTGTGCTTGTGTTAGGCGGTAAGGGTGGTGTAACTACGCAAAACCAGCCTGTCTTTTTTCTCGGAGTCTTGCTCGGGGCGTTGTCCAAAGTCGCTTATGATCATTTCCAGGGCACAACTCCCTTTGCATGGGGAAGCCTCGTCATCGCGGTAATTGGCAGCTTTGCAACTTTCCCAACAATCTATAAGAACGCTGGGCTAAGCAGGGTTGGTCGCCTCACTTTTGCCAAGTGGTGTGTTGCCTTTCAATACGGGTTGTTTTGGCAGGTGGTATTTCAAGAAATCGGGAAAAACATCCCACACTAACAACCGCCGTCCACCATGAATGGAGGCTCGACGTAAAGTGCATTTAGCTCCGGTTTAATCGCAGCTTCGAATACCACGTTGCAGACTCATCAGAAATCTACATCGCTGGAACCGCTGGGTGGTCCTTCTTCGCCGCTGGGTGACGTCGGTCTCTTCTCAGTCACAGAGTCCATTGCCTCTTGCAGTTGACCCAGTCTCGACCGCAACCATTCATTCGGACGCGGCACTGTCATTTCGATTTTAAATTCATCGGCGAGGTGAACCGCAAGTTTATCGAAATACTTAGTTGCCTTTATAACCACATCTGCATGCAAGCCGTGCGGAAGATTGGCGGGTTGCCAGATATGTTTGTGAAGTGGCTCAGAACTCGGAAAGACGTCAAATCGCCCGACATGATTCCATGTGCTGTGCGTGGCGTTACTCCAGCCACCATAAGCAAAATCATATAGATCCAAACAATCCGCTTCTTCAGCCATCTTCCGGGTTGAGATTCCTGACCAACTCCCAACGTCGACATGCTGTAAGAATGAATAATGTTGCCAATCAATCCACGCTTCCCGTGCTTTGATCCCCTCTCGCAGTTCGTCGGCTTCGTCAGGTTCTTCATCGTTTATCGCCGCCTTCAGTCGTTCGACGTGAAGCTTCTCCTGTCCCAAACCGTATTGGATAAATTGCCTCGCCCGAACAAGAGGGTCCTTAAGAATCCAAGCCACTGTAATATAAACATCAGTCATCGATCGGAGGAACAGCGGCCCTGCGTGGTAGTCCCATAGGTCCGGATTCCGCGCGACTTTAACGGCAAGATTGCATTGCCGCGCTAACAATGCCCCGATGACCTCCGCAAACTCACTCTTAAAAATGTCGATAGGGAATTTTGCCCAAATCGCATCGACAACGCCCCAAGCGTACTGCTCATAATCAGTTCCGAACTTGATCATCGGATGCAGGCTCTCGGAAGCATCCAGTTCTTCGACATTATCCGACCGGAAGGGCGCAAGGTCTTTTCCACGATTCCAAAAATCCTGCGCCCACGACGCGCCAATTTGGCTTTCGCACATCATGAATGATGAATTCACGTCCATTCGTACATGTGAGCAAAGGCTCTTGGTATGCTCCGAGTTGAACGCTGTGATTATGGAATCAAAGTCCAGAAACGGATAGTCCTGTGGAACATGGAACTGTCCGATTTCGATCTCGATCTTGGGGATAATCGATTGGACAACAGACGCCGTTTGGCTTCGGCGATCGAACAATTGCGAGACGACCGCGCGGGCTCTCTCGATATCCGACACGGAAGGCTTCTTCACGTCGATTTTTTCTTCAAAAAAGTTCTGTAAGGGATTGTTGTTCGAATAACAGCGCACATAGAGTGTTAACGCGTCCAACACTTCCAAGAAAATTTCCTTCGCCTTGCAGGCTTTGCGAATTCTCGTCCAGTCATCGGCTGTTAAAGAGCGGAAGGCCGAACAGAAGAATTTTGGGCCGGACGACTTAACCGAATAGCAAATTCGCAGAAAGCTTTCTACGACCTCCAATCCGCGTTCAGTGCCGAATCGCTCAATAAAATACCCCAGCCATGCGATTTCCGGCAGAATGCGTTCGATATAATGAACCTCCGTCCAACCAAATCGAGCCGCAGGCGGGAAGAATTTCTTTCCGACTCGCGTGTGACCCGAAAGCACTTCGGTCTTCGCCTGTTTACGTTTCCCCATATGCCAATCTAGCATTGACCGCTGCCGGTTTCTGCTCGTGCACAAGCAAATGGTTCGTCTAGAGTCCGGCGTGATTCGACGTTTATTTCGAGGACGAGCGATCCCCGGTTGGCTCTTGGTGTTGTGGGCGATAACGATTGAAATTCTCGATTGGTGGGGGCGTATCGAACTCGTCAAAGAAAAACTGGGGAAAGTATCACCCGATCTTATTCAACCGTTTCTGAGTTTCGTCCTTTCCCCAGCAGGACGGCTCTCCATCATAATTCTTGGGTTCGCTTTGATACTCTTGGCGAGTTTTGGGTCAAAAAACTCTACAAGCCAGGTTGGTCGGCTTGACGCAGAGCGGCTGCCTGAACCTGAACCTGCCTCGAGACCTCATGCGGAACGAACGGCCGATCGGGAATTTGTTCGTATCACGCCTGACGATCTAATGAACATGTGTCGCAATCACATGGACATTGAGGCCCAACGACTCATAAGACCATATATCGGTAAATGGATGGAGGTAGCAGGACGCATCCACAACGTTCGTTCTTCGTCTGAAAACAGCGCGCAAGTCACTTTCGATCGGCCGATCGGGCCGGAAATACGCGACTTCTATATGTACTTTCGGGACCCGAAGTGGATTGATAGACTTGTTGTCCTAAGGCGCGGAGCGGAACTAGTTGTGGCGGGAAGGATCACCGAGATAAGTGCCATTTGCGTAACGCTCGACGACTGCGAGATCATGAGCTGAATCGGATTGTGACGAGCCAAAGCAACTAGTCAGCGACACCGTTCTTAAGCTGACGTTCGTACTCTGCGCTGTCAAAGTAGTCTTTCGATTCCGCGATAAGACGGTCGTTGTCGATCTTCCAAAGTCATTCTGAAGTGACGACTGACAAGTGGCCAGTGACGAGCGGGCAGAAATGAACCGTCCGTGAGATGCATATTGCATCATCCATCGCCACAAACAAAAATCCGTTGCTTCGAACGCGTTTCCCGTTTGTTAGTTTGAAAAGAAACATTGACGGGAACTGAAATTCCGTGCTCGGTGAAGATAAAAACTATTGGATTGACTCTGGCGCTTTGCTTTTTCGCGGGGGCAGCGTGCTTCGCGGCCGACGACCCTCAGATGGGCACGTGGAAGTTAAATGAAAGTAAATCGAAGCTTATCCCCGGGGAGGGAAAGAACACGACCGTTGTGTATGAAGCCGCTGGCGACCAGGTAAAGGTTACCATCGATGGCACCGACAAGGACGGTAAGCCGACGCATAATGAGTGGACCGGTAAATTTGACGGGAAAGACTATGCTGTCACCGGTGATCCAAAATCCGATATGCGGTCTTACAAGAAGATTGACTCGAATACATTGAAGTTCACCGTTAAGAAGGATGGCAAGACAACTGTCACAGGGCGCATTGTGGTAGCAGCCGATGGCAAGTCCCGCATGGTAACGGCGCACGGAGCTGATGAGCAGGGCAAGGAGTCCAAAGAGAAAGCGGCATACGACAAGCAGTAACTCGATCGCTGTTTGACACGGCGATCCGTTGAACCGTTGAATCGTTAAA
>QHPE01000144.1:0-412 GCA_003218945.1 Verrucomicrobiota bacterium | reverse complement strand
AAGTAGCCCGCGAATTACGCGAATACACGCGAATCATTTCTGACGTCCAATTTTTTTAACTGTGGTAACCGGATTTAGCGTGCTTCGTGTGATTCGCGGGCAAGAATCTCTTCGCCGAGGATCTGCAATGCGACGTAGATCAACGAGATCACCACCGCGATGGCGCCGGTCACTTGTCCGATGTTCGCGAGGTCGGTAAGATTCATGCTGAAGGAGCTCCGTTAAATCGTTGAATGGTTAAAGCGTTAAATCGGCGGACTCCTCACCTTCATCCTCTCCTCGAACGAGGAGAGGCGACAGATCAAATTTGGTGTTGCTCTCTCGTCACTGGTCACTGATCCCTTGGTCACTTCCTTTTAGCTGGCGCTCGTATTCGGCGGCATCAAAATGGCCGGTCGATTCTGTAATAAAG
>QHPE01000026.1 GCA_003218945.1 Verrucomicrobiota bacterium | reverse complement strand
CCGCTTGCGATTTCGGCAGACGCCTCATCGTGACGACCGTTTTCGGCGAAAATTCTGGCCTTTACGGCATGGGCCTCGGCTAGGTTGGCGTCCAGTGCAAGCGCACGTTCCGCTGCCGCCAAGCCGTCCTCGCCTCCTCCTCCATGAATGAAACGCACTATCATTTGGCCAAGAGCCATCAAAGCCCAAGCATCTGCATAGTTCGGATCAATTTCCGTGACGCGCTGACAGATGCGGATGGTTGCTTCCGCTCGCCGAAGATCGCCCTCACCGCCGGTGACGTAGTTCTGTCGCGCCATCAGGAAGAGATTGTAAGCCTCGACACTCTCCGTGCCGCGCTGTTCGATGGCCTTCTTCTCTTCCGGCAGGAGCTTGAGTTTCAGCGCCTTGACGATCGCTTCGGAAATTTCGTCCTGCAGGGCGAAAATGTCGTTGAGATCGCGGTCGTAACGTTCCGCCCAGATGTGATCGTTGTGGGCGCCGTCGATCAACTGCGCCGTGATCCGCACCCGGCCACGAGCCTTGCGCACGCTGCCTTCCAGCACGTGGCTGACTTTCAGTTGCCCGGCAACCTGTAGAACGTCCACATTTTTGCCTTTGAAGGCGAATGCGCTGTTCCTTGCGATCACGGAAAGCGCGGACACCTTGCTTAGGTCGGTGATGATGTCCTCGGTGATGCCATCGCTAAAATATTCCTGCTCCGGATCGCCGCTCATGTTGGCGAACGGCAGCACGCAGATGGAAAGTTTGCGCGGTGTTTCCACTTTTTGCGCTGAGGTTTCATCGCGCCCGGCCGCGCGGACATGGAACACATGCACCGGACGCTCGATGTTCTTGACCGTATGCTCGCCCATGTCCTCGAAGACGCAGGGCATTTTCCCCTCGATGTTGTCGCGAACCATTTTGGACAGGGCTACGCCGCCCACCGGAGCGAGCGTTTGCAGCCGCGCGGCCACGTTAACGCCCTCGCCATAAATGTCGTCACCCTCGATGATAACTTCTCCCAGATTGATGCCAATGCGGTAGCGTATGCGCTTGGCTTCGGCGACCTCAGTTCCGGCCTTCTCCGTTGCCTCCTGTATCGCCAGCGCGCAATTCACGGCGGCAATGACACTGGAAAACTCGACCAACGCGCCGTCGCCCAAAAGCTTGAACACGCGGCCCCCATGGGTAGCAACTTCGGGATCGAAAACTCGGCTGCGGTTGGCCTTTAGCCGCTCGAGCGTCCCTGTCTCGTCAGCCTGCATGAGGCCGCTGTAGCCGACTACATCGGCGGAGAGGATGGCGGTGAGTTTACGGTGCATGATTCCAAGCGGGAGCGGGTAGCTTACCTTACCAGAGGCTCGGGCGTTACTGAAATTATCGTAAAGACAACTTGCGACCCGCTAATCGAGCAGTTGTGATTCGATGCGTCCCGGCGACCGATTGACTTTAACCGCTGCTACCCTGCAACCCTATTCCCCTGATCCGGTGCAGCGGGGTTTCGGATTCGCTCGGGGCGTGGAAAGCGCCCCTGCTTGCATCGGCTGATTGCAAACGATTGCAACCGGCAATCGTTACCCGCGTTATTTCTCCGCCAACCCCATGCGCTTCGCGGTACTGTTCGCATTGCCGTAAATGCCGTTTGCGTAAGCCGAGGCGTTGAAGTTCGTATTTGACTGCCCTTGTGCGAAACTCGTTGTGCTGTATCCGGTCGCCTCTACCTCCTAAGCGCAACAAGGCAGATCTCTGCAACGACAATTAGTTGAGCGCGCATCCTCCAGGTTGTTTTATCAGTTTCATCACCCCCATCCCTGTCAGTTGCGGAAAGGTCAAAGCGAAACTATAGTACGGGTGAGCGGTTGAATTTGGTACGAAATCAACCCGAGAGGCGTGTTTATGAATACCAACTTTCGTTGGTTCACAGTCGCTGTTCTGAGCGCCGTCGCGGTTCTGCCAGTGCGAGCGCAGGTGCAGGTTCAAAATACCAATGTTCGGGGCGGTAACGGAGTGAATTACGTTCGGGCCGCGCGCCCCGCGCCGCCGAGAAGCTTCTCCGGATCCTCATTTCGTCCGGCACCGATTCGACGGCCAATGTTCAACGTCGCCCGTATTCAAAACATCAACGGTGCGCAACCGGTTGGATCGATCGACCCAAGACCAACGTTTCAGGCATCACAACACTTAGTCGCGCCTAAATTGGGAAATCAGCAGTCTGCTACCGCATCCGGAACGTTGAATCTAAACCTCGCGACGAATCGAGTCGCTAGCAGCGACCCGGCACCCCAGGGCGCGAGCAGCAACCAACAGTTGCCGCAGGCCAACAATTCTAGCCACTCCGCAGGCAGTGCGCGCAACCACGTCTTTGCCCAGCGCTCGGCCAATTGGCACTCGGATTGGGACCATAATCATGATCACTGGTGGCATGGTCACCTTTGTCATTTTGTGAACAATGTCTGGGTTATTTTCGAAGTCGGATTTAATCCTTGGTGGTCTTACGATTACCCGTACGACTACTACGACTCTTTGCCGGAGCCCTCTTCTCAGTACAGCGTCGGATCGATCCAGTACTACGCTCCGTCCGAGTA
>QHPE01000025.1 GCA_003218945.1 Verrucomicrobiota bacterium | reverse complement strand
TCGGTGCTGCACGTGCACATGACGATTTTCTGGACAATCGTGCTCGGCATCATCGGATCGATCATCGGCGGCGCCGTTACTCACATGTTTTCGCACCCGACAACGGGACGATTTCACCCCGCCGGCCTCATTTTTTCCACACTCGGCGCGATCCTGGTTCTCTACCTGTGCATTAAGCTGCATATCCATTTCCCCCGCGTTCTCTAATCAGGAACTCAGGGCCCTGTAGCCGGACGCTTTTCGGCGTCTCTGCCGTGACCGCGGATCGCTGACCGCCGACCTCGATCATTCGGCGTTGGACTGCCTGCTCGCGAATGTTTTTGGAATTGGGGTTTCCGGCTCCGAATTCGAACTCTCAAACTCTCAACTTTAGCAGCGCCGTAACACAACATCCTGAAATCCGCAGGGATTAAGGGATTTTCAGGACAAACACATCCTTACGACCGCCCTCAACTCCCCAGTTACTTGTAAATGCAATCAGATGGCCGTCGCGACAAACGTCGGCGCGCGGACTTGCATAGTAATCGCCTCCATAAATTGAGAAATGATGCGCCAGCCGGCGCACCGACCCACTCCCGTTTGTAGCTACCTGATAAATTTCATCATGGAATGGGCCGGCCGGTGTCCCATCTGCTTCTGAATAACTGCTGAGTAACACCCATTTTTCGTTATTTGCCAACATGGAGATATGGTAGTCCTGGGTCCAGTCGCTGCCATAATTGATGAGCGGATAGAACGAATGGGGATTTGCCAGAGTCCGATAGGTAACCTGGTTGTTCCAATTGTCAGCCCCGATGACGATCTTGTTTCCATTATCGGAATGCCCGGGCGCATAGTCAGGGCCGTCGTCTGTTAGATTTTCAACCGCCAGAGTCCTCAAATCCACTACTTGAACCTCGATAGCTCCAGGTCCCTGTTGGCCTGTTTTTACCACCAGGTATCTTCCTGATTTATCAACCTGAACTTCGTCCAGCTGAGTCGTATTCACGCTATAAACCACTTGATTGGCATCCCGTTTCCAAACCAGATAACCTACGATGTGGTATCTCCTATCCCGGCGAGTAAAAGCGAACACATTATCAGTGTTGATGCTTTTACTCATCTGCCATAGGTAATCACCAGGATTGTACTGGGAGGTAAAATCAGCGATCAAGGTATAGGTCTGTGTAGCTGCATTGTAAGCCCATAAATGCATTCCAAGATTGTCGTGAGCATAAATGACGTCGGGATCAGACCCACTCCAGATCGCATCTTCCCAACCAACCGTTCCTCCTATCGGAGTAGGAGTATCCCACACAGCTTTATCGATAATTGCGAAATTGACCGGATCAAATCGATAAAGCAGGGGAGCGATGCCACTGTAAACCAAAAGGCGCGTGTTATTGATATTAAATGTCGGCCAGTACGAATAGGCATTCACGCAGTCAGGGCCATCATTGGCATCCGTGAGCCGCATAATTGTGGTCTCAAACGTAGGATCAACAACCGTTCCTCCAGCAGGAGGCAGAGGAGGAGCTGGAGGCACAGGATAAGTTCCGTAATCTCGCTTGATCTCTGCAAAAGCATTTATTGATGAAACGACTTGAAAAAACAACACTGTTCCAAGTAATCGAAATAAAGAGAAGTGATGCCTTTTCATAGCTTTTGACACGATATTCTTATCGAGATTTGTGTTGTTTGTGTCTTCCGTGGTTAAACCAGGAGCTGAGTCGCATCGGTACGTCCACCCCGGGGGGCCGCGCCATTTCCGATTTCACGCGATCTGCTGCAGATGTCAAACCATATAGCGGAATTACCGCAGCCGCGCGCCGTGCACTTCGGATTTCCTGCGTTCCTGCTTTAAGAGCTGGCGGTTGCTTCGTAGCCCTAACAGCTCCGATCGAAGATTCGCTGTGGCGTAAGACGATCCTGTAGCGGCAGGCGTGCCGCCTGCGTTTATTCGAGAATTGCAGCCGACACCCGCCACGGCGGGCCAGCTTTTGCCTCTCCAGAAACTCTCGATTCAACGCGTTGCTCCGCATCCTTTGCATCCTGATTACCTTTTCTGAGGCGACTGCTTCACGTGACGAAAATGGCGACGGTACTGGCCGGGTGCGATTTTTAAGGTCCGCTGAAAGACATTGCGCATGGAGTTGACGTTCCCGAAGCCGCACTCGTCTGCGATTGTTTCCATGCTGTTCTGACTTTCTTCCAATCGCCGGCGAGCTGCTTCGACCCGCAGGCGCTCTACAAATTTCGCAGGCGTGGTCTTCATTTCTTTGGTGAAGACCCGCGCGAAATTGCGCGGACTCATGGCCACACGCTGTGCCAGCAGCGACACGGTGAGCGGCTTATGCAGATTATCGAGCACCCATCCTTCCAGTTCGCGCAACGGTTTTCGATCGGTCAGTTGCAGCGATAACGCGGCGCTGAACTGCGATTGGCCGCCGGGCCGCCGCAAATAGAGCACAAGATTGCGCGCAACCTGTAGAGCGAGGCGCGAACCGTGATCTTCTTCGACCAACGCCAGGGCCAAATCCATTCCAGCTGTGACACCAGCCGACGTATAAACATTTCCGTCCCGCACAAATATTGGGTCGGGATCAATCTCCGCGCGCGGGGCGCGCTTAATCAAGGTCTGACACCAGTTCCAATGAGTTGTGGCGCGACGCCCGTCGAGCAGGCCGGCGCGAGCCAGGAGCATTGCGCCAGTGCAGACTGAGCCCACTCGCCGGATTCGTCGGGAGATTCGTTTTAACCAGCGCACCGCTTCCGGACTGATTTCATTCTTCTCGATCGCCTCTCCGCCGGCCACGAGCAGCGTATCGATTCTTCCACGCTCTTCGCGAAAGGTCCTATCCGCGGTGATGCGCAGACCGCAGTTGGCAATCAACGATCTACGCGGAGAAATGGTCACCACTTCCACCGAATAAATTGCAGGCGATCCAGTATTCGCGCGGCCGTACATTTCCGATGCGCGGGCGAAGACTTGAAGCGGGCCGACCAAATCGAGAATCTCGACGCCGGGCGCTGCGAGAAAGACGATCCGACGCGTTGCGTGAGGTGGGCCTTGATTCATCCACAGCTCACTCATCACTCATCTATCACCTGTCACTGTTCACAGTTAGAGCGTCTTTTGTGCGCTAATAAATTTATCAGGCGCTGCATCGAACGTTTTCTTGTCGTCTTCCGAACAGAAATAATACGTCGCTCCCTTGAAGACAGATTTCGGCGCGATCTTCGGATCGACGTCCATTCCGCATACGGCGCACAGCGGATGCTCCGGAGTTGAAACAGGTGCCGTGGCATAGATCTGATTTGAGTCGGGACTCATCCAGCCCTCTCCCTGATATTCCATGTTGTAGGCCGTCTTCCGGGCGACGTCGCGACCGTAATAGCGTTCCACCACCCGCAGCGCGAGGTCTATTCCAGAAGAAAGACCGCCAGCGGTGGCGAGGTTTCCATTCTCGACGAAGCGCGCGCCGCGCTTGAGTTGAATATCGGGAAATTCCATCGCGAAACTTCCAAACGCACCGTGATAAG
>QHPE01000143.1 GCA_003218945.1 Verrucomicrobiota bacterium | reverse complement strand
AGGGTGCAAGTCCGTACTCGGAAATGCAGTTTGCGCCTAAATTCCGAAAGCGTTGAATAGCCGTTCTGATCGGAAATTACGATCGGCTCTGGAATACTCCAATTCCGGTGAAGTCGCCGCGCGTTCGCCTTCGACGGGGCCGCTCGCTCAACGTACACAAGATTAGGGTCGACTCTGACAATAAGCGGTGAGCGCGATGCACCAAGATGGCTTTAACTCAATCCAGAAAGATAAAATAAAATGAATACATTGAATAAAGTAATAACATGGAATCCGCTTAGAGAGATGGAACAAGCGACACAAAATCGCTTCAATCCTTTCTTCCTGGGCGGCTTTCCGAATAGAATGGGCAGTGGCGAGATCCACAGCCTAGCAGTCGCAGATTGGTCGCCGGAGGTTGATATCAGCGAAGATGATCGCGGGTATCTGCTCAAAGCTGACCTGCCTGAAATGAAGAAGGATGACGTTAGGGTAACTGTCGAAGACGGCATCCTTTGCGTTTCCGGAGAACGCAAAAGCGAGAAGGAAGATCAGAAGAAGAAATTCCATCGCATCGAGCGATCCTTTGGTACTTTCCGACGCAGCTTCACGCTGCCCGAAGATGCCGACAGTACGAAAGTCACGGCGGATTTCCACGACGGAGTGTTGAAAGTGCATCTCCCGACAACGCCGATAGCAAGATCAAAAGCTATCGAAGTTAAAGTGAAATAATGGCGCTAAACACTAAGGCTGGCGTGCGGAGGGAGTTCGGAGGGTCCCGTGCGCTAGTCCGAGTGTAACGCGGCTACCTTCGTCGACCGCCTTTGCTTTTAACCAACGTCGGACGGCGATTTCCGCAGCAAATGTCATCACACCACAACACAGTTATGAAGCCAGCTGATCTTTGTCTCTTTAGGACTGCAAGAGGGCGGATTACTCTGCGGAGCTCTGCAAAATATCTCGACCAACTCCGCGTCAAGCTTGATCAGACTGACACATCGAAACCGATACCTTCTAAGTCGCGCGTCGCAGCTTCGGAAGGGATTCGCGAAATTGCGTGGGAGAACGACGGACGATTCGCTTAAACGCGCGATTGAAGTTCGTCATGGACTGAAATCCGCAGGCGAAGGCAACTTCGCTAATTCGCGAATTGGGATTGAGCAAAAGCGTCTTCGATTTCTCCACTCGAACTCTCGAGAGGTAATCGATGAAATTCATCCCGGTCGCTTTCTTGAACATCTTGCAAAAGTAATGCCTGCTGATATTAGCCGCGTGGGCGATCCGCCCCAGCGACAGCGGCTCCGCTTGATGGACCTCGATAAATTGTCGCGCTCGCGCCATATTCGCAGGCTCAGCCTCTTCGCGCCGTACTACCAGTTGATTCGACAAGATCGAAAGGTGTTGCGCAAAAATACTCAGGAGCCGCAACATCGCGCGATACCGGTCGGGTGATAAAACACACGACCGAAAATAAGCCCGCTCAAGTTGCTTCCAATCCGTCTTGTAGCCCCACGCGCGGAGCTGCCGAGTAATGCTGGCGAAGTGTTTCTTTGTCGGATTCTTGAGCAGTACTTCGCCTGTCTCGAGAAAACCGAGAATGTGGTCACCCACGTACACTGGCACTGCGCTTTCTGAGAGTCCCGCAAACCAAGTCACGGTGCGCATTGTCGAGTCCGGTTCCTGGGACGCATCGGTTTGGGCCCTTAGACATGCGGCGCGAGCCTTGTTGAAACGAGCCAGAATCGCGGCGAACGAAACGTGATCCGTTTTGCCATGGTGTGCAGGCGACCATGAATCGTGTCCTCGGATATTAAGCGGCAAACCCGTGGCTTCGCTGAAAGCCCGTTCGTAATCTTTGAAAATCTGAGAGCGCGACAGATGTACCATCACTTCCTGATCAGAGGATCGGGCTGCGCTTCGTTTGCTCATTTCACCTTGCGAAGCGGTACCTCTAACTCCGCTTGCGCGTCGCATCGCCGCGCGCATACTAAACTTCGAGCCCTCTCAGCCACAGTTGTCCTGATCGAAGCCCTTGCGCGATGTGAGCGTTGCCGAACGTCTGCTGCTTAACATCGTGGGTCTGATTTGCAAGTGAAGCGCGAAGCTGCCGGAAAAGCGCAGCTCGAGATTTAGAGCCTTTATGTCGCTTGAAATAAATCGCGCTGCTCTGTTGGACGATTGGTTCCATGTTTGGTTACCGAACTCTCATAGCGACTCCGCTCGTCTCGCGCGCCCATCCTTTCTGGCCGCTCGCGGGTGAGACTGGCGAGAACCCGCGGTTGAATCACGACATTCCATTGCGCAGTGATCATTCGCGAAATTTGCTCGCAGCCCGTCGGACAGGGGCATTGTGAGCTAGTTGTTTGCGCTGCTTCGGAGAAGAACTTTTCGATCGCGGCCTGGCCCGCTTTGGAATCGAGCGACTGCCACCGAAGTCATGCTTGCGTTTTTGTTTGAGCATATCTGAAGATCGATTTTGCGCTGCGCTTAGACATTCTGAAGAGAGGGCAGATCAATGTTGAGAAGTCTGCCGGTGGTGATCTGAGCTACATTGGAAGCGCGCGGCACGCCGCATGCGATTAGGGCTTTGGTCGTGTCCTTTACAGTTAGAAGGTACTTGCGCACGATAGGATGAATTGCATATGCGACTTCGGCATCTCGCATTATTTCGCGGAATTGGATTAGATGTATCTGCCGTTAACCTCGTAACAGAATGTCTTCAGCGTGCCTCGCGCCGGACCGGTTGTAGCGTCTTCCTTTCGATCATCACAGGGTAACTGTTGAAGTTGTCTTGGATTTCCGCCTTCGTTTTCCCAGCGTCGCTCTTCGGCAGAATCGCTTTCTTCCTTTTGTGAACTTGCGAAAGTCAGGGAATCCATGATCACAATCAATGAAGCATCTCAGCGCCCGTTGTCCCGATGAAGTCGTGTTACGACGAATAAGTCGCCGGAGGTCAGCCGCCGCCGAACATCCGGCCCCTGCTTGCGGGCCGCAGCGCGAAACTTCTTGAAAAGCGCCGCACGACGTTTTGAAGTTCTATGCTGCGCGTAGTAAAGTGCGCAGTTCTGAGTCAATGTTGGTTCCATATTTAATTCTCCGTTTATTTGCGGCGGCGGCGGATTGACGCGGGCGCTGATGTCTGAGCAATTCGTATCGAGGCGCGTGATATAAGCATCCAGAGACGCCACGAAAGTTATCCCTAAGACGGCAGGGTCGCCCGATAAGTTCTTGAGCAATTTTTTAAGCTCATCTTTATGAGCAGCGATAGCATTCATGATGCTGTTTTGTGCGCAGAGAGAAGGGTCCGCACACCTGCGCGATCGATTGACGCTGCGATTGTTACGGAACCAGCATACGGCTGCAACTGCCGATCAACTAATGGTAATTACTGCCACCGTTCGCCACACGACGTTTCGGGGTACGGTGGGAATTCGCCGGTCAGATAATGATCGGCGTTTTGCGCTCCTGCTGTGATTCAAATCTGCGTCAACCTGCGCTGCAATGGACGCGAAGCGACGGGCCAGGCGTTCAAAACTGTGAATCAACTATTTAGGACCGGATGGCGCGCGTGATTCCGGAGCTGCTCCGGCTAGTCTGATTCTCAACTCGCGCAACTGCTTTGGGTCGACTTCAGCGGGCGACTGCGTCATGAGATCCATGGCGCGGTTGTTCTTTGGGAAAGCCATCACGTCGCGAATACTTTGCTCGCCGCAGATCAACATCACCAAGCGATCAAGGCCGAACGCGATGCCGCCATGCGGCGGCGCACCGAGGCGGAAGGCGCGCAGCAAATGACCAAACTGCGATTCTCGATCGTTCGGTTTGATACTGAGCGCCTCGAACATTTTGTCCTGCAATTCCGGCTCGTAGATTCGCATGCTGCCGCCGCCAATCTCAACGCCGTTCAGAACCACGTCATAAGCCTCAGCGCGAACTTCGGGAAATTTTCTTTCTTCAAACAGCAGCATGTCCCCGGCTTTCGGCCGGGTGAATGGATGATGCATCGCGTTCCATTTGTTTTCATCCGCACTCCATTCGAAGAGCGGAAAATCTATGACCCAGAGGAAATCCCAGATTTCGCGGGGAGGCATGAGCTCCTGCATTTCCGCGATGCGCAGGCGTAATCGGCCAAGGACCTCGCACGCGACTTCCCATTTATCGGCCGCGAAAAAGACACAGTCGCCCTCCTCGATGTTCAGCTTCGATTGCAACGCGGTCTTCTCGGGGTCATTGAAAAACTTCACGATCGGCGATTTCCATTCACCGCTCTCAGCCTTGATGAAGGCGAGGCCCTTGGCGCCATGCAGCTTTGCAATTTCGGTGAGCTCATCGGCCTGCCCGATTGTGATTCCGGCGAATCCCTTTGCGTTGATTGCTTTTACGACGCCGCCGGCATCGAGTGCACCGCGAAAAACTTTGAAACTGCTTTCACGAAATGTTTCACCAAGATCGACCAACTCCATTGCAAACCGGCGATCGGGTTTATCGCTGCCGAAGCGCTCGAGCGCTTCACGATACGTGAGGCGATCAAACGGAGTTTTGATTTCGATATTGCGCGCCGCTTTGAAAATCGCTGCAAGCATTCCTTCGGTCAGCGCGAAGATATCGTCCGGCGTGACAAACGACGCTTCGATGTCAATCTGCGTAAACTCCGGCTGGCGGTCCGCGCGCAAGTCTTCATCACGAAAACATTTTGCGATCTGAAAATATTTTTCCACACCAGCCACCATGAGCAGTTGTTTGTATTGCTGCGGCGCCTGCGGAAGCGCATAAAATTTTCCAGGCATGATCCGACTCGGCACCAGAAAGTCACGGGCGCCTTCGGGCGTGCTCTTGGAAAGGATTGGTGTCTCAACTTCCACGAATCCCTGGCTGTCGAGGTAATCGCGCGTCGCTTTTGCCGCCCGATGCCGAATCTGTAAATTGCGCGCAAACCGGCGTCGCCGCAGATCCAGGTAGCGGTGCGTCATCCGCAGATCTTCATTCTGCGGCTCGGCATCGAGTGGGAACGGCAGCGGGTCGGCGCGATTCAAAATGCGCAGCTCGTTTGGAATAATTTCAATGTCGCCGGTGGGAAGGTTTGGATTTTCGGTGCCGGGGAGGCGTGCCGCGACGCGACCCGAAACTTGGATCACGTCTTCGCCACGCAACGTGTGCGCTTGCTTGGCAAGCTCGGCGTTTTCCTCGGGCCGAAAGACGACCTGAGTGAGTCCTTCGCGGTCGCGCACATCAATGAAGATCACGCCCCCATGGTCGCGGGTGCCATTTACCCAGCCTGCAAGCATGACCTGTTTTCCGATGTCGGTTTTGCGAAGTGAATTGCAATCGTGCGTGCGATACATGGAATGCGCCCAAAGTACCGCGTCATTCTGGGCGAAGCGAACAATCTCGCAAGCGGGTAGTGGGTCAGTTTGGTATCAGTTCGCGATCAGACCAGCCCGTTTTTGACGAGGTATGCTCGTCCCTTTTGCAACATGCAGTTCGGATTCTCCGAGCCGAACGTTCTAAGAAACGGAAAACCTATCATCTCTGCCGAGCGTAGAGCGCCACAATGATACTCCGCCACCCCATGAGACATATTAAGGTCGCCCGCAACTTGCGAAACCGTCAGGCCGTCATGCTCAAAAAGAAGCTTGAGGACCTCAACGGTGTCATCGGCCAACTCGCCCTTTGAATTCACGCGATCAAGTTGCTGTTCAAGATTTTTTACCCTCTTTCGGAGCTTCGCGTTCTCCGTTTGCAGAACCGATTTCCCATGTTTCAGCGTCGTAATTTGCTTCGCCAGCAAAGAGACCTTCTCCTTCAAGATGGAGAAGTAAATCACATTCCGTCCGGTTCTAGCAAACCAATAATTTCATCCAAGTCCCAAACATGATCGCTGATGCCCGCTTCCATTGCTGGCGTCACGCGCAAGGTTTGATGAATCCGGCAGAAGTTGTAATACATGAAATAAAGTGCCAGCGCATGCTCGTGGTTCTCTAGCTTTTTGGAAAATCCGTTCGTGAGGCGAGTGAACCGGCGCATGGACATTCTCATCGTGAGGTTCTGGCGCTCAGCGTAGCTGGTCGAAACGTGGTTGTGATCGGGATGGCCACTGATTACCGCCTCGCGAGCGCCCATGCAGATTGCGGGGCTGTAGCGCGTTTCTGGCGTGTCTTGGACAGAGCCGTAAATCTTTTGCAGCATAGCAAAATCAATTTCGCAGCCGAAAGCATCATTTGACGCGTGACTATGGTCACCCGGCTCTAAAAGAACATTTGTCGAACGTAATTTTCTTAATGCGTGGATGCTTGGACTTCGACGATTTCAAAATGCTTTTAGACAAAGCCGCGCCGAAATACGACGACATGCCCATCGACGAAGAAGAATTAAGATTGGGTACCGCTTATTTACCGCTACCGGAACGAGAATGACGCTGTGGATTTACCTTGGCTCCGGTTGCTGCTTTCTGACGGCGAGTAAGCCTTTTCCCACTAGTGGCTTGCTGGAAAACAGCAAAGGCTGTTTCTGCAGAATCGCGCTTTTCCCTATCCTGCTGTTTTTTCGGTCTGCGCTTCGTTGTTCGCTTGTGCATGTCGAAGTTTGCCATGAATCCTGCTTAGCAGACATTCAAAATTCAAACTAGCGTGTAATCCATGCGATCACCAAGCCGACCAGACCTATGACAAATATGATAATGCCTAGTTGTGGAGAAACGCCAGACATCCAGAGGGCAATTCCTATAGCTACGAAGAAGAATCCCCACCGGTGGATGTTCCTCATAGTCCCAAGCTTATCGTAGCAAATCGATTACTTCATCCAAACTCCACACATGATCACTAATCCCTGCTTCAAACTGTTCCACTACCCGCAAGCGAATAGGTCCGGGCACAGGCTGCCAGCCTGTTCTTTTCGGCAGCCATTGCGCGAACTAGCGCAGGAGAGGTTCCATGCGCGAGATGACATCGTTCTTTGAGATCAAGGTCTGCTCACCAGTCGTCATATCTTTAACTTTCACCTGTGGCCATTCATCGCCGTACAAAAGCGCGATGCGTGCACCCAACTCTTCGGCGGCTTGGAACTGCCGGGCGACTTTTGCAGGGGTGAGCGGGTAATCGACGCGGTAGCCGCGGCCGCGCAGTTCTTGGATTTGTGCGAGCGCGTCGGCACGGCGTTCTTCCTTTGCGACGACGACGTAGATGTCGATCTTGCTGCCGTTCGCTATTGCGTCGTGCATCGCTTCGCGAGCGCCCGGGATGTCGTTGATCAGTTCGCCAAGAACGACGTCACCCATCGCAAAACCAAGCGCAGGCAGAGAAAGCGCCCCGTCGCTTAGTTGCGCAATCAAATTGTCGTAGCGGCCGCCGCCGGCGATTGCGCGAAATTTTCCAGCGCGATCGAATGCCTCGAAAACAATGCCGGTATAGTAAGCGAGGCCGCGAACAATCGCCACATCAATCTCCACGAAATCACCGAGGCCACGAACGCGCAGTCCGGCCACGAGCCGCTCCAATTTGGCGCTCTTGCCACCGCCTTTCAGGGTCGCGAACACAAGATCTGCAACGTCCCCAAGTTTTTCTGCAGTTTTCTCACGCGGCTCGCGCGCGGATTTATCGATCACCTGCAGTAAATCGCCCCACCGCTCGGCCGGCACGCTGTTGTCGCGGAAGAAATCAGTCCAGAACTCGCGGTCACTGATACGGACGACGAAATCTTTTTCGGTCAACCCGAACGCACGAAGCACATCGATACAGAGCGCTATCAGTTCGACGTCCGCGCCAGGATCTTTTTCGCCAATGATGTCGCAATTGAGCTGAAAATGTTCGCGCAACCGGCCGCGCTGTTGCTTTTCGTAACGGAAAAACTGCCCAATTGAAAACCATTTGAGTGGTTTCTTGAATTCACGTTCGTGCGCCGCAACCACGCGGGCCAGAGTGGGCGTAAGCTCGGGACGAAGCGCAACTTCGCGTTCGCCTTTGTCTGTGAAATTGAAAAGCTGCTCAACAATCTCCGCACCACTCTTTTTCTTATATAGCTCCGTCGGTTCGAGAGGCGGGCCTTCCCATTCTACAAAGCCGCAGCGCCGGGAAACCTCGCGCCACCGCGAGAAGATGTAATTGCGCCTGGCGCAGTCGCCGGGCAGGAAATCACGGAAACCGGGCAAACTCTGCATAACTAGTCAGCGAAGCCGTCCACGATGTGACAGTGGTAGAGGCGAGACGACCATCCGGGCCGGAATTTACGATATGAGGGCGGAACCTGAAAAAACTCCGGCGCCAAGGGACCGGGGAAATAGATGAGCGAGAACACCGATTGAATCAAAGCAGAGGGAGAAATATGAAACAAACCAGATTAATGAAAATATTGGCAGTGGGCTTGGCCAGCGCAGCATCCGTGGGCATAGCGCTCGCGCAGACCACAACGACCACAACGACCACCGACCCGGTGACAGGGACGACCACCACTCAACAGACAACGACCAGCACTGCGGGCAACATCGTCACCTACACACCGGACTCCGACTACTTCATGTTCCGAACAGCGTCGGCTCCGGCGCCAGTGCGTTATTATTACACGAAGGATACCACAGTGGTCGATCCAGAAGGTCGCGTTGTAACCTGGTCGGCTGTACGTCCAGACACGCCGGCCACTGTTTATTATTCAACAGTGGGTGACCGCGTCGTGGTGCGCAAGGTAGTGTTGGCGCAACCTGCGGCTGTGATTAAACGCGAGGAAACGACTACGACGACTACCACGAGGCCGTAGCCACGACTCGTTAGTTCAAACATCGAAAGCGCCCCGCTAAATTTCGTGGGCGCTTTTTTTTCAGTTTAACGCTGTCGCCACCGGTTCGCCGCAGGACGAATCCGTCCGGGGTGCGGACCTGTGGCCGGTCGGATTGGTAGGGCGGGCAGTCCTCTGCCCGCCGCCTCTTGTTCAGAAAATCGGCGCGCACGGAGTGGCGCGCCCTACCTGGCAACGGCTGCTCGGGAAGCAGCGAGTTTCCCGTTGCGTTCTTCTTGCGTAATTTCCGATTGCGTGGCTTCATCAAAAAAAGAAAAACCCGATCTGCAGAAGAGAGTGCATGAGGTACCGCACAAGCCCGGTGTGTACTTGATGCGGGACAGGTTCAACCGCGTGATTTACGTCGGCAAAGCGCGCGACCTGCGCAAACGCGTGAGCTCGTACTTTCTCCCGTCAAAACTGGCGCAAGCCGACTTGAAAACGCGCGCCATGCTGGACGCCACGTGGGATTTTGAAACGCATACCGTGCGCAGCGAAGCGGAATCGGTTTTGTTGGAAGGCAAATTGATCAAGGAGTATCGGCCTCGTTACAACGTCTCTTTTCGCGACGACAAGCGCTTCCTGGTGGTCAGGGTCGATCATTCCGAGGAATGGCCGCGTTTTCGGCTCGCCCGATTCAAGAAGGACGATGGCAGTCGCTATTTCGGCCCGTATGCCCATGCTGGAGCGCTGCGGCAGACACTGAACTTCATGCGCAAGAAATTCGGCGTACTCACGTTTGGTCGCGGTGCGCCGACTGAACGGGAACTGAAGTCTTCGACATACCAAGTGCCGGTCCGCCTGAGCGAGATCAGCGCCGAGCAATATCGGGAGCGCGTCGCGCAGGCAGGTGAGTTTTTGGAAGGCAAATCGCGAGAGATGATTGCCGCGCTGGAGGAACAAATGCAGAAGGCCGCAGAGAAGATGGATTTCGAAAAAGCAGCCGAGCTTCGCAACATGATTAACGATTTGCGTAGCACAACGAGACCAACGCGTCGATTCACCAGAGGCAGTTTGCCCAGCACGATCGATCCCCTCGCCGATGTACAAGCATTGGCTGATGTGTTACGGCTCCCTCGCGCGCCGCGCATTATGGAATGTTTTGATATCTCGAATATTTCGGCCACGCACGTGGTCGCCTCCATGGTGTGTTTTCGCGACGGTGTGCCGGATAAGGACAATTATCGGCGATACCGGGTGCGGACAGTTGAAGGACAAGACGATTTCGCAAGCATGGCCGAGGTGGTGCGACGCCGGTATTCGCGGGTTTTGCTTGAAGCACGACAAGCGAATCCCGACGCGGCGGAGTTTTCGCAGGAAAATGCGGCGGAAACGTTGGCGCGAATTTCCAGTCATCCCAAGCGAAGTGAAACGAAGTCGAGGGATCCCGCGGCGAAACCGCAAAGCAATGCCACGGGGTTCCTCGACTCCGCTCGGAATGACGAGAGTTTTGTCGCTGTGCGATTACCCGATTTCATCATCGTCGATGGCGGGAAGGGTCAACTCTCAGCCGCTTGCCGCGAATTACAGCGACTAGGTTTGCATGATCTCCCGATCATCGGCCTGGCGAAGGAGCGGGAGGAGATTTATCGCCCGGGCCACGGGTTGCCGTTGCGACTTCCAATGGATTCCCCCGCCCTGCGTCTGCTTCAGCGCATCCGCGATGAAGCACATCGGTTTGCCAACGCGTATCATCAGCTGCTCATGAAAAAAAGAGTCGAGGAAAGCATCCTCGATGATTGCCCCGGAGTTAGCCAGAACCGGAAGAATCTGTTGCTGCGCCGGTTCGGCTCTGTGAATCGCCTCCGGAAAGCAAGTGTTGAAGAGATTGCGGCCACCGAAGGCATTGGCCGGAAGCTGGCCGAAGAAGTGCATGAATTCTTGCGACGACACTAGAGTAGGGCAAGCGTCCTCGCTTGCGTTTAAGACTTCGCAAGCCAGAGGCTCGCGCTACATTTTGATATGCAAACGGCTGTCGAAATAGTCAGCTTCGCCCGCAAACATGGAGCCACAGCGAGGCTGGCATTTTTCTTAACTGTTCTGGCGGCCTTTGCCGCTACCGCACGTGCGCAAACGCTCATGCCCACGCCTGCACCTGGTGCGGGCACTTCGCCGGATGAAGAGACAATTGTCCCAACGTTCGAAACGCAAAAACTGGCGCGCACTTATATGCTCGATGTGCCGGCGCCACGCGGACAGATCACGGACCGCAATGGCGCGCCGCTGGCGCAAAACCGGCTCAGTTACAATCTTGCCGTCACGTTCCCAACGCCGCTGAATTTTTCTGATGCACAGGCGCTCAGTTATACCAGGCAAAAGATAGATGAGGCCGGGAAATTAATCGGGCGCAGGTTTAGGATTTCCGATGAGACGATCCTTCGTCATTACCGCAACCGGGGAATCATGCCGTTTGAGATCGCACCAAATCTCACGCCGCAGGAGTATGATGGAATCAAGGATAAGCTGCCGCCGAGCGTGATGGTGCGGCCGGTTTACGTCCGGATTTACCCGAATGGAAAAGTTGCGGGACAAATTGTTGGTTACACTGGAAAAACGGGCCGAAATCCCGACGGCATTGTCGATAACCACGAAACGATCTGGCCTGAGACCGAGGGACGCGAAGGACTCGAGCAGACCTTTAACGAGATGCTCACCGGCAAGCACGGCGAATACAAACTCACATTCGACAAGGACGGCCGCAAAACATCCGAGAAACTCGTTACCCCGCCTGAGCCCGGCTACAACGTAGTCACCACTCTTGATTTGCACCTTCAGGAACTGGCGGAAAAAGCGCTGGCATCAAAAGCAAAACGCGGCGCCATGGTAATCATCGATCCAAATAGCGGTGATGTTCTGGCGCTGGCGTCCTGGCCGACGTTCGACCCCAATGTATTCGTCCCCTCCATCTCGGCCGATCAACTCAAAGCTTTGCAGGCCGACCCGGACATTCCGCTTTTGCCCCGCGCGTATCGTTCATCTTATCCGCCAGGATCAACATTCAAAGTGGCGGTGGGAATCGCGGCGCTGGAGAGCCATGCGGTGTATCCGGAGGACCAGTACCAGTGCGTGCCGGCGATTCAGGTTGGCAACGTCACGTTCCACAACTGGAAAAAGGGCGACCGCGGCGCACTGAATTTTATCCAGGCGCTCACGGAATCTTGCGACACGTGGTTTTATCAGGTCGGAATCAAAACTGGCTCCGCAGCAATCATCGATTGGTCTTTGAAGCTAGGCTTTGGCGCTAAATGCGGCATTCCCTTGCGCGGCGAAGCGGAAGGCCGCATCCCGAATGACGAATACATGAAGGCAACGCACGGCCGAAGAATCCTGAACGGTGACATCGCAAACATGTCGATTGGCCAGGGCGACATCCAGGTCTCTCCCTTGCAAATGGCGCAGGCCATGGGCGTCATCGCCAACGGCGGAACGTTCTATCAAACCCGGCTCGTTCAGCAGGTGCAAACCTTTGATAACCAGATCGTGACGGCGTATCAAGTACGCGCGAAGAGAACCCTCGACCTTTCGCCGGAGACACTGGATCAAGTGCGCACGGGAATGATCGACGTCGTTAACGGCGCAGGCGGAACCGCGCATCAAGCCAGCCTCGACAATGTCAAAGTCGCTGGGAAAACCGGCACCGCGCAATGGGGACCCAAGCACAAAGAGCGCACGGCAGCCTGGTTCGCGGGATTTTTGCCGGCCGACCAACCCCGATACGCGTTCGCGGCTGTTTACGAAGGCGACGTCGGCAGTAAGGTCCACGGTGGTTCCGCTGCCGCGCCGATGATCGCCGATGTCTTCGAGGACGTTTACAGGGGCCAAATGATCGCCGGCCATTCGCAGCGCCGCGCCCGCGAACAACCCGAAATCCGCCGCGCCGAACCGGTCGAGGAACAAGACGAATCAGATTAGTCGTGGGCTCGGAATGGAGACGGCCTGCCCTCAGGCCGTGGGAGGATTCGCGCGGTTACCACATGAGATCAAGGATCGAACCGCTGTATAGCCATTCCTCGTCTTCTTTGATCAATCCCGCTCGCAAAGCATTTTGCTTCACGTAATTCCATTTTTGCCCATAATTTTCTCGCGACCGAAGATAGCGATCAAAATATTCCGGCTGCCAAATAGGTGTCGTAATATTCAATGCCGCTGCGAGCTGTCGGGAGCTAACGCTTTTCCACATCTGCATCCATTCCGCCATCGGCCGCGCAACCGTTGCGCGGCGCGAAAAGAAATGAACGTGATCAGGCATGAGAATGTAATGGCCAACCCACCCAGCCGTCGCGTTCCGCCGAACGTTCCCATAGGCGACGTAAAATGACGTGGCTTTGCGCGCAGGTTAAGAGCTTCCGTCGCTTATGCGTGCACGTTGTAAAGAATACAATTGGATTATCACGGAACGAAGAAACGTGCGGTAAATGCCGATATTCGGTCATGAATGTCTGCCTAGATTGCTCCCACGGCCTGAGGGCAGGCCGTCTCCATATCGCACTACACCGTCGCTGCTCCCGCCAGCTCCATTGTTCCCTTGAACTTCGGCGGTTCCTCTTCAATGCCGAAGTTGTTGGAGTAGAGCTCATCAATTCTCACCATGTCGTCCTTGGTGAGCAGTGGGGTATCCGGCGCTTTCGCGAATTCCACGAGCTGTGCTTCGTTGTAAATATTCGGTAACGTCGAAGCCACGCGATCGTCCGCGAGCAACCATTGCAGTGCCGCTTGTCCGAGCGTGCGTTGGGAATTTTCAAGGAACCGTAATTGCTCAACCTTTTTAATTCCGTTTAGAAGCC
>QHPE01000152.1:17769-55749 GCA_003218945.1 Verrucomicrobiota bacterium | reverse complement strand
CACTGGTATTCACTCCCACCGGCTGGGCGCCGGCGATGGCTACGCCGCGAATCCCGGCGATAAAAGTGGCGGTCTGCGTCCCGCTGGTCCCGATGCGAATGTTCCCCGACTCGCCGGCCACACCTACATGTCCAATATCAATGTTATTGCCGCCGGTAGAGAGTAACGAGCCGGCGGAATCGCCGAGCGCGATGTTACTCCCGCCCGTGGTGTTGCTCGAGAGTGCGCCATGGCCGACGGCGGTATTGGAATTGCCCGATGTGTTGGTGTAGAGCGCGACAACTCCGTTCGCGGTATTAAAGGCGCCGGTCGTATTTGCGGTTAATGCTTCCAATCCCGAGGCGGTGTTGTTACTTCCGCTGCTGCCCGCGGTGCCCCCGAGAGCATAAAGCCCGATTGCGGTGTTATTGGTCCCAGTCATGTTTTCACTCAGTGCGCCATAACCAACCGCAGTGTTATTGTCCGTCGTGCACGTTTGCAGGGCGTCGCCGCCCACGGCAGTGTTTTGAATCCCGGAGATGTTGGCAAAAAGCGCGCTTAAGCCGACCGCGGTATTGCCTTCGCCAGTGGTGTTTTGATTGAGCGCATTGTAACCGAAGGCCGAATCTGCGCCGCCCGTCGTTGTATTGGCCCCCGCGCCCGTTCCATAGAACGTGTCGGTAAGCGAGGCTGCGCTCACCCACGCTACGGCTGATAACTCCAGCACTGATACCCCTAGAAACAGGCCGGCCCAAAATAGTCGCGATCGCGACTTGGTGCTGAAGTGGTGATGAAGAATGCTTGTTTGATACATATTAATTTCCTTTCTCTGCTCTTTGCTCTTCGGTCATTCGTTATTTGTGGCGAGACGGCCTACCGGCTTTGTGGCATCGAGCCGATCGCTCACACGCTCCAAACCGGCCTTGAGCGTCCTGGCTTTCTTTTTGAAGGTGATGTTTATGCCGCGGGCCGGTTTTTCCGCGGGCGTAAACGTGTTCACATCTCATAAAGCGTAAGCCGCGGCCAAAACCCACCATTTCCGCAGTAAAAACTGCGACGAAACTGTGACAGATAATGTGTTCTCGACCGGCACGCGCAGAATGTTAAGATAGTGGGCCGTATGGCGACGCCCCCATCAGCGCAAGAACAGGTGACGCAGCTTCTGGAGGATTGGAGCAGCGGAGACACGAATGCGCTCGATAAGCTGATTCCGCTGGTGCAGCCCGAGCTGCATCGCCTGGCCCACCATTACATGAGCCGCGAAGGAGAGGGGCACACCCTGCAAACCACCGCGCTGGTCAACGAGGCCTATCTTCAGTTTGCCGGCAAGACCCATCCGCGCTGGCAAAACCGGCCCCACTTTTTCGCCGTGGCCGCGCAGCTCATGCGGCGAATCATGGTGGATCACGCGCGCCAGCGTCATGCGCTGAAACGCGGCGGCGCGCCGCGGAAGGTGGCGCTGGAGGAGACCGCGCTAGTAACTGAGACGCGGGCGGCGGAATTGCTCGCGCTGGATGAAGCGTTGGAAAATCTCGCCGCTTTCGACCCGCGGATGAGTAAAATTGTTGAGATGCGTTACTTCGGCGGACTTACTAACGAGGAGATCGCGGAGGTGCTAAAGATGCATCCTAACACCGTGATGCGTGACTGGAGTGCAGCTAAGGCATGGCTCTACACCGCGCTAAGTGGGGAAGAAGACTAATGGAAGCCGGGCGATGGGCGCGAATCACTAACATCTATCATGCTGCCATCGCGCGTCCGCCGGTAGAGCGCGTTTCATTTCTCGGAGAAGAATGCGACGGCGACGAGAGCTTGCGCAAACAAGTAGAAGCGATGGTCAGGTCTCATGAGTTATCGGGGGACTTTATCGAGTTACCGGCCTTTGCCGTCGCTCCCGAACTCCTGGTTAACGAGCCGGCGGGCGCTCTAATAGGTCGGTCGATTGGTTGCTATCAGGTCGAATCGTTGCTCGGCGCGGGCGGGATGGGCGAAGTGTACCTCGCCCGCGATGAGCGCCTCGCACGCAAGGTCGCGCTCAAGCTTCTCCCGGAGCATCTGACAGCGGATGAGATACCACTTAGCCGCTTCAAAAGCGAGGCGCGCGCGGCCTCGGCCTTGAATCATCCAAACATTCTCACGGTTTACGAGATTGGCGCGGACGGAAACCGGGAATTTATTGCGACTGAGTTCATCGACGGGGTAACTCTGCACACGTTACTCGCTCGCGAGCGAATGAATCTGCATGACGTGCTGGAAGTTGCCATCCAGGCAGGCTCGGCGCTGGCGGCGGCGCACAAAGCCGGGGTTATTCACCGGGACATTAAGCCAGGTAATATCATGCTGCGGCAGGATGGTTATGTAAAGGTGTTAGACTTCGGCATCGCCAAGCTGGCACAAGCTGAGCCCGCGGCCAGTCTTCCTAACGAGCAGCGGTTGCTCGCTACGCAAACGAATTTCGGATCGACCATGGGCACCTTGCGTTATATGTCGCCCGAGCAGACCCGCGGCGAGGCGGTGGATGAACGCACCGACATCTGGAGTTTTGGCGTCGTCCTTTATGAGATGGTGGCGGGGGTGACGCCTTTCTCCGGTAAAACGCCTGAGGAAATTATCCAGGCTATTCAACAAGTAACATCCGCGCCGGCGGTCGGACCTGGAGATTTAGTTCCGGCAGAGCTTCAAGAAATTATTTCCAAAGCTCTGGAGAAGAATCGCGAGCGCCGCTTTGCTCACATTGACGAGATGGTGGAGAGCTTGAAGCAACTTCGTCGCAAACTGGACCTGCCGCGTGAGTCGAGCAGCAATAACTGGCTTGCCAGTCCCAAGCGAGCGGCGGCAGCAGCGGCCTTTATTGTATTAGCTGGGGCCGCAGTGGTTTTTACACTTATCCATTCACACGCGCTCCGCCCGGCCGCGTCAGCGCCGAAGTCAATTGCAGTGCTGCCCTTAGACGATCGAGGCGCATCAGAAAGCGATCGCTACTTTGCCGATGGTATCCAGCATGAGTTAATCAGGCAGCTTTCCAGGATCGAAGATCTTAAAGTTATATCGCAAGGTTCGACCCAGCGTTATCAACATAGCAAACGGAACCTGGCTGAGATCGCAAAGCAACTTGGCGTAACCTATCTCCTCGAGGGTTCGGTAGAAAGAATCGGCAAACAGATTCGCCTGGAAACGCACTTAAGTAACGCCCCCACCCAGACACAGCTATGGACGGCGACATACGACCGGCCGCTAACTGATATCTTTGCCGTAGAAAGCGAGATCACGACCAACGTAGCCGGCACGCTAAAGATTAGAGTGAGTGGCGATGATGCCCACGCCTTCGCCTCCACTCCAACTCAAAGTAGCGAAGCGCATGAGTTATATCTGCGAGGTCATTACCTTGTGGGAAGGCGTGACGAGCAAGACGTAAAAAAAGCAATCGACTTCTACGAGCAGGCGATCGAGAAGGATCCAATTTATGCGCTGGGCTATGCCGGCCTGGCGGAGGCCTATGTCCTCCTGGCGGCCTGGGGAAATGAAACGCCAATCCAACAATGTTATGCCATCGCGAAAACGGCAGCACAGAAGTCGGTCGCAATCGATACCACGCTGCCGGAGGCACACATAGGATTGGCGTTCGCCGTGCTCCACCAGGCGCGCGACTTCAGGCGCGCCCGGGAAGAGCTGGAACGCGCCATCGAGCTGGCGCCCAATTCGGCTACGGCTCATTATTACCTCGGATACCTCGTCTATGCGGCCGAGGGCGACCTCGACCACGCCATCCCGGAAATGAAACGCGCGGTCGAGCTGGACCCGCTTTCACCGATCGTTAACGCTAACTTTGGATTATGTTACCTTCTAGCCCGCCGCTACCCGGAAGGGCTCGCACAGTTGGTGAAAACGGTGAAGTCTGATCCTACCGCGTTTTTCGTCTATGATGGTCTTGGATGGGCGCTCGCGCTTAACGGCCGCCTGGATGAGGCGATTGAAACATGGAAACAGGGCTATAGTATTGGGCATCACTATCACGCCCTCGCCGAGCTGGCTTATGGCTACGCAATAAAAGGAGACCGCGAGCAGGCATTAAAAGTCGTGGCACAATTGCGAGACCTGGAGCAGCACGGCACCCGCGTCTGGCCACTTGGTCATGCTTACATCGAGTTAGCCTTGGGCAACAAGCAGGAGGCGATCGCCTGGTTGGAACGCGGTGCAGCGGAAAATGACAGCGCCATCCTTAACTATATTAAAACTCTGCCACCGCTCGATCCTTTGCGCGGCGATCCACGCTTCGAACGACTCGTGAATGAGATCGTGCCGCCGAAAGGCGGTGGCTAACTGCACGCACATTAGTCTTTGCCTTATCGAAGCTGGTCGTTCACACCTGCGGCTTTTAATCCACGTCCGTTCACCTGCGCGCTCAGGGCTTTAATTTCCTTCTCCTGCTCCGCGACGATTCCCTTTAGTTCCTCAACGCTCTGGTGCTCCTTCAGGAATTCATTAAGTAACATCGCATTGACTGCTTCGTAGCGAACTGAGTAGGGCTTGCCTTGGTCATCTTTCGCCACCAGGTCGGGATCAACCTTCTCGACTTGCTCCGCTACGAGGCCAAATTGCGGAATGCCTTTGGAATCCAGCTCTTTCTTGTAGCGAAAAGTAACCGGTTGGAGCGACAGAACTGCCTCGCTCGCTTTATCCATTGGCTGGATGTTCTCCTTGAACCGGGCCGAGGACGTGGTTGTTCCAAGATGCCCACTGGAATCGACGATCACGCCGATGCCGCTCGCATTCCGGCTAATCAGCCTAAACCGAAAATGCGTCGGCTACCAGACGCGCTTGCTCGCGCTTGTGGCGGGCGAGTGCGCCGACGGCAGGGCTGGCACTGGCTTCGCGTCCGGAGTACGCGATTTCCGTGCAAAAAAGCGCACGCAAGCGCGGTTCGATGAAAGTCCACGCGCCCATGTTTTCCGATTCTTCCTGACACCAGACGAACTTCGCGTTTTTAGGAAATGGCTTGAGCATTTCGCGCAGCTTCTTTTCCGCCAGCGGATATAGCTGCTCGATGCGGACGATCGCCGCATCGTCAATCTTGCGATCAGTCCGGTAATTGAGCAGGTCGTAATAGACTTTGCCGGAGCAAAAGATGATGCGCTTCACGTTATCGACTGGACCAGCTTGAGATGAGCCGAGTACTTCCTCGAAGCGGCCATGGATGAATTCTTCAGCAGGCGAGGATGCATACTTGGCGCGCAACAGACTCTTTGGCGTAAAGATGATGAGTGGCTTGATGAAGTCGCGTTTCATCTGGCGGCGCAGGACATGGAAGTACTGCGCGGCGGTAGTGAGATTGCAGACTTGGATGTTGTCTTCGGCGCAGGATTGAAGAAAGCGCTCGATGCGAGCGCTGGAATGTTCCGGACCCTGCCCTTCGTAGCCGTGGGGAAGCAACAGCACAATCCCACTGGGGCTTTGCCACTTAGATTCCGCTGAGACGATGAACTGATCGATGATCGTCTGCGCGCCGTTAATGAAATCACCGAACTGCGCTTCCCAGAGACAAAGCATTTTCGGATAATCGAGTGAGTAACCGTAATCGAACCCAAGCACGGCAGCTTCGGACAACGGGCTGTTGTACATGCAAATCCGCCCTTGTTTTTCAGCCAGATGCATCAGCGGCACGTAGGGTTTGCCCGTCTTTGCATCGTATAGCACTGAATGCCGTGTACTGAACGTGCCGCGCGAACTGTCCTGACCCGATAATCGGATCGGAATTCCCTCCAAAAGAAGTGAACCGAATGCGAGCGCTTCGGCGTAATGCCATTCATAAGGCCCGCCCTCCTCGAACACTTTGTGCTGATGATCGAGCACAATGCGTTGGATCTTTGGCTGGACTTCGAACCCCTTTGGGACACGCGTGAGACCGTCGACGATCGTTTTCAGCGTCTTCTCGCTGATGGCAGTCGGCTCGGACTCGCTCGTGTACTGCGGTTGAAAGATCGCCGTTGATTCCTTGAACCTGGCCTTTTGTCCCGCTCTGCGTTTTTCGATGGCGTTCACCTCATCGCGCGTCATTTCCAGCCGCAGTGCGAACTCGGTTTCCAGCGAGGCAGCGTCGTCTTCGGTCAGCGTGCCGGCTTCGAGCAACTCGCGTTTATAAAGCTGGGTAACCGAAGGGCGTTTTTCGATCCTTGCGTAGAGATCGGGTTGCGTGAAGGAAGGTTCATCTCCTTCGTTGTGTCCATAGCGGCGATAGCAATACAAGTCGATGACCACGTCGCGCCCGAACTGCTGACGGAAATCGAATGCCAAATCGCTGACAAATTTCACCGCAAGCGGATCGTCGCCGTTTACATGGAAAATCGGGGCTTCGATGATCTTAGCGATGTCCGTAGCGTACCGGGACGATCGCGCATCTTTGGGAAGCGTAGTGAAGCCAATTTGATTGTTCACCACGACGTGAATGGTGCCGCCAGTGCTGTAACCGTGTAACTGCGACAGGTTGAGTGTCTCGGCTACGATCCCCTGCGCGATGAACGCCGCATCACCGTGCACAAGCAGCGGCAAAACTTTCCTTCGGTGTTCGGTATCTCCGCGAATGCGCTGGCGGGCGCGCGCTTTCCCTTCGACTACCGGATCGACAGCTTCCAAGTGGCTGGGGTTGGACGACAGCCGGATCTCGACCTCGGCGCCGGAAGCGAGCCGGCGCACGGCGTCATAGCCGAGGTGGTATTTCACGTCGCCGTCGCCGGCGACCAAGTCGGGAATGTAATTCTCGCTAAACTCGGTGAAGATAATTTTGAGCGATTTTCGCAAAAAATTCGCGAGCACATTGAGCCGCCCGCGATGCGCCATGCCCATGCAGATCTCTTCGACGCCGCCCTCCGGGCATTTGTGCAGGATTGTCTCAAGAGCGACCATCAGTGTTTCCGATCCCTGCAACGAGAAGCGTTTTTGCCCGACGAAGCGGGTATGCAGGAAGATCTCGAATGATTCGGCTTCGAGCAGTGCCCGAAGCAAACCGATTTGAACCGCACGCGGGGTTAAATGCTTGTGCGGTCTTGTCTCCAGTTGCCGCCGAATCCAGTCGCGGATGTGCGGGTCCTGGATGTGCATGAACTCCGAGCCAATGGAATCGGCATAGATTCTTGCGAGACCGGCGACCATCTCGCGCAACGTCATCGGGCGGTTGTCGAGGAAGAATTTCGAGGAAACGCGACGATCAAGATCTGATTCGCTGAAGCCAAACTCCTTGAGACTCAGCAACGGATTGGCGGGCGCTGTTTCTGCCAACGGGTCCACCCGCGCGATTGTGTGCCCGAGCGAGCAATACGCGTAAACGAGACTATCAACGCGCGTCTGCAATGCCGCTTCGCGCGCCTCCGCCTCCCCGGAAGCTTCCGGGGCTCCGTTTTGCTGTGGCAGATTCCCCAGCTCGAATCCTTCAAAGAAGGCAGACCACCCTGAATCTACTAAATCAGGATTCTCCTGCCACCGACGATAGTTTTCCTCGATCAGGTTGAGATTTGCGCGAGCGTCAATGGATGTGCGCATAGCAGATTTAATGTCCGATGATTAGCGCCGGCGGCAAGTTGACAGTCGGAAGTCGGTCTCGTTATTTGCTGAGTATATGCGTCAGAAGGGTTATCTTGTGTGCGCGCTGGCAGCGTTTTTGATGGTCGCGGTGTCAGCGCCATGTTTCGCACAGGCCGATCCCGCCTCGGAGCCTTCGGTTCTCGCTGTGGCGAAGGTTCTACCTGCGGTGGTGAATATCAATACGGAGCGTGTCGTTCGACGCACTGTGCGCGACCCGATTGACGATTTCTATACGCAGTTCTTCGGCTACAATCGGGTTCGGCCGCGCGAAATCCGTCAGACCCTGCAAAGTCTCGGCTCGGGTTTCATCATCGATCCTGCCGGGTATATCGTAACGAACCAGCACGTAGTCGAGCGGGCGGCGGACTTGAAGATTCACGTCACCACAAACGATGGCAAGACTTACCGCGCTCATTACATTGCCGGCGACGACAAGACCGATCTGGCATTCATCAAAATCGATGCGCAAACCGATTTCCCATTCATCAATCTCGACAACATTTCTCCCAATCTGCTCGGTGAGACAGTAATGGTAGTCGGCAACGCCGTAGGCTACGGCAGCTCGATCAGTCGTGGCGTGCTGAGCGCCGCCAAACGCAACATCACCGTGGAGGAGACCGAGTACAAGGATTTGGTGCAAACCGACGCCGCAATTAATCCCGGCAATAGCGGGGGCCCGGTGATCGATCTCTCCGGCCGGCTGGTCGGTATTGCTTCTGCAAAGATGGCCTTCACGCCACAGGGCGTGCCCACGCAGGGACTCGGTTTCGCCATTCCAGCCAACGTCGTGCGTGACAGTGTCAATCATTTCAAGCAAGTGGCGATGAAGCAGGGGAAACTTAAAAACTCGCCTGCGCCTGCCGAACCGAGCGAGGCGCGCGCCGAGAAGTTGTTTGGAATGCAGCTACAAGACTTGAACCAGGAATTGAGCGATGCGCTTGGTTATCTCCGAGGCCGTGGAGTTTTGATTACGGCAGTGGAACCGGATAGCCCGGCAGACCAGGCCGGAATCAAGCGCGGAATGGTGATCTATCGCATAAACAAATCGGACGTTTCTTCCGTGCCACAGGTCGAGGAAGCTTTACGAACTGCCGCGAGCGGCGCAGACGCGGAATTCACCATCGGCATTATCCACGCCCGTGGAGAGAACCATGAGCTCGCAACCCTGACTCTGACGGCGCGATAAAAAATTGCCAACGCAATCGCGGTTCGGTTGTCTCATCGAAGTGTTACACAATGATCAAGGTTGAGAACCTGACGAAACGTTACGCTGGTCAGACTGCCATTCAGGATCTGAATTTCGAGGTTTCCCGAGGGGAGATCATGGGATTCCTCGGCCCGAACGGCGCTGGGAAAACGACGACCATGCGGATCCTGGCCGGCTTCATGCCGCCGACTTCGGGCCGCGCCAGCATCGCGGGCTTCGATGTCTTTGAACAATCACTTAAGGCGCGGGCGCACCTCGGTTACATGCCCGAAAATGTGCCGCTTTACAGCGACATGCGCGTGACGGAGTATCTGAATTACCGCGCGGCGCTCAAAGGCGTGCCACACCGCCGCATTGCAGAGCGTGTTGGCGATGTGAAGGAACTCTGTGGGCTTAAGGACGTTGAGCGAAAGGTCATCGGCGCGTTGTCCAAAGGGTATCGCCAGCGCGTTGGCCTGGCGGACGCGCTGCTGTCTGAACCGGACCTTCTTATTCTAGACGAACCGACGATCGGTCTGGATCCCAATCAGATCCGGCAGGTCCGCGAGTTAATCAAAAATCTTGGCAAGCAGCACACCATTTTGCTTTCAACGCACATTTTGCCCGAGGTGGAGATGACGTGCAGCCGGGTGATTATCGTTCACAGAGGGCGAATCGAGGCGTGCGATACGCCGGAAAATTTGCTGGGGAAAATCAGACAAGCGGGCGGCGTCGAGCTCGAAGCAAAGGTCGGGAACGACAACGGCGAAGAGGAATTAAAGAAAATTTCTGGCGTTCGAGACGTTGTTACCGGTGGTCGGGACGAGTGGAAGAGATTCTCGCTGCGGGTTGAATCGGGTACGGATGTCCGTGATGCGGTTTTCCAGCTAGCCGTCGAACGCCGCTGGGCCGTGCGCGAACTCACTCAGCGGCGCGGCACACTCGAGGATGTGTTTGTTGAGCTAACCCACCCGGATCAGGTCTGACTGGAGTAACTGGAGTAGTGCGGAACGATGCGTAAATTCTGGACCCTGCTGTCGCGCGAGGTGCGCAGCTATTTCTACTCTCCGATCGCTTACATCGTGATGATCTTTTTTCTGATCATCAGCGGGATCGATTTTTACTTCCAGGTCTCGTTCATGAACCAGCGCCAGGTGCAGTACACAATCCAGGAGGCTTTCTTTAATTCGGTGTTCTTTTGGTTCGCCTTTGTTTTGATTTTTCCGTTGATCACGATGCGCTTGTTTGCCGAAGAATTTAAGCTCGGCACCATTGAGCCGCTCACGACTGCACCGGTGCGCGACTGGCAAGTGGTGCTCTCGAAATTTCTTGGGGCGCTTGTGTTTTACGTGATCCTCTGGATCCCGACGCTGCTTTATTTTTGGATTTTCGCGAGAATAACAAACCAGCCTGCGGCGCACTCTCCCGGAGCATACTTCGGCTCCTACCTGATGCTTCTACTGCTTGGGATGTTTTATCTTTCGATTGGCTGCCTCACATCTGTGCTGACCCGGAACCAGATCATCGCGGCAATCATTTCGTTCTGCGCAATCACGCTTTTGTTCTTTCTCGGCTTAGTGCAGTTCATCCTGCTCGACGTAACTTCCGCGACGCGCGATTTGCTGGGCTATTTTTCTGCGATCGAACACATGGGGACGTTCTCGCGAGGTGTCATCGATACCCGGCCGATCGTTCTTTACGTCAGCATGACGATTGTGGTGCTGGTGCTCACGTATCAGGCATTTCAATCCAGGAAGTGGAGGTTGTGATTCATGGCTGAGGAATCAGAGCAGCCGCGCGTCCGCGCGAGAAAAATTGGCCGGGTCCGGATTGGTCTCAATGTTGTCGTCCAGATTGTGCTGGTCCTGTTTCTCGCTGCGATGGTCAATTCGTACGCTTTTAAACACTACGCCCGCTGGGATTTTTCACGCGACCAAAAATATGCATTGTCAGATAAAACGAAGCGTTTCCTTGACTCCCTCAAAGATAAGATGCGCATCACGGTCTTCTTTTCGCCGAACACACCGATCACCTCGGACGTTCAGAATCTGTTGACGGAATATCAGTACGCCGGGAAAAGCAAAATCGACGTCGAGCAAATCGATCCCGAGCGGAATCTTTCCCGAGCCAAGGAGTTGTTCGATAAATACAAAGTCGTCACTGACGAGAGCCTTTTGGTGCTCGACTACAACGGGCGCAACAAGACGGTGAAAGCATCAGAGATGGCCGATGTTGACCAGAGTGGAATGGAGTTCGGCGAAGGTCCGCGGGTCGCCGCATTCAAAGGCGAACAGGCGATCACCAGCGCGATGATCGACCTCGTAGAAGGGAAAAAGAAAACGCTGGGCTATGTCACCGGCCACAAGGAAGCGGCGCTTTCCGCACCCACCAGCCCGGTCACGATGCTGAAAACCTTTATCGAGAATGAAAATATCAAATTTCAAGAGTTGAACCTTCTCGATCAGGCTGCAATCCCTGCTGATATGAATGCAGTAATGATCGTCGGGCCGCAGTACGATTTTTCCGATCACGAAATGAAAGTGCTGCGAGATTTCTGGGACAAACAGGGACGCATCCTCGTTCTTGTCGACCCGGCAGCGAACACACCCAGACTGCGCAGCTTTCTGGATGAGCTGGGGATCAAAGTAAATGACGACAGGCTCATGGCTTTCGTGCGCACAGGAATTCAAGAGCTTGCGCTGACGAGAGATGTCCAGGCGCATTTCCTCGGTGACAGCCAAGTTACGAAGCGGCTGGCGGATGTGCGGGCAATTTTTGTCGGCGGCACATCTTCACTCACACTGGATCCAAACCGCGGCCGAGCTGTCAACATCCGGCTGCAGCCGCTCATTCAGGCTGAAAAAGGTTACTTTGCCGAGACTGACTACAACTCAGATAATCAGGCAAAGCTTCAGGGAGACGCGCAAAAAGCGGGCGACACGCCACTGACAATCGCTGCGGCGGCGGAAAAAGGTGGCAGCGCTGATACTCGAGTGCAGGTGAACTCGTCTCGCCTCGTCGCGATGAGCAATTCTACATTCATTCAAGACAATGCCATCATGCAGGATCAGGCGGCGCTGGATTTTGCTTCCGGCGCAGTGAACTGGCTGTTGAGCCGCGAGCAGATGATCGGTATCGCGCCAAAAATTGCGAAGCCTCTCACGTTCAGCCTTGACCCGGAAGCATTGCACCGGCTGCGTTGGATTGTTCTGATCCTGATGCCGCTGATTCCCGCTGCCATTGGAACAGTCGTCTGGTGGCAACGCCGCGTCTGACATGAATTGGAGGAACACGCTCATCCTGGCAATCATTGCGCTCGCCGGCATCGCTTATTTCAAATTCTTCGAAATGAAGCGGCCGGGCACAGAAGAAGCGCGGCGTCACGCCCAGAACATGGTCAATTTTGATCGAACCAAGATCGACGGAATTGTGATCCAAAACGGCGATCAAACCATCGAGATCCGACGCCGCGATAACAAATGGCGCTTGGAAACTCCCATTAAAGACCAGGCCGATAGCGCGTTAGTCGATACTTTGTTGTCGGACCTGGAGAACTGGCAAAGGGATGGAACTATCCCGGCCAAAGAAATCGACGCCGACAAAAGCAAGCTGGCTGAGTATGGCCTGAACAATCCGAAACTGAAATTGAAATTACTCGGACACGCGCGGCCACCGGAAATTTTGTTCGGCAAAGATGCCGCATTGGAAGGCAAAATGTACGTGCGCTTTCAGAACTCAAAGGAAACGTTTGTCGCCGGCCAAGCGGTAAAGAAAGATATCGACAAGCAGCCGGAGGAATTCAGGGACAGAAAACTGACCGACCTGAGTACTCTGCAGGTGCGCCGGGTGGCGTTGAAAACGCCCGTCGGCGAAATCGAATTGGACAAGAAAGATACGCACTGGGACATTCTGAAACCGCTCCGCGCGCGCGCCGATGATCAGAAAGTTAATGACCTTATCTCGCAGGTCACCTCGGCTCGCGTTGGACAATTTGTAGCTGATGATCGCGGCGACCTCCGCCCTTATGGATTAGCGGAGCCGCGCGGATCAATCACATTGTTCGATCAGGAGCAGAAACAAGATCAAAAAGTCGAGATCGGCGAATCCATCAAAGTTGCCGGTGGAGAGGACAAAGGCCAGACGTTGCAAATCGGGAGCGTGCCGGAGAAGGAGAAGGATCAAGTGTATGTGCGGTTCGCTCCTCGCGGCTCTGTTTACACGTTGCCGAAAAAAATAGAGGAGATTCTTAACACAAAGCCGGCGGACTTGCGCGACGACCATTTGGTTCGGATCGATACGAACATTCTCGATCGAATCACCATCGACGCACCAGGCAGAGCGAAAACCGTTCTCGCCCGTAAAGACGGTAACTGGACCATCGCCAGCCGAAACAACACACCGGCGGATTCAAACGCGGTTCGGCGCATGCTTGACAAGTTGCAAAATGAGCGGGTAACAAGATTTGTCGAAGATGTCGCTTCCAATCTGCCGAAGTACGGCCTCGATAAACCGCAGCTACAATTGACCTTTAGTTCGTTTGCCTCGGAAAACACCGCTGAAACCAAAGCAGGCGAGCAACCGTTCGCCACAATTGCTTTTGGAAAAGACGAGGGCGACAACGTTTATGCGCGTATGACGGATGAGCCATTTATCGTCGCAGTACGCCGCGGGTTGCCTGATCAGATTTCACCTGATCCGTCGCGATGGCAGGACCTGTCAATCTTCAAATTCACCCCGGAGCAGATTCATCGGGTAAGCGTAACGACTGACAAGGAGCTGTCGTTAGAACGGGATCCAAAGAACGAGTGGCATTGGCAGAAAGGAACCGGCGCAATCAATCAAGCCAGTTTGCAATCGCTGCTCACAACATTGTCAAACCTCACCGCGGCGCGCTGGCTCGGAGCGACAACGCCTCAGCAAGGGCTCGATAAACCACAACTCGTGCTCAGCTTCACGACTTCAGCCGACAACAAGACATCACACAAACTGACAGTCGGCGCACAAAACAATGACGGCACAGTTTGGGCACGCGTGGATGGACGCGATGGCACTTTTGCGATTAACAACGCTGATGTTAATAATTTGAAATTGCCGCTGGCAACCCCAGTCAACGCATCGCCGTCGCCGACAAGGGCCCTGACTCCCGGCCCTACACCATGAATTCTCCAACGCCTGAAACGCACGCGAAGACGCTCGATCGTTCTTCGTGTTCTCTGCCGAGCCAATTACCGCTTGTTTTTGTCGCGCGGTTTCGGCGAGGCCGATGGGCGGGCAGCAGCGCCACCCGTACGGCTCACTAATTTGCCGGATGCGTCGAGGACGGAATAACCAATTTGCTTGCCGGACGGGTCGTAACTGTAAGCGATCTTGTGCTGAAAGGTTCCGTCTGCTGCGCTCTGCGTTTCTTCCAGAATGCGACCGGCATCATCGTATTTATAGCGGCTCTTGAGCCGAATACGACCATCTGGCCCGAGGACTTCGCCGCTCGAGAAGCGGCCAGCATTGTCGAGTTGATAACGAATCGTCTGGCGGAGTTTGCCCTCCGCGTCTGTAGTCGTGGCGACGGCTGTATGCTGCGCGTTATCAAAGTTGTAAACAGTGCGTGAACCATCTGGTTGCATTGAGACTGTAACGCGCACAGCTTCATTGGGCGCTTGCTGACCCTGACTGAATCCGGCGCTGGAGCCACAAACAAAAACCGCGCAACAGAGTGCAGGTGCGCGCCAGAAAAATCTCATATTCAAAGGAGCTTACGGTCACGGCCTTCAGGCGCAAATTAGGCGAAGATTTTTATTGACCGTTTCCGGTGGGAGTGGTTAAACATGGTGTCAAGTGGAGTAAAGTGGGCCACTACTCCACGCGACCATGGATGCCGATTCCCAACCCGAACGCTTCTACGCTGGAGAGTTCCAGCATTCCATCGACGACAAGAATCGGATCACTATTCCATCGCGGTGGCGACGCGATCATCCTGAGGAATTCATCCTGTTGCCTGAGGCGACTCACCAATTTCTGCTTGTGATGTCGCCTATGGAATTCGCCAGGTTGAGCTCGGCCGCGGAAACCAACGAGAAAGTTTCCGCGCGCGATCGCCGCGTTTTTCTCCGACAACTGCATTCTCGGGCTCAACACGCAGCCGCGGACCGGCAGGGTCGGCTGGTACTGCCGGATGATCTTTGCCAAAAGGTCACATTGAAAAACGAAGTCGCTCTCGTAGGCAACCGCGGACGCTTTGAAATTTGGAATCTGCAACGCTGGAAACGAGCGCACGAAGAGGAAACGCCCACTTACCAGCACGTCGCGAAGGAAATTGGATTGTAAGACATATGTTGCATCAGCATGTCATCAATCCAGTCTGGTACTCGGCGCCTGCGTGCCTCGCTGCTGATCCGGTGGCACCGGAAGAAGGCGCACAACAAATGGAGGACTTTTTCTATCACCTGCCGGTGTTGCGAAGAGAAGTGCTTGAACTGCTCAAACCCAAACAGAACCTGCTCATCCTGGACGCAACATGCGGCGGCGGCGGCCACACCGAAGCCTTCTTGCGAAGCGGCGCGGACGTTTTGGCCCTGGATCAAGACCCCGATGCGGTCCAGCACATAAGCGAGCGTCTCGCGCATTTTGGCCGGCGCATCATCGTGCGGCAGGCCAATTTCCGGCACGCTGATCGTGTGCTCCAGGAGCTCGGCATTCGCAGCATCGGCGGCGCGCTCCTTGACCTGGGTGTTTCTTCACGCCAGCTCGAAAATGCAGAGCGGGGATTCAGCTTCATTCGAAACGGTCCACTGGATATGCGCATGGATCCGCGAACAAGCCTCACCGCCGCCACCATTGTCAACGAATACAGCGAAGAGGAATTGACCCGGTTATTCCGCGAACTGGGTGAGGAACCGGCCGCGCGCCGGATTGCGACTTTGCTCGTTAAAATGCGCAAGACCTCACCATTTCGCGAAACGCTGCCGCTGGCGCGCACAATCGAAAAGCTGGTCGGTCGCCGTGGGCGACAACATCCGGCCACTCAGGTTTTTCAAGCGCTGCGGATGGAAGTGAACGACGAGCTTGGCGCACTGGAACAAGGTCTGCGCGTCTTAACTGCGCGACTCGAACCCGGCGGACGCATTGCGGTGATCACGTTCCACTCCTTGGAGGACCGCATCGTGAAAAACTTCTTTCGCGATCATAGCAGGGAATGGCTCGACAGACCCGAATGGCCTGAGCCGCGGCGCAATCCCGATTACGATCTTGGGCTTGTTACGCCGAAGCCCGTGGAGCCGAGCGAGGAAGAACAGCGCGCAAACCCCCGATCGCGAAGCGCGAAGTTGCGCGTAGCGGAGAAGATCAAATGAACCGGTCACGTCGCCGAGATTGTAATAGTGTGAACGCCGCTTCACTGGCGCGCTGGATTGTTATGACGGCATTTCTGGCGCTTGCCGGGTTGGCTTATGTGTATTTGACGCTGCAACTGTATCATCTTGGCGAGCGCAGAACGACGGTAGAGAACGAACTCGCGTCGCTACGCACTCAAAACGATATCGCCGCCGCGCAGATCGCGGCGCTGACCTCGCGCTCGGCTTTACAACGCCGCTTGAAAGAAGGTTACCTCAAGATGATCCCGGTTTCGGAGTCGAAGATCGTGCGGCTAACGATTCCCGAGCGATCAGCGGACGAAGACGCGATCCGACCGGTAGCCAACCCTCTCGCGCAGTATGAATCCAAGTAGCCGAATTCGTTGCGTTCTGGTTTGTGCTGCTTTTGTCGGTCTGTTCAGCATCTTTTCGTGTCGCTTGATTTATCTGCAGGCGATCAAGCACGACGAGTACGCCGGGCTGGCTGCGGAAAAGCACGTTTACAAGCAGGTGACTCACGGCGAGCGGGGCATGATCCTGGATGCGAACAATGAAGTTCTGGCACACAACATTCCTGTGGAAACGGTCGTGGCCGATGCCACGCATCTTGGAGATGTGCAGGCAATGGTCGATCTGCTGAGTGCCGAACTGGAGATCCCCTCGCAGCAACTCGCGGAAAAATTAAACAGCGGTCGCCGCTATATCGTAATCAAACGCGAGGTACCCGCGGCGCAAGCAAATGTGCTGCGTGAAAAACTCCGTGCCGGAAATGTGCGTGGAGTTTACTTCGAGCATGACGCCACGCGCATCTACCCCAACGGCTCGATGCTTTGCCACGTAATCGGGTTTACCGATTTCGATCATCACGGCGTCCAGGGCGTCGAAGGCTCGATGGAGGAATACCTCCACGGGCAGGACGGCTACCGTTTCATCGAGCACAACCGTGCCGGCCAGGAGATCGTGCCCTATCGCGGGCAGGAGCGCGCGCCGCGGGACGGTTACCAGGTACATCTCACTGTGGACCTTGGATTGCAGAGCATCGTCGAGGAGGAAATCGAGGCGGCGATGACGGAGTATTCTCCGCAAAAGGCAACGATCATCCTAATGCGCCCGCAGACAGGTGAAATCCTCGCCATCGCCAATCGCCCGAACTTTGATTTAAACCTCCGCTCCGACGCGAAACCAGAACAAATGAAAAACCGGGCCATCATCGACATGATGGAACCCGGTTCGACTTTCAAGATTGTAGCCGCCGCGGCGGCACTGAATGAACACAAGCTGCGGCCAGACTCGGAAGTGTTCTGCGAGAACGGCGCTTGGAACTATGGCGGCTCCGTTCTGCACGACCATCGCGCTTTCGGGTATCTGAGTGTTCGCGAGGTTCTCATTAAATCGAGCAACATCGGCGCGGCGAAACTCGCCATGAGCATCGGTGACCAAAAATTTTACGAGTACATTCGCCGCTTTGGATTCGGCGAACGCACCGGAATCGAACTGCCGGGCGAGATCAACGGAGTGATTCGGCCGCCACAAACGTGGAGCAAAATTTCCATCACACGCATTCCGATGGGTCACGAAGTGGGCGTCACGCCATTACAGATGACCTCGGCAATGGCAACGATCGCCAACGGCGGCAAACTGGTGACACCGCGGATTATAAGATCGGTCATGGCGTCCGATGGAAAAATCATCAGCTCACCTTCGCCGATGGTGTTGCGTCAGGTCATTTCTCCTGAAACCGCCAGGCAAATTGGTGACGCACTGCGCGGCGTGGTCAGCGATCAAGGAACCGCCGCTGCCGCTGCTGTGCCGGGTTTTGTAATCGCTGGGAAAACCGGAACCGCGCAGAAAGTCGATCCGCACGGCGGATATGACCACGGCAAGTATGTCGTTTCGTTTGTCGGCTATTTACCGGCGGACCATCCTGAGTTTGTCGGTTTGGTCGTGCTCGACGATGCGCACACGAACAAACCGGAGTTGAATTACGGCGGGCTTGTTGCAGGACCCATCTTTTCCCGGGTTGCCGAAAAAGCCGCCCGTTATCTTGACCTTGAGCCGCAAGAGGAGATTCGCAAAGCGATTCCCGTTCAGCGAGTCGAAAAACCGAAGCCGGCGGAGCGAATCCGCAAGCCTGCGCCGGCGGAACGAATCGCCTTAACCGATGGTCCGCGACGTTGACTCCGAAATCCATTCGCGAGTTGAATGCCTTGTCGCGGTTCGCTGTAGCAAATCCATCTCCGGGCGGAGATGTTAAAGCCTCATGCAGCTCAAGACTCTTCTCACCGCAACTTCAGTTCGCCAAGTCTTCGGGTCAGTTGATCGCCCGGTGGAAAACATCGCGTATGACTCGCGGCGAGTGCAAAGGCACACCATGTTCGTGGCGTTGCGGGGTGAGAAAGCCGACGGCCATCAATTCATCGGTCACGCCATCGACAAAGGGGCATCGGTGATTGTTGCCGATCGCGAACAAAAAGATCCGCGCGTCACCTGTCTGATCGTTGAGAATACCCGCACTGCGCTTGCGGATTTTTCGGCAGCCTTTTACGGGCACCCGTCGCGCAAATTGAAACTGGCCGCCGTGACGGGGACTAATGGCAAAACCACCACGACGTTTCTCATCAAGCATATCTGTGAAATCGGAGGATTGCGTTGCGGGCTAATCGGCACCGTTCGGTACGAGATCGGCGAACGTATTTTGCCGGCTATTCGCACCACGCCTGAATCACTCGATTTACAAGAGCTGCTGGCGCAGATCGCGAATGCCGGTTGCTGTGCGGCGGCAATGGAAGTCTCTTCGCACGCGCTGGCGCAGGAACGCACACGCAGCCTCGAATGGAATGTTGCCGTGTTCACGAATCTCACCCAAGACCATCTCGATTTTCACGGAACGATGGAAAATTACTTTGAAGCAAAGGCCAGCCTGTTCACCGGGCTCGCCGGACAAAAGCAAAAGACCAAACCCATAGCAATTGTGAACATCGACGATCGGTACGGCCAACAAGTGCTCGACCGAATCGACAAAAGCGTGAGCGTTGTCACTTATGGGATGGGAATGCGCGCGGATTTCCGCGCTTCAAACTATCGCGCCGAATTCACAGGAACATCGTACCAACTGGACGCGCACGGTAAGAGTTACCTCGTTCGGTTGCCATTGATTGGCCGTTTTAATGTCACAAACTCCATCGCAGCGCTGGCTGCTGCTGATGCGTTGGGAATTAATTTGCGAACCGCGGTGCTGGGTCTTGCGAAAGCGCCGCAAGTTCCCGGACGGCTGGAATTAGTCCCGGCGAAGCGGCAATTTCAGGTGTTCGTCGATTATGCGCACACGCCAGATGCGCTCGGGAACGTTTTGAAAACGCTGCGGGAACTTCAGCCGAATCAGTTAATTGCCGTGTTTGGTTGCGGCGGCAATCGGGATCGGCAAAAGCGCCCGCTAATGGCGGAGATGGCGGACCGCCTCGCGGATTACTCCATCATTACCTCTGATAATCCGCGCAAGGAAGACCCGAGCGCGATCATTGCGGAAACGGAAAAAGGTTTTCGCTCGAACCGCTACGAGAAAATTGTCGATCGCACGGAGGCAATCAACCGCGCCGTTGCGCTGGCGCGTCCGCGCGACATCGTCTTGGTTGCGGGCAAGGGACACGAAAACTATCAGGAGTTCGCCGATTACACGATCCCGTTTGATGACATCCAAGTCGCGCGCCGCGCGATCGAGGATCATCCCGTGGAGCTTTAGCAATGAATCCGCTCAGACTTTCGCAAGTCGCACAGTTTGCCGGAGCCTCACTTGAATCCGGTGACGGAACTGTGGTGATCAATAAAATCAGCACCGATTCGCGCACGATTAAACCCGGTGAATTGTTCGTGGCGCTGCACGGGGAAAATTTCGATGCACACGATTTCGTCGAAGCCGCTGCCAAATCGGGATCCGCGGGTGCGCTCGTTAATCGCAACTGGAACGGGCATGTTCCAAAAAATTTCGCGCTCATCCGAGCGCTCGATCCGTTGCACGCGTATCAGCAAATTGCTGCAAATTATCGGCGGTCGCTCACGCTGAAGGTGGTCGCGATCACCGGAAGCAACGGCAAGACGAGCACGAAGGATTTCGCCGCGTCGGTCCTCGCGCGAAAATTTCGCGTCACGAAAACCGAAGGCAATTTCAACAATCATGTTGGCCTGCCACGCACCATTCTCGAGGCGACTTCCGAGGATGAAGTGGCCGTTTGGGAAATCGGGATGAATCATCCCGGCGAAATCGCAGAGCTGTCGAAGATCGCCGCCCCCGACGCGGCGGTTATTACAAATATCGGCGTAGCGCACATCGAGTTCCTGGGTTCTCGCGAAGCAATCGCCAGAGAAAAAGGGGCGCTGGCCGAAGCAGTAGGACCTGAAGGAACCGTGATTCTGAATGCCGACGATCTGTTCAGCAAGGCAATCGCTACGCGGACACGCGCAAAAGTGGTGTTTGCTGGAACGACAGGTGGAACCGTGCGCGCGATTGAAATCCGCCAGAGCGCCGAAGGCTCCGAGTTCACAATTCTCGAGGGCGCCCATCGTTGTCGGGCGCAGCTACCCGTTGCCGGTTTGCATATGGTGCAAAATGCATTGCTCGCCGTCGCTGCCGGTCGGGCATTTGGGCTGTCCATCGAGGAATCCGCCGCCGGTCTCGCTGCGGCGCCGCTCACTAGAGCGCGCTTGCAAATCAAGGAAATCGGCGGCGTGCATTTTCTCGACGACAGCTACAACGCCAATCCCGATTCGATGAAAGCAGCGTTGCGAACACTGGTCGAGCTCGATACCGAGGGAAAACGCATAGCAGTCTTGGGCGAGATGCGCGAGCTCGGTCCCGAATCCGAGCGTGGCCACCGCGAAGTAGGCGAAACCGCAGCCACGCTGGGTGTAGATCACCTAATCACGATCGGCGAGGTGGCTGAATTTATTGCGCAAGGCGCGCGCACGGCCGGTTTGGACAAGATTACATCTGCACGATCCACACGCGAAGCTGCCGAGTTGTTAGGTGACCTTGCCGGGCCGGGCGATCTCGTCCTGATCAAAGGCAGTCGCGCTGCACGCACCGAGGAAGTGATCGAGCAATTCAGTATTCGACATTCGACCTTCGTCATTTCCTCATGATGTACTACCTCCATCACCTGAGCGGGCAGTTCATCGGGTTCAATGTTTTTCTTTACGTCACTTTTCGAGCCATAGCCGCGTCGGTCACCGCTTTTTTGCTAACGCTCACCTTTGGCAACCTCATTATCGCAAAGCTGCGTGCGTTGAAAGTGGGACAGCCGATTCGCGGAGCGGAGGAAGTTCACCGGCTTGCGGAGCTTCACGGGGTGAAGCAAGGCACACCCACCATGGGTGGCGTGCTGGTGATTGGCGCCGTGTTTGTGTCGAGCATCCTTTGGGCGCGTCTCGACAACAAATTCGTCTGGCTCGCGCTCTTCAGCATGGTTTACCTCGGGGCGCTTGGGTTCGCCGATGATTACCTCAAGGTTACCAAGAAGAAATCCGAAGGGATCCATGGCCGGCTTAAACTCCTTTTCCAAATTATTCTCGCGGCAATTATCACCGGCCTGTTTCTCACCGATCCGTTGTTAGAAGTGCAGGCACGCGCGCTCTACGTTCCTTTTGTAAAAACGCCGGCAATTGCGAACATGAGCTGGTTCACCTTCGTTTTCTTTGCGCTGATCATCGTCGGCGCGTCCAACGCGGTGAATCTCACTGATGGGCTGGATGGCTTGGCGGCCGGGTGCACCATCACCGTGGCATTTGCGTATGCGTTGCTATGCTATGCCGCCGGTAATTTCCGCGTCGCGGAGTACTTGCAGGTCCCGTTTTATCCGTTCGCGGGCGAACTGACCGTTGTCTGCTCGGCGCTTATCGGGGCAGGGCTGGGCTTTCTCTGGTTCAACTGTTATCCGGCTAAAGTTTTCATGGGTGACACCGGATCGCTGGCTATCGGCGGCATGATCGGTGTCGTGGCGATCTGTTGTAAGCAGGAACTGCTGCTGGTCGTAGTCGGTGGAGTTTTCGTAATCGAAGCTGTCTCAGTCATCGTGCAGGTGCTGAGCTTCAAACTCACCGGCAAGCGATTCTTCGTCATGTCACCTCTTCATCATCACTTCGAACTCACCGGCTGGAAGGAGACTACGGTCATTGTTCGCTTCTGGATCCTTTCGATCATTTTCGCCCTGCTCGGACTGGCAACACTGAAACTGCGATGAACAACAGACGGTACAAGAATCAAAAAGTCGCCATAGTGGGAGCTGGGCTCAGCGGAAGCGCTGCGGCGCTGCTGCTCGCGTCGGAGGGCGCACAGGTCACCGTGCTCGACAGCGCCGAAGACAAGAACTTACTCAAATCCACTCTGGACAACCTGCGGGCACACGATGTGCGCGTCATTTGTGGACCTGCGGCGGACCATGATTCATCTGAGTATCAGTGGGTGGTATTGAGTCCGGGCATCGATCCCGCTTCGCCGTTGGGCCGCAATTTTTCCTCGCGCAAAGTTGAAACGATCAGTGAAGTCGAGCTCGGGTGGCGCTTCTGCGAAATGCCGGTCATCGCGGTTACAGGCACGAACGGCAAGACCACAACGACCGAATTGCTGGCGCAAATGCTGAATGCCTGCGGGCAGCGAACAATCGCTTGTGGCAACATCGGCAAACCGCTCTCCGAAGTTGCCCGTGAAAAGCAGCTGTTCGACGTGCTCACGGTTGAAGTGAGCTCGTTTCAGCTAGAAGCAATCCGCACGTTTCGCCCATCGATCAGTCTCTGGCTCAACTTCGCTCCCGACCATCTCGATCGTTATCGCTCGGTCGCTGACTACCGCGCGGCCAAGCTGCGGATTTTCGAAAACCAAACCGAACAGGATGTCGCAGTCGTCAACGCGGCTGAAGCGTTGCCAAAAATTCGACCGCGTCGGATCACATTCAGTGCTTACTCCAATCGCGCTGATTTCCGGCTTTCTGAGGGCGCGATTATTTATGAAAATCAGCCGGTCCTGCGTTTGTCTGATACGAAGCTGCGCGGGTTACACAACATCGAGAACCTGATGGCGACACTCGCCGTCGGCGTTGCGCGCGGCTTGGCCTTCGCGCAGATGGTGCCGGCCCTTCACGATTACGAGCCTCGCCCGCACCGGTGCGAATTTGTGCGCGAACTCGATGGCGTCGAATATGTGAACGATTCGAAGGCGACCAACCTTGATGCGGTGGAGAAAGCGCTAGCCGCACAAACGAAGCCGATGGTGCTGATCGCCGGCGGCAAAGACAAGGGACTTACCTTCGATCCACTGCGATCTTTGGTGAAGGAGAAAGTTAAATCGGCCGTCCTGATCGGGGAGATGGCTCCCAGCATCAAACGTTCCTGGGACGGTGCCGTCAATTGCGATCTCGCGATTTCACTCGCCGACGCTGTCGAACGCGCACGCGGTCTCGCCACGCCGGGCGACGTTGTCCTTTTTTCTCCAGGCACCTCCTCTTTCGACATGTTCAAAAGTTACTCCGATCGCGGTGACCAATTTCGCGCGCTGGTGCAAGCGCTGCCTCAATGAAATCGATCAAGATCCCGAGCCTGCTCAAACGAAAGAAATTTCTCGCCGCGACGGCCCGGCGCGCGTCGGCTGCGTCCGCGGGAATGGAGTTCGACGGCATTCCAGAGCCAAACATGAAATTGTCGCGAGCGTTGCTGATTGTCTTGCTTTTGCACGTCGTTGCCGTGTCGGGAATCATTGCGTTCAACGCGATCAAGACGCGGGAGCGTTCGTTCGTGCGGCCGGCTTCGGCGGAAACAGAAAACAAGCCGGCCCAAACTGCGGCAACAGCCAATCAAACCGTTAATGAGAAGCCCCGAACTGCGACAGCGGAAATCGAAAACGCCAGGCATACCGACCTGAAACCTTCACATCCCCCGCCCGTGAAGGAGGAACCTGCGAAAAAGGTTTCGTCTTCGGGCAAAACGTACGTTGTCAAAAAGGGCGATAATCCCGTCGTCATCGCGAAGAAATTGAAGGTCTCTTATAGCGATCTGATTGCGCTGAACCATATCGAAGACCCACGTAAGCTGCACATCGGGCAAAAGCTTCTGGTCCCCGAAACAGCGAACTCGAAGATCACAAGCGCAAAAGCAACGAACCGAAAGAAGAACAAATAGTGAAAGACGATGCCGCGAGCTACAAGCCACCGTTTACCCCTCTTTCTGAGCGAAGCGAACAATCTCAGATTAGAATGGACCAGAGGAGCGGCAACAGGCCAGAAGGCTTTGAAAGCCTGGCCTCATGTTTCGCATTTCGTTGCAGCGCTGCGCTCAACATAACAGGCCTCGTGCAATGAATTCAAACCATGCGTCGTAAAAGCGCTTACATACTCTTTCTGGCTGTGCTGGGACTTCTTGTCATTGGCATTGTGATGCTTTTCAGCACAAGCGCATACGCACGCGACAGCCATGGCGACGTTTATTTTTTCATTAGACGCCAGGCGATTTGGGTTGGGATTGGACTCGTGGCGTGCATTTTTGCGGCGCTGATGAACTATCATTTCTGGCAGAGAACATGGTGGCTTTGGTTCGCACTCGCGCTGGCTGCTCTGGCGCTTTGCTACGTTCCACACATCGGGATGCGCATCAATGGATCGCGCCGATGGGTGGGCTACGGTCCGATTACCTTTCAGCCATCGGAGCTCGCAAAGATCGCCACAATTTTTTTCCTTGCTGCCTGGTTTGCGCAACGTGAAAAACCGGACGGCAACGTGCTTTCGGGATTTCTCGTTCCGCTCGCGGTCATCAGCGTGCCTGCTGCGCTTGTGCTTGGCGAAGTCGATCTGGGAACGACGGCTTTGATCGGAGCAACGACTTTTATTGTCATGTTTGTTGCCGGAACCAATCTGCTATGGCTTAGCGGTCTGGCGTTCGCAGGCTTGGGCGGGTTGCTCCTCGTTGCCACGCATATCTCCGAGCGCATGGGGCGTCTCGCGGCATTTCTTCACCCGCAAAACTATAAAGATGACGCGGGCCTGCAGCAGATGCAGGCGCTGATCGCCTGGGGCAGTGGTGGAATGGACGGACTCGGCCTGGGCAATGGCCGACAAAAGATGCTGTACCTGCCGTACGCGCACACCGATTTCATTTTTCCCATCATTGGCGAAGAGCTCGGTCTGCGCTTCAGCCTGCTGGTGGTTTTCTTGTTCGTCGTAATAATTCTTTGCGGTATCATGATTGCCCTGCACGCTCGTGACCGTTTCGGGCTGTTGCTTGGGTGCGGGATTATCTCGCTTCTCGCTCTCCAAGCGGCGGTCAACATCGGCGTGACCACATCGCTTTTGCCTAACAAAGGGCTGCCACTGCCGTTTATTAGCTATGGAGGTTCAAACCTGGCCGGGTGTATGTTCGGCGTCGGTGTTTTGTTGAACATTTATCGCCAAGGGGTTCTGGAGTCGCCCAGGGGGAAACGCGCCACGATGCAAGCCAGAGTGACGCCAAGGATTTGATGAGGGTTACAATGCTATGAATGCCGTAATCGCATGCGGAGGAACCGGCGGACATCTATTTCCCGGGATTGCTGTGGCGGAAGTGCTGCAAAATCGCGGACACAAAGTGATGCTGTTGATTTCCGAAAAGGATATTGACACGGTGGCGCTTTCCAGCCGAACAGAGTTCCGCGTCGAAAAATTACCGACAGTCGGGCTGCCGTCGCCGTTTTCGCCGGCATTTTTTGGTTTTACCCGCCGGTTTATTGAAAGCTTATCGCTTTGCCGGACCATCTACCGCAAGTTCAAGCCGCACGCTGTTCTCGGCATGGGCGGGTTCACTTCTACCGCGCCGCTGCTGGCCGGACGGTTTCGCGGTATCGCGACGTTCATCCATGAATCGAACGCTGTCCCTGGAAAAGCGAACCGTTGGACGGCGCGGATAGTGAATGCAGTTATGCTCGGTTTCAAGGAATGCGCGCCATTTTTTCCGAAAATCCGCACAGAAATCACCGGCACACCGGTGCGCACCGAGCTGGTGTCCTTGGACCGCGCAGAAGCGCGGCGAGAACTCGGATTGCAAGAGCATCTTCCCACGCTGCTCGTCATGGGCGGCAGCCAGGGCGCCAGCGGAATTAATCAGGCGCTGATCAAAGCGCTGCCGTTTCTACAAGGGTTACCTCTACAAGTGATACACCTCTCCGGCGCCCGGGATGAACGCCTGGTTGCAGACAACTATCGGCGCGAAAATGTCCCTGCTTACATCGCTCCATTTCATCATCGGATGGAGGAAGTTTACAGCGCCGCGGACCTCGTTGTCGCTCGCGCTGGCGCAGCCAGCCTGGCTGAGCTTGCCGCGTTTTCATTGCCTGGCATCCTGATTCCGTTTCCCTACGCAGCGGATGATCACCAAACGCGCAACGCAGAGATCTACGCTCACGCCGACGCGGCAATTCTTCTCAAACAGTCGGAAATCTCGGGTGAATTGCTCGCGCGGAGAATCCGCGAGTCGATCGAAAATCCGCAACGGCTGCAGCAAATGGCCACAAATTGCGCACGTATGGCGCCGAAAGATGCAGCCGGTCGCGTGGCAAGCACGATGGAAAAATACACCAGCCATGAATGTCCTGTCTGAAACAAGTGCCGCGTGCGCTGATCCTGCTGGCGAAGAACTTCGGCGATGCGATGCGCTGCCTGAGCTATCGCGATTTCTCACCCAGGAACGCCATCCGGTTCACCTCGTTGGCGTGGCTGGAAGCGGTATGAGCGGTCTTGCAGGGCTTCTTATCGAGCTCGGCCACGCAGTGAGCGGCTCCGACAAAGCCACGACCACAGAGACGGATCGACTGCAACGGCTGGGCCTGCGCTTCTATGATCAGCACCTGCCGGATCTTGCCAACAGAGCGGAGCTTGTTGTCTTTTCCTCCGCGATTAAGGACGACAATCCAATTCTTCGTGGCGCGCGCAATTCCGGGAAATCGTTGGTCCGACGCGCCGAAGCACTCGCCGCAATCATGCATGCCAAGCGCGGAATTGTAATCGCTGGAATGCATGGCAAAACGACCACCTCCGCTATGACGGCACACGTGTTGCGCGAAGGTGGCCTGCATCCCTCCCACTATGTTGGCGCTGAAATTCCAATCCTGGGAACAAATGCGCATTGGGATCCGCGCTGCGAATATTTCGTTGCCGAAGGAGACGAAAGCGACGGCACCTTGCGTTACTTTCACCCGGAGCTCGCCCTCATTCTAAATATCGAAGAAGAGCACCTTGATTTTTATCCCGATCTCGCCGCGATCGAAAAGGTCTTTGCACAACTGATCGATCAAACCAAGGGAAGGGTTCTGTACAACGCAGATGATCCGAACACCGCACGATTATGCGTAAAACGTACAGGCGCGGTCTCGTACGGATTTTCTGAGCAGGCGGATTACCGTGGACTCGACATCGAGCTGCGGCATTTTGGTTCGTCGTTTTCGGTTTATGGACGCGGCGAGAAGCTCGGCCAAGCAACTCTGAACGTTCCCGGAGAACACAATGTACACAACGCGCTTGGCGTGATCGCCCTTGCCTCAGAGCTTTCAATTCCGTTCGACAAAATCACGGCGTCACTTCGGAAATTCGAGCACGCGCGCCGGCGGTTTGAAATCAAATACGCGAGCGACCGGTTTTTACTGGTGGACGATTACGCGCATCATCCGACGGAAATCCGAGCCACGGTTAGCACAGCGAAATCGATCGGCCGGCGACGCCTGGTTGCGATGTTTCAGCCGCATCGTTTTTCACGAACCAAGGCGCTGTCTCGCAAATTCGGCAGCGCCTTCGACGATACCGACCGAGTCGTCATCACGGATGTGTACGCTGCGAGCGAGACGCCGATCTCAGGAATTACTGGCCGCACAATTGTCGATGAAATCATCCAGCACGGACATCGCGGCGTAAGCTATCAGCCCCGCTTGGAGTGGATGCATCGTGACGTGGGAAATCTGCTGGAGTCCGGCGATCTTGTTTTGAGTCTCGGCGCTGGCAACATCCACGAACAATTGGAGATCCTCGCCGCCGATCTGGTCATTGCGGAAAAGTTGAAATCCATCGTAGGCGAGGATAGTGCTGTACGCCTTTACGAGCCGCTTTCGAAGCATACGACATTGCGCGTTGGCGGCCCGGCACAATTTTGGGTCGAGCCGCAGAGCGAGCATGCTTTTGGAGAGCTCATTCGCTTTTGCCGCGATGAACACCTGCCGCTTTTTGCAATCGGGCGCGGTTCCAATCTTCTCGTTCGCGACGGCGGCATCCGGGGCGTGGTGGTTCATCCGCGCGGCGGCATTTTCGAGAAGATCGAAATCGATGGATCCGAAATCACTGCAGGCGCAGGCGTAAAATTGAGACAGGTCGCTTACGCAGCGCGTGCGGCAAATCTCGGCGGACTCGAATGGATGGAAGGAATTCCAGGTGAGGTTGGTGGCGCGTTGCGCATGAACGCCGGCGCGATGGGTGCGCAAACTTTCGAGAACGTCACGCGCATTCGTTATCTTGATGCCGAAGGAAACCCGCAGGTCAAAAATCGCGACGACCTGGAGGTTTTCTACCGGCGATTCCCGTTGCTGGAAAAGAACTTTGCCATTTCGGCAACCTTTCGTGGCCAGCGGGCCGAGCGCGCAGAGATCGACAGCCGTTTGCGCGAATCGCAGGAGAAACGCCGCACCACGCAGCCGGTCGCTAAAAGCGCGGGTTGCATTTTCAAAAATCCCCCCAGCATTCCAGCCGGTAAATTGGTGGATGAACTGGGGCTGAAGAACTCGCGCGTCGGAAATGCGCGTGTCTCGAAGGTGCATGGCAATTTCATTGTGAACGACGGCGACGCGACGTCGGCGGAAATACTTCAGTTGATTGACAACATCAAGAGCGTGGCGCGGAAAGAGCGCGGAATCGAATTGGAGACTGAAGTGGAAATCGTCGGAGAACCCTAATGATTGGACGCGAAGAATTGCCAACGAAAATTGCCGTGCTCATGGGAGGCCCCGGATCGGAGCGCGAAGTTTCGCTTGCCACCGGGCGAGGCGTATCGAACGCGCTTCGGTCGTTAGGCGCCGACGTCGTAGAAATTGATGTGCGCAGCGAACAGTTCCAACTTCCGGACGATATCGAGCTGGCGTTCAATACAATCCACGGAACTTTTGGCGAGGATGGCCAGCTTCAGAAAGTTCTGGAACACCGCGGCATCGCTTACACCGGCGACGGCGTCAATGCGAGTGAGATCGCTTTCGATAAAATCCGTACAAAACAAAAATTTCAAGAACACGGGATAACCACTCCACCGTGGGAAATCATCCAATCAGGACAGCGACCGACGATTCCATTACCGATAGTGGTTAAAGCGCCACGACAAGGCTCAACTGTGGGCGTGATCATTGTAAAAAACGAAAGCGAAATCGATTCCGCGATCAATGAAGCCGCACATTATGGTCGCGAATTGTTGATAGAAAAATTTGTATCCGGGCGGGAACTGACGATAGGCATCCTCGGTGACCAGCCTTTGCCCATTCTCGAGATAATTCCCAAGGGCGGCTTTTACGATTTCAACAATAAGTATCCATTTCTAAACCCGCAGGCCGGCGGCGGAGCGGAGCATGTCTGCCCGGCAGAGATCGACAGCCAAAAGACAAAGGAGATTCAGGAGCTAGCACTCCGTGCTTTTCGGGCGACTGGTCTGCAGGTCTACGCGCGGGTGGACGCGATTTTGTCCGAGAATGGACAGCCGTTCATTTTGGAGATCAACACGATTCCCGGAATGACCGAGGCCAGTCTGCTGCCCGAGGCGGCCGCGGCGGCTGGTATCGAGTACGCCGAGCTTTGCGCCCGGATCATTGCGCTTTCCCGGCTTCGCCAAGGCCATGGCCGGCAGGCGCGCGCGGGGATGGACGGAAAGAAATGAGTTCTAGCCAAAGACATTCCCAAGCGCGCAACCGAAGGCTGTCCAATGTGCGGCAGCGGCGACAACAACATCTTCTCGACGTGAAAGTTCGTTCCCGAAGAGCGACTCAGCACCAGGTCCGCAGCGCGATGGGAGTGCTATGGAAAATGGTTTTGGTCGCAGGCTTGTGCACAGGCGGTTACGTGGGCGTGCGCGAAGCTGCAGCGCGCCTTTTTTTTGCCAATCCAGATTATCAGGTCAAAACAATTGAATTGCAGACCGACGGCACCCTGCAGCGCGAGGAAATGTTAAAAACAGCCGATCTGCACGAAGGAGAAAATATTTTTAGCGTGAACCTGGCGCAGATTCGCGACCGCCTACAACAGCTTCCGCAAGCCGACGAAGTGGAGGTGGTGCGCAAATTACCCAACGAAATTGACATTCGCATCGTGGAACGAAGGCCGGTTGCCTGGATAACGAGCGAAACGGATATCACCGATCCATTTGCGTCGGATGCCGCATTCCTGGTCGGTCGACGGGGCGTTTTGATGAAACAGAAGAAATTACTGCCCGAATACCTGGGACTGCCGCTGATATTGGGATGCAAAACCGAATCGCTCGAGCAGGGCAAGGTGATCGAATCTCCCGAAGCACAAACAGCGCTCGAGTTGCTGCGTCTCACCGAGAGCAGCCTTTTACAGACGCGCTTTCAGATCCGCGAAATCGATATTTCGAAAAGTTACTATCTCCTGGTGACGGATAAAAACCACAGCCGCGTCATGTTTGCGTTGAATGATCTGGAAGACCAACTGCGGCGGCTGCAAGTGTTCCTTGATTATTGCGATAAGACTAAGCAGGAGCTGGAGACTGTGAACCTGGTACCGCAACGGAACATTCCGGTAACATTTACCAGTCCAGCGGCGTCGGTGATCAATGATACTATCGCGCCTGCCGTGGAGCCGCGGATCATGAAAGCAATCCCGGTGCATACGCTTGAAGCACGCGTTCGCCAGGATTCCGGCGGACACGAACCTGGGGCGCCGGCGCCAAAATCGCGCGCCGCTTCTACCCCCGCACCAAAGGCAATTCGTAACCAACAAAAGAAAGCTCACAAAAATAATGGCGAACAATAATTTAATGGTCGGCCTTGAGATCGGCACCTCCAAAATCTGTGTCGTCGTCGGAGAGAGCCGGCCTGATGGCACGCTCAGAATCCTCGGAGTAGGCGAGGCGCCTTCGCGCGGCGTGCGGAAGGGCGAAATTGTCGATTTTGAAACGGCCATGAAATGCGTGCACGAAGCAGTCGTCGATGCCGAACAGAAAAGTGACGTGATGATCAAGAGCGTGTACGTCGCTGTGGCCGGATCACACCTGCAGAGTTTTAGCAATCGCGGATGCGTTATGCTCCCTGAGGACCGCGATGAAATCGATGAGCAGGATGTGGAGGACGTAAAAATTAACGCGCGCGAGGTAAGCATTCCCGCGCAAAACGCTTTCCTGCATTCCATCATTCAGCATTACCAGGTGGATGGCCAGCAGGGCGTGTTGAACCCGGTCGGTATGCTCGGCCAAAAATTGGAAGCCGATTTTCACATCATCCATGGTGTGCGCACGCGGATCCAAAACACCATTCGATGTGTGAAGGAACTGCCGCTGGAGGTAGAGGACGTTGTGTTTAGTGGGCTCGCTTCCGCGCAAGTCGTGCTTACACAACAGGAGAAGGACCTTGGCGCTCTCGTGATTGATATGGGCGGCGGAACCACTGACTACGTTTTGTACTCCGAGGGAGCAGTGAGGCAAAGCGGTTGTCTGGCCGTGGGCGGCGACCACATCACCAACGATATCTCAATGGGCCTGCGTATCCCAATGGCACGTGCGGAAAAATTAAAAATCGAAGAAGGTAGTTGCGTCCTTGGAAACTGTCTTCCTGGCGAAATGATTTTACTCAAGGACGACTCCGGCTTTGCCGGAAAGGAGATCGAGTGCGAAACACTGAATACGATCATTTATCTGCGCTTGCGCGAAGCGTTTGAATTACTCAAGCGCAGACTCGAACAGGAACCGTATCTCGGTTATCTGGGGGCGGGCGTCTTCATCACTGGCGGGTGCAGTCTGTTGAGCGGGATCGATCATCTCGCGTCGGAAATTTTCGAAATACCGGCAAATCTTACACATGCGCAGACAGCCTGGGGCGTAACATCTGCGGTTGAAAATCCGCAGTTCTCCACGGCAATTGGCCTGGTCAAATTCGCGCAAGTAATGGATGTCGATAGACCGCCACGAGGATTCAGCCGAATTTTTGGAAGGCTTTTCAGCGGAAAACGATGAGAACCACGAGTCTGACGGGTTGGAGGCATCCGACCACAACGAAAGAAAAACATGATTCAGCTTAACAAGAACTACAGTCTCCCAGAACGTCTGACAGAGTTTATTCCGATCAAAATCGCGAGCGTCGGCGGCGCCGGTTTGAATGCGCTCGATCGAATCATTCTTGACGGATTGGAGAGAGCCGACGTGGTGGCAATCAATACCGATGTGCAATCGCTGACGAGTTCAGTCGCGACGCGTAAAGTGCAGCTCGGGCGCAGCGTGTCACGTGGGTTGGGCGCGGGCGGCGATCCCGAAGTTGGCTATCAAGCAGCCTTAGAATCGGCCGACGAAATCCGCGAAGCGTTGGCCGATACGGACGTGATTTTCATTTGTGCAGGGCTTGGCGGCGGCACCGGTTCAGGTGCGGCACCGTACGTTGCCCAAGCGGCCCGCGAAGCAGGCGCGCTGGTGATCGCCTTCGTCACTCTTCCATTCGCGTTCGAGGGCAAACGGCGCAATGCCCAGGCGCGAGAGGCGCTCGCGCGAATCAGCGAATTTGCTCACGCGGTTGTCTGCTTTGAGAATGATCGAATGGCCGACCTGATCGCGCCGCAGGCGGGCATTCATCAGGCTTTCGCAATGGCGGACATAACTATCAGCCAAAGCGTACGCTCGATTGTGAACCTTGTTCATCGGCCCGGGCTCATTCGCATCGGTTTCGATGATTTGCTCTCGGCTCTGCGCACACGCAACAGCCGTTGCCTGTTTGGATACGGCGAATCCGATTCGGACAATCGCGCGCATGACGCGCTCACGCAGGCGCTGAAAAATCCGTTGATGGATCGCGGACGAATGTTGGCAGACTCGACGCACGTGCTCGTGCAGGTAGCGGGTGGCCCGGGAATGACGCTATCAGAGGTCGAAATCCTGATGCAAGAACTCGGGCGCCACGTCAGCGATCAAACGCAAATCCTCTTTGGCGCCGTCGTAGACGGCCGCCTGGGAGACCGATTGGGGGTGACCATCATTAGTTCGCTCTCGGCAGAAGAGGACGCAGTTCTGCTACAAACCCCTCCAGCACCGAGCAATGCCACAAGCTCGCCAGCTTGTGAGCATTACGAGCCCGTAACACCTCAACCTGAACTCCAATCAGAAGAACCCGCTGTCGAATCTGTGCCTGTCGAGGAACCCGTTCCGGCCGACGAGCCGATGGCGGCTGAGGCGCTGCCAGCCGCAACACCCCTATCCACCGAAACGCCCCTGATACCAACTCGAAACGGAGAGCCCGAGCATCTGATCAGCAAGCCGCACGAGAAATCGACTTCGTGGAAAGAAGAGAAAGCGTTTACGGAGAAACCAGCGCCGCCGGCAAAACAGGAAGTCCTCCAATTTGAGCCAGTCACGCGCGGTCGCTTTGAAAAAAGCGAGCCGACGATCATCGAAGGCGAAGACCTCGATGTGCCGACTTACCTTCGGAAAAACGTCAAGGTGAAGTGATGCTTCGCATGCGTTGAAACGTTACACCGTAACATCAAATCCGCGCTTTAACGGTTCAACGATTTAACGAATCACGTAGGCTTGGCCTACTTCTTCATCAATTCCAGCACGGCCATCGTCATTGCGACAATACCTGTGCGAATCGTTGGCTCGGGAACAGGCGCAAACTTACTCGAATGCAGAGTCGGCAATTCTTTCCCCGCTTGCTTGAACTCGGCGATCTTCGCTGGATCGACAGCACCGACGTGAAAATCAACGGCCGGAACAGAGTGATCGGGCAAGCTATATTCGGAAAAATCTTCGCCACCCATCGTTGCATCGACGATTTCCACGTTATCGTCGCCTAACGACTTCCTCCACACCGCAACCAGCCGCTTCGTTAGGTCGGGATTATTATAAGTCGCGGGCGTAAACTGATCCTTGGACACGCTAACAATTGGCGCGCGCTCAGGCGGGATGCCAGCTGCGATAGCGCAGCCTTTTGCAATTTGCTCGATTGCCGCCAGGACGCGCGCGCGCGTGTCGGCCTTGTAAGTGCGCACCGTCAACTGCATTTTCACTTCGTCTGGAATGATGTTGTGTTTCGTCCCGCCGTGAATGGAGCCGACCGTGACCACGATTGGATCGAGCGGATTGTTCTCGCGGCTGGCGATCGTTTGCCACGCATTGATCATCTCCGCCGCGAGCACGATCGGGTCCTTCGTCTTGTGAGGATACGCGCCGTGCCCGCCCACACCGCGTACGATTACATCCACTGAGTCCACATTTGCATACGTGTAACCCTCCGTGACACCGATGTGGCCGGTCTGTAGATCGGCTTTGTCGTGAAATCCCAAGGCAAAATCCGGTTTCCCGAATTTGGGGTACAGACCTGCATTGAGCAATGCGCGCGCGCCAGTGCCTAACTCCTCCGCCGGTTGAGCGACAAAGATGATCGTGCCGTGCCATTGATCTTTTATTTTGGCCAGCGTGCGGGCAACACCAATAAACATTGAGATATGGGCGTCATGTCCGCACGCATGCATGACGCGGACTTCTTTACCCTCATCGTTTTTTGCGACGGCTTTGCTGGCGTACGGCAGGCCGGTTTCTTCCTGAACGGGCAGAGCGTCCATGTCTGTGCGCACCAGAACTTTGGGGCCGTCGCCGTTTTTCATGATTCCGATCACGCCATAACTTCTTAGATTTGGATTATCGTATTTGCCGAAATCCTCAGTGACTTCGCAACCAGCCGCCCGCAATTCCTTTGCGATTATTGGGGCGGTGCGCTGCTCCTGCGTGGATAATTCGGGATGACTGTGAATGTCCTTGTAAATCGTGAGGAGCGAGGGCAGTTCCGCATCGGCAATCGATTGCGGCGTCGCCTGCGCAAACCCTGAAACCGCGAACAGCGACCACCAGCATACCGCGGGCAGCAAAACAATTTTCATGTCGGATGATGAACGCGATGCAGCTGTAGGGCAACCGCTCCGGTTGCCGGGAGGAGGAAGGCGATGCGGCTGCCCTACAATTTGTCATTCCGAGCGAAGTCGAGGAATCTCTCGATGTGGAATTCGAGAAAAACACGCTGCTCTTTGGCGCTGATCCGACGCCGCGGATCGTGGCCGTTGAACTGGGCGAAAGCGGGACTGTGCGCGTACATCGCCGCGAAACAGATGGATCGACCGTTACCGACGTCGAGCCGTTCCACCCATTTGTCTGGGCCGACTCGGATGTAGTCGATCTTGGCATCGAGACAGAAAAGCTCCGCGGCGATCTGAAGTACGGATGGCTCATCACCGTCGATAGCTGGAAGGAATTGATAGCACTTCGCAACGGACTCAAAAACGCAGGGCGCGATTTCTTCGCCTTCACCGACCCGGTGCAGCATTACCTCACCGCGACTGGGCGAACGTTATTCAAAGATTTGCCGTTCGAGGAGCTGAAACGCATGCAGATCGAGGTGCTTTCTGTAGCCGGGGGCGCTGACCCCGGCAGTCACGACCATGTTATTAGCATCGCGCTCTCCGATAACACCGGCTGGGAAGAACTAATCATCGTAGATGCGAACAACATGGAAGAATCCGAGAGAAACGCTCTTAGGCGACTTACCGCGCTCATCAAAGACCGCGATCCTGACGTGATCGAAGGCCATGATTTGTTTCGCGTTCATGTCCCGCTGCTCGTCGCGCGCGCGAAGAAATTGAAAACCAAACTCGACTGGGGACGCAGCGGCGGCTTCTTGCGCTCGCGTCCTTCACGGCTGCAAATTGCGGAGAAAACCATCGATTATCCGAAGTTCACAATCGATGGGCGCCATTTCGTCGATACGTTTTTGCTGGCGCAATTTTACGATGTGGGCATGCGTTCTCTCGCTGGTTTTGAGCGCACGGATGTCGCCCGGCATTTCGATCTGTGCGATAGCGGCGAGATTTCAGGGCTCACTGGAAGGGAGTTGCAACGCGCGTACGCGAGCGGTTCGGAAATGTTCCAGCGACGCGCGCTCTGCGGCGCTCGCGAAACGCGTGCTTTATCGGACCTGCTGAGCCCGAGCTATTTCATCCAGGCCCAAATTTTTCCTTACAATTACCAGGAAGTGATCGTGCGCGGCAACGCCACGCGGATCAACGCACTGTTCCTGCGCGAATATTTTCGGGAACGCCATTCCATTCCCGAGCTGCCGATGCCGCGCGCGTTCGAAGGCGGTTACACCGACATTTTCTTCACCGGTGTAGCGCGCAACGTCTGGCATTGCGACGTCGCCTCGCTTTATCCGTCTGTCATGTTGCAGTTCGATTGCTTTCCCGTCACAGACGAACTGCAAATTTTTCGGCATCTGCTCACCGATCTCCGCAACTTCCGGCTCGAAGCCAAAGCAAGAATGCGCGCGGAACGAGATCCTGCGAGACAACATCATCTCCAGGCGCTGCAAAACACTTTCAAAATCCTTCTCAACAGCTTCTACGGTTATTTGGGATTCGCGCAGGGACACTTCGCCGATTTCGATGCTGCAGCGCGTGTAACGCAGATCGGACGCGATCTGCTGAAGAAAATGATTGAGTGGCTCAAAGCCCGTGGGGCGCAAGTGATCGAGGTAGATACCGACGGAATCTATTTTGTGCCGCCTGCTGTAGCCGGCGGCGCTGACGCCGGCCGGAATTGCGTTCAAGGGCAACCGGGGTCGCCGCCCCCGGCTACAACAATCGAGCGATTGCAGAGCGGCTTGGCTGCGGAATTACCGCCCGGAATTGAAGTCGAATTCGACGAACAGTTCGAGGCAATGCTCAGTTATAAAGCGAAAAATTACGCGCTCCTTACGAAAGACGGCAATGTGATCATCAAAGGCGGCGCTCTGAAGTCTCGTGGACTCGAAAAATTCCAGCGCGTTTTTCTTGAGCAAATGATCAAGCTCATCATGCAAGGAAAACCGGAAGCGATTGCCGATCTTCGGAATGACTTCGAACAAAAGATTCGCAACCGCGAATGGAACATCGACATGCTAATGAAGACCGACACGCTCCAGGATTCACTTGAAAAATATCGGGCCAAGATCGCGGGCTCCGCGCGCAATCGCGCCGCGGCTTACGAGCTCGCCCTTGCCAGCGGCCGCAACTACAGACCCGGCGATCAAATCAGCTACTACATCAGAGCGACGCCAAAAAAAGTTGCCGGTTACGAGGCTGCCAAACTAGCCAATGAATTCGATGCCGAGAAACGCGACGAAAACATCGATTACTATCTGGCCAAGCTCGACGACCTGGTGAAGAAATTTAGTGGCCTGATCACGACAGCCTCAACACCAAAACAGGAAAACCTCGCATTAACATGAATAAGAAAGTACTCGCATTCTTAACAGCACTCGCGGTTGCGACGCGTTGCTGCGTCGCGGCGACTGATGATCACGCGGACATCAAAGCCGAAGTCACGAAGCGGCATGATGAAGCGGTGAAGCGGTTGCAGGATTGGATCGGTCAGGTGTCGATCGCGGCGGAGAACCGTGGTTATCCGGAGGGTGCTGAGTACATGGCGAAGCTGGCGAGTGATGCGGGATTTCAGCAGGCGACGGTGATCAACACAGATGGCAAGCCCGGTGTATTTGCAACACTGGATGCGGGCGCACCGAAAACCGTTGGGCTGTATTTCATGTACGATGTGAAACAGTTCGATCCGGCGGAATGGACATCGCCGCCGACTGAAGCGCGGATCGTTGATAAGCCGCTT
>QHPE01000152.1:0-17749 GCA_003218945.1 Verrucomicrobiota bacterium | reverse complement strand
CGGAGGCCGCATTTCTCGCGGCGCTACACGCTATTCGCGGCGCGGGAAACAAGATGCCAGTTAACTTGGTCTTAGTCGCGGAAGGCGAAGAAGAGATTGGTTCCCCGCACATTCCACAACTCGTTAGGCGACCGGAAGTGCTCGGGGCGCTGAAGAAGTGTGTCGGCGTATTCATGCCGCACGCGACGCAGGATTTGGACGGAATTGTTACAGTGAATCTCGGCTCAAAAGGCGTGATCGAGCTCGAGCTGGTCTCGAGCGGCGAAAAGTGGGGACGCGGTCCGGCAAAGGACATTCACTCGTCGCTCAAGGCGATGGTGGACAGTCCGGCGTGGCATCTGGTGAAAGCTCTCAACACGCTCGTTTCCGACGACGGCAACGTGATCATGATCGACAATTATCCGAAGCCGCTTCCGCTAAGTACGGACGAAAAGGCGATGCTAGAAAAAGTATCGAAGACGCGAAGTGAAGCACTGGCGAAGAAGCAATTCAGTGTGCAGCATTGGATCAATGATCTGCCGTGGGAGCAGGCAAACGAACGGCTCGAATCGCAACCGACTGTAAACATAGAAGGACTCGTGGGCGGTTATACGGGCCCCGGCGGCAAAACGATTCTGCCGCATCGCGCCGTCGCGAAGATCGACATGCGACTCGTACCCGATATGAAAGCGGCGGACGCGCTCGCCGCGTTGAAGGCTCATCTGGCGAAGCGCGGCTTCGGCGACATCGAAGTGAACATGACCGGCGGGTACGATCCGACGGAAACATCAAAAGATTCGGCATTGATCCAAGCGCAGTTGGCGACCTACAGGAACTTCGGAATCGATGCGTTGCTCTGGCCGCGCAACGCCGGCTCCTATCCCGGTTACGTCTTCACCGGCGAACCGCTCAAGCTCGCGGCCGGACATTTCGGACTCGGCCACGGTAGCGGCGCGCATGCGCCAGACGAATATTACATCATCGAATCCACAAACCCGAAAATACAGGGATTCGATGGCGCGGTGCTGTCCTTCGTTGAGTACCTTTACGAACTAGGGAAGTAACGATGAGCAAGGAATCAGGGACAATAACCAGGCAACGCGAAGGGCCCGTGCTGCGCGCGTTCGGCGAAGAATTAATCGTTCAGCTTGATGGCGAACCCACGAGCGGAAAACTCGCAATGTGGGCGAGTATGACTCGTCCCGGTGGTGGGCCGCCGCCGCATTACCACTCGAACGAGGATGAAACATTTCATGTGCTCGAAGGCCGCTTCGCGTTTTTGGCGGACGGGCAATGGCGTGAAAGTGGTCCCGGCGATTCCGCGTTCATGCCGCGCGGGGTTGTTCACACATTCAAGAACGTTGGCGATCAGCCCTCTAGCATGTTGATCACGGCGACGCCGTCAGGATTCGAGAGATTCTTCGCGCGTTGCGCTGAAGAATCGCGAAGCCGGGGCGGCGCTCCTGACATGGCGCGCCTCGTCGCGATCGCGGAATTCATTTCGTGCTGTAGCCACGGCCCTGTGGGCCGTTTTGCTTCGCAACGGGCGGCCATGTGACCGGCCACAAACCGGTGGCTACAGCAATTTTGCGTCCAGATTGATCTGTGTGCCGGCCAAAGCGACTGAGACAGGGCAGTTCTTTTTCGTCAGCTCGGCTTGCTCGCGGAATTTTGCTTCGTCAATACCCGGAACGTCGACTTCGGTTTTCAAATCGATCGATGTGATCTTTGGACCGCCGCCGACCATTTCCAGTTTCACCGTCGCGGTCGTGCTGATTCGCTTTGCCGGATGACCTGCCTTTTCCAGATTTGCCGAGAGCGCCATTGAGAAACAGCCCGCCTCGGCAGCGCCGATCAATTCTTCCGGGTTTGTTCCTTTCGCTTCTTCAAAGCGCGATGAAAATGAATAAGGCCCATCGAAGGCGCCGCTGCCGAGTTTCATTGTTCCCCTGCCCTCTTTGAGAGTGCCTTCCCATACCGCCGATCCTGTTCGTGTTGCCATGATTCTGCCTCCTCTATGTGTTGTTGATTATGAGTCGCGCCAGACACCGGTAGGCGCAATCGATTTCCGCCTAATCAAGCCGCTGTGGCGGCGCTCGCCGCGGCGAGCGCCGAACCAAAATGAAAACGGCGGCTGACACAGCCACCGCTGCAATTATGCAGCTTCCGGTGCGGCGGTGCCGCGGATCACACTGGATCGCTCGCCCTGCACTTCGGCTAAAGCGCGTTGTTTGCGCCCGAGCCAGATGCCTAGGGCACACCAGATTGCACCAAGCGGAACTGCCACCCAGGAAATGCCTACCAGGCCCAAGCCAAACCACCGCATTAATGGATAAGACCAGGCACCGATTTGATCGCCGAAGCGGTAGCCGAATGTGTCGATGAGGCTCTTGGCTTTGTATTTGTCCTCTCGCCGCAAGACGGTGAAAAGAACTTCGCGCGCTGGTCGAAGCAGCGCGAAGCCTGCCGCCCGTCGCAAAATCTGGAACGTCGCAAGGACGGTGAGAATCGGCGCGAAACCGATGGCGGCAAATCCAACCGCACTCAAAAGCGGCATGAGCACCAGCGTGATCCCAACGCCAAACCATTTCATTAGACGGCCGGTCAGAAAAACCTGAATCAGCACCGTAATGGTGTTCACCGCGATATCGATGTTCGCCAGGAACGACGTGCGTGCAGCGCGGTCCTGCAGTTGATGTCCTGTAAGGTCAGATTGTTGAAAATATGCCCACGTGTTCGTGAGCGTGTAGATCATGAGAAACCCCGCCAGACCGAGTAAGTAGGGAGATCGAGCAATATGCGTCGCGCCTTCCCAGAATTTGCCGCCGATTGGTTGCTCCTCGATTTTTGTAGGGCGTTTCTGCGAAACGCCGGCGTCTGACACAGACGCCCTACAGCTATGATCGAAATCTGCGGGAAATCGGCGCACACATTGCGCAGCAACCTCCAACATGACCGCTGTGATGAGAAGGAAAAGCCCGGTGCTCAGCTTTCCGGCCAGCGAACTCGTGACCAAACCACCAACAATTCCGCCAATTGATCCGCCGACAGCAATAAATCCGAAAAGCCGTTTGGCTTGCTCTCGTGCGAAAACGTCAGCCATGAACGACCAGAACATTGTCGTGGCGAAAAGATTGAAGACGCTGACCCAGATGAAAAATATGGGCGCAAGAATCGAGCGTTCCTGCGCGGCTGGCATCCAACGCATGAGGAGGAAGAAAACAAAAAGATTCGCGATGGCGAAACGGTACGCGATGGGAATAAACTGCCGCCGGGACATACGCGCGACGACGACCGCATAAAGCGCGTTGGCAAGCAACATGCCAATCAGCGTGCCAGTGTACATCCACGGCAGATTTTCCACGCCGCGGTCGGCGCCGATTTCATCGCGTATTGGCCGGATGACGTAATAGCCCCCTAGAACGACAAAGTTGAAAACAAACGCCAGTAGCAGCGCTCGGATCTCCTCCGGCTTTACATCCACGATCTTCGCGAAAATTTTTTTCATGCTGTAGCCGCGGCCCTTGCGGGCCGAGAGCACGCGTCGCACAGCGACGCGGCTACAATTTTTGTTTTTTCCACGCCGCGAGGACTTCCGCTTCGCGTTGTGACGAGAGACCGGCCTTCGGATGCGATTGTCGATCCTGCGGGAGCGATTTGAACCACGCCAGCGTGTCTCGCGCGGTGACCTCGAGTGGCCGAAAAGTCAGGCCGTTGCTCAACGCGCGATCGATGTTGGTGCGCGCAACCGCATCATCTTTCCCTGCCCATACAGGCATGTCCGACCACGGCTGCACTTTTTGCTCGGTCAAAAATTCTTCGCTCACCCACGTGAAATTCGCGTCAGATTTTAGTGCGTTCTTGATTCCGTCGAGCATAGGACCAATCCCGAACGGTTTGGTAGGACCGGTTGCATTGTAAATTCCCGTCTCGCGATTCTCGACCATTCGAATGGTCCACTCGGCAAGATCACGCGCGTCGATGAACTGGACGGGGTCCTCTGGATTTCCAGGCACCAGCATCTCTCCGCCGTGATCGATCCGGACAGGCCAGTAGGTGAAGCGATCGCTCTCGTCGCGCGGGCCTACTATCAACCCGGGCCGAATGATCAATGTTTTGCCGGGAAACCATTTTTCGGCTTCCCTTTCTGAAAGGGCTTTGAGCGGTCCGTACAACTTGAAACCATTCGCTTTCATTGATTCGAGCGTTTCCTTGTACGGATCAGCCCCGTCGTAACTTTGCAGCGGAGCGTTTTCATCGGGACCGGTCTTTGAGTCCGGATAGACGGAAATGGTCGAGGTAAAAACGTATCGATCGACGTTTCCCTTCAAAATCTGCGCAGCATCTCGCACCCAAACCGGCAGAGTTGTGGGATTATCGATTACCACATCCCATTGTCGACCGTTCAAGGCGTCGAGTTGACCATTGCGATCGCCGATCAACTGCTCGACTTCGTTTGGCAATTCCCCGGGATGCGATTTGCCGCGATTGAATGTAGTGACTTTGTGCCCCCGGCTCAGCGCGTATCGAACCTGATATGGTCCGGTGAATCCTGTTCCGCCGAGTATAAGAATGTGGAGCGGTGCCGGTGTTTTCTCCGCGAACAAAGACGATGTTGTGTTAGAGACCAGAGCAGTCGCGCTGCACATCTGGATGAAGCGGCGTCGATTCATATAGGGATATAGCCGTTGTAGGGCGTCTGTGCCAGACGCCATTGGCGTTTCACAGAAACGCCCTACAATTTGCACATGACTCGACGCGAAGCTGCAAAAGTGATCGGCGGAACAGCGGCCGCTCTGGTTTTCCCGGTCAGCGTGGAAGGCGATTCATTAACGATGCTGACGCGCATCATTCCTTGCTCTGGCGAGAAACTTCCCGTGATCGGCCTCGGGACGTGGCGGGCCTTCGATGTCGATCTTACTGCGGAGATCCGAAGCCAATTGGAAGACGTTCTCTCGCGCTTTGTAGAACTTGGTGGCCGCGTCATCGATTCATCCCCAATGTATGGTCGTGCTGAGCAGGTCATTGGCGAGCTCACATCGTCGCTTGGGATTCGGGAGAAGCTCTTTCTGGCGACAAAAGTTTGGACTCGGGGAAAGCAGAATGGGATTGAGTCGATGGAGCGTTCCCTGACGCTCTTTCGCACGAACCGAATCGATCTGATGCAAGTACATAATCTGGTCGATGTGAATACACAGCTCGTGACGTTGCGCGAATGGAAGCAGCAGGGGCGCATTCGTTACACCGGGATCACTCATTATGAATCGGGAGCTCTGAGCGACATCGAGAAGCTGATCCGGAGCGAAAAGTTCGATTTTCTCCAGATTAATTATTCGCTAATGGAACGCGACGCGGAGGAGAGCGTCCTGCCGCTGGCCCGGGAACGCGGGATCGCCGTTATCGCCAATAGGCCCTTTGGAGCCGGCGATCTCTTCGAGAAAGTGCGTTCCAAACCTCTACCCGAGTGGGCCTCGGAGTTTGATTGTCGTTCGTGGGCGCAATTTTTTTTGAAGTGGATTGTGGCAAATCCGGCAATTACTTGCGCCATCCCAGCCACAGATAAATCGCGTCATCTAGAGGATAATGTGCAGGGCGGAATTGGCCGGTTACCGGACGCAAAAATGCGCCGGCGAATGGTGGAAATGGTCTCATCTTTGTAGCTGGGCCGGCGCCTCGCAGCATCCGGCGGAAGTCAAACGAAAAATTTTACGTTTTCTCGAAAAAATCGGTTGCGACCCGGGCCTATCTAGGGAATAGAACGCGCGCTTTATGCGAAAACTTCTCACTCTGACGTTCGTTCTTCTAGGGGCCGCGGCTTTTTGCCCGCGTCCGGCAATGGCGCTGGTGTTCTCGGCGCCGAACCCGAAATTCAATTACACGGATGCTTCCGGCAAAAAGCAATCTGTTGAGGTAGTGGACAAGTATTATCCAAAGAAAATCGTCCACCCATTCGCGAAAGTGGATCCGCAGATTGACCCAAAAATGCGCCGAGCGGCTACCATTGCCGAGGAACGCGCGCGCGCGCACTCGCTGTCCAAGTGCTGGCATTTCGTCAAGGAAGCGCTAGTGGCTGCGGGCGTAGTGAAATCGCGGCCACAAACAACTCTTGCCAAACAAGCCGGTCAGGAACTTGTTAAGAATTATGGGTTCAAGAAGCTGCCGGTCTCAAATCCATACGAAGCGCCCGTCGGATCAGTCTTGGTCTACGACGCGAAACGCGAGGCCGGTCATGTGGAGATCCGCACCGAGACTGGTTTCGTCAGTGACTTTCGCTCAAAGACGCCGTCACATCGTCCGTTGATCGGGGTTTTCGCTAAGATCTAGCTCGGAACTGCGCCTGCGGCGGCTAGGTATCATCTTAGGAGCCGTAACGGATGCGAAGCAACGGCCGGGCTTTCCACCCGATCCACGTGAAGCGCGTTGTCATCAACGCGTTGCATGCGCGGTTCTGTCGCCTGACTGTTCACACCATGAGCATCCGCATCGCGATGTGGTCTGGGCCGCGAAATATTTCTACCGCCATGATGCGCGCCTGGGGCAATCGGGACGATACTGTCGTTATCGATGAGCCGTTTTACGCGTTTTATTTGAAGGCGACCGGCATCCAGCATCCCGGCGCGGATGAAGTGATCGCAACGGGCGAAACCGATTGGCGGAAAATCGTCGCGCATATCACCGGGCCGATCCCGCATGGCAAGCGGATCTTTTTTCAGAAACAGATGACGCACCATCTTTTGCCACAATTAGATCGCGAATGGCTTGGCGCAGTGACAAACTGTTTCCTGATTCGCGATCCGCGCGAAGTAATTGGTTCGTATATCAAAAAACGAGAGGTTTCTGCGATCGAGGACCTCGGCTTCCTGCAGCAGGCAGAGATTTTCGATTTCGTCCGAGCTCGCACGAATGCCATCACACCCGTCATAGACGCTAAAGACGTGCTGGAAAATCCGGAACAGATGCTGCGGCTGCTCTGCGAGGCAGTCGGGGTCGAGTTTACCAAGTCGATGTTATCCTGGCCGCCGGGCTTGCGCGAGACTGATGGAGTGTGGGCGAAGCATTGGTACGGTGAAGTGGCAAACACAACCTCGTTTCAACCGTATCGCCCGAGACACTATGAATTGCCTGAAAGTTTGCGCGACCTTTGCGCGCGGTGCCGCGATTGCTATGAGCGGCTTTATAAATATCGGCTGCATTGAAGATCTCGCACAAAAAACACAACAGGCACAACCTAACTGAAATGAAAATTTTCTTTGTGTCCGTAACGGACGTTCTGTGAGGTAATCAGATGCTTCAAAAATTCGACGAGCGAAATCGCGACCTCATCGTGAACATCAACGGTGAGTTGGTGCACCGCGACAAGGCGGGGATCAGTCCGTTCGATTCTGCTGTGCAAGGAGGCGACGCGGTATGGGAAGGGCTGCGCCTCTACAACGGCCGGATTTTTAAACTACACGAACACCTGGATCGCCTCGAGCGTTCAGCCCGGGCGTTGTCCTTCGCCGAAATTCCGCCACGCGAAAAAATCATCGGCGAAATTAAACGCACGCTCGCTGCGAACAAAATGCGGGACGGAGTACATATTCGGCTTACGCTCACGCGTGGCATAAAGACTACTTCGGGTATGGACCCGCGGCTCAATCAAAGCGGCCCGACACTGGTTGTGCTGGCCGAACACAAAGCGCCGGTTTATGCCAAAACGGGATTGAGCCTGATCACGAGCAAGATCCGGCGTCCGCCGCCCGACGTTCTCGACGCGCGAATTCATCACGCGAATCTACTGAACTCGATCCTGGCAAAAATCGAGGCAAACAACGCCGGAGCGGACGATGCGCTCATGCTCGACACGCGCGGGTTCGTCGCTGAAACGAATGCAACGCACATTTTTATCGCGCGGAACAGTGATGTTGCAACGAGTCGCGTTGTAGCGTGTCCCGAGGGAATAACTCGTGCCACGGTCATCGAGATTTGTACCGCCGAAAAAATTCGATGCCTGGAGACCGATCTGTCAGTCGTCGATGTTTATGGCGCGCATGAAATCTTTTGCACCGGCACAATGGGCGAACTAGCCGCCGTAATCCGAATCGACAATCGGCAGATCGGAGATGGAAAAGTCGGGGCGATGACGAAACGTCTGAGCGATCTCTATTTGGAACGGACCAAGATTGAAGGCACGCAAGTTGTGGATCTTTAGAAGCTCATCGCTTCGCATCACAGCTGTTGCGCGGGCTTGACGACTCCCAGCAGGATTGCGACAGGAATCGAGCTGTAGCCGATAAAGAGAAGCCACGCGAAGATTCGGCCGCCCAGCGCCAGACGCGGAGTCAGTTTCTTGTCGTTGAGTCCGAGGGACTGGAAAAAGCTCGACGATCCATGGCTTAGATGAAGCGTAAGTAAGAACAGGCCAAGCACGTAAAAAGCGGACACGTAGTAATTTTGGAATCCGTACACCATCATTGAGTAAACATCGTAGTGCCCGAGAGGATCAGCCTTGAGTAGGCCAAAACGCCTGTCAGTGACTCGCACTGTAAAATGCGCGAGGTGGTAAATGATAAAGGCAAGGACGATCAACCCACTCATCACCATGTGACGCGACGCAAATGTTGCTTTCACGTACTCCCGGTCGACGTAAGCCTCCGGGCGCGCACGGCGATTTTCGATCGCCAATTGAATGGTCACGTAAATGTGAATAATAACAGCCGCGAGCAGGAACAAACGGATTGCCCACAGCAGCGGGCCGAGATCGTGCAGATGTTGCGAGTAACCGTTGATCCAATCTGGACCCAGAAAAATCTGCAAATTCCCGAGCAGATGTCCGATAACAAAAAGAATCAAGACAACTCCCGTGACTGCGACGATCATTTTCTTTCCAACGGACGAGCGGTAAAAAGCGGCGAAAATATTCACGACAGATTTGGCGCACGGCGAAGCGCACCGCACGCCTCAGAGATTATGAACGTCGTTCGGAGCGTCAAGGCCGCACGGCGTTAGCACAAGATTCAGATTCTAAGTTACGGCTCCGCGCCGTGGTGGAATAAGTAATCTTTCACTTCCGTTTATCCGAGCCTATAATTGGCGACCTGATGGCAAACAGCGAACAGCCTCAGAGTGTTTTCCAGGAAAGGCTTGGGTTTCACGAGGAGCGCCGAACATTCGCAAGCGAATCCGTTGCTACGACGGGCCACCGCGTTGGTTTCTGGTCGCGGTTTCTCCACCACGAATGGTCTTCGGCTGCGCTTTATCTATTTTTAGATGTGGCGAGCTGGATCGCGATTTACCGAATCATGGGCTGGTTTCGGCACGATGCATTTTATGCCACGCCATTTCAGTTTTTTATCATTAACGTTATTCAGCTCGGGGTGATTGTAGCGGCGCTTTATTTCGTAGGCGGCTACGATCGAACGGTCGAAAAACTCACCCTCGGCTATGCCGCAGAGCATCTCCTTGCGATCACCGCAGCGGCGATAGTCAGCGCGATGCTGGTTTATTCTGCGGCGACCTTTGATCAGACGATGAAGCCGAGCCGGGGCGTGCTCTTGTTGAGCTTCACGATCTTTCTGCCGCTGTCATTGGCTTACCGGCGATGGATTCGGCAATATGTGGTTACCAGCAGTGCGCACCGGTCGTTCCTCGTCATTGGAAGCGGCGGCGCGGCAGTTCGTTTTTACCAAGCATATAAGAAGTCTTCAAACAGCCAGCATTTGGAATTCGTGGACGTAAATGAAGCGCGCGTAGGCCAGGCAATTGCTGGTGAAGGATCGCCGATCGTGCAGGGAAATCTCACGGCGAGGTTAAACAAACTTGGCGACCGTTATAGCGGCATCATCCTCGCTGAGGAAGCGAGCTCCCTCAATACGCAATTACTGGAACGGCTCGTGCACGCGCAGTTCCGGGAAACGCGAGTCTACACCTTGGAATCCTTTTACGAAACACACTGGCGTTATCTGCCGCTGGGCATTGTCGATCCGTTCTGGCCGCTCCAAGCAGGGTTTCAACTGGCACGCACTTCGCCGTATCATTACCTCAAGCGGGTTTTCGATATCGTCGCCTCGGCAACGGCGCTCGTCATTTGCTCGCCGCTCTTCATCCTTGTTCCTCTGCTCATCTGGACGGAGGACGGCGCTCCGGTCCTGTTCAGCCAGGAACGGGTCGGTCGCGACGGGAAGCGATTCATTCTTTTGAAATTCCGGACGATGCGCCGGCACGGGGATGAGACACACGATGATATTTATACGCGCGAACGCGACCGACGGGTGACAGGTGTGGGGCGCTGGCTTCGGAAACTTCGCCTCGATGAGTTGCCGCAGCTGTGGAATGCCCTGAAGGGCGACATCAGCCTGATCGGTCCGCGGGCTGAGTGGAGCAAATGCGCCGAGCGCTACGAGCAGACCATCCCATTTTATCATTTTCGACATTTGGTCAAACCGGGGATCACCGGGTGGGCGCAGGTGAATTATCCTTATGGCGAGAATGACTACGATGCGGTTGAGAAGCTAAAATACGATCTCTATTACATCAGGCATTACTCGCTGAAACTGGATGCCATGATTGTGTTAAAAACGTTGTACACCATGCTCTTCGGAAAAGGACGCTGAGGGAGGGGACATGTCAGATATCACAAGTCAGAGGTCGGAGGCAGCGAGCCGATCAATTCGGCGAAGGCGGCGAAACTGGGCCTCTTGGTTCTGACTTTCAACGTGTGATCTCTCAGATCTTCCGCACCGCATCTTGTTGGATTTTTTTTGCTGCGGTTCTCTATGCTCCCTGGGCCTATGGCGCCACAACGTCGGCGGCTATCCAGACGACCAACTGCATGTTGCTCGCTACGCTCGTGCTTTGGATTTTCGAGTTACTGATCAGCCGCCGAAGACCGCGGTGCCCGCGGTTCCTTGGCTTGTTAGCCGGTATGTTGATATGCGTCGGAGGCTGGATGGCTTTCAATGCGAGATCGATGTACGATTCCGAATTCTCTGTCTTCGTGCCGCTGCGCAACTTCGCGCCATCTTTTACCGGCTCCGTCGACTATGCGATCAGTGCGGCCTGGATGTTTCGAGCGGCGTTGCTGCTCGGAACGATGTTGTTCGTCTCGGATTTATCCCAGAGCAACCGTTGGTTGCTGCGGCTGTGGTATGTGATCGGTCTCGCTGGCGGGTCGATAGCGTTTTTGGGGTTGCTCCAGAAGGCGACGGGCGCACGGATGATCTTCTGGCAACCGCCGCCGCCGCCGGAGTTCGGCGTTACCACGTTTTTTGCTACGTATTTTTACCACGGAAATGCCGGTGCTTTTTTGAATCTGGTCTGGCCATTGAGCGCCGGTCTTGTTATTCGGGAATTCACGAACCGATCCCATCCTGGCACGCGCGCGCTATGGACAGTGGTCTTTATCTTAACCATCGCCGGAGTGCTGGCGAATACCTCGCGCATGGCTCAGCTGGTCGCGCTTGTATTGCTGGTTCTCATCGGCCTGCATTATGGACCGGCGTTTCTACGAAAATTGTCTGGCGCACAGAAGAGCGTCGTGATAGCCGGTGCCCTTGCTATTGGTTTGACGCTGATTGCCCTGGCGCAGGCGACGCATTTGGAACAACCGCTTAACCGCTGGCGTTTGCTGGGTGAACGAATGCCTACCGATGCCCGTTGGCAGGCTTCATGCATAGCGATGTCTGCGCTGCCTCACGTGGGATTTTTCGGGTTTGGGCCAGGAACATTCCGAGTTGTATTCCCTGGCTACAACGTTGGATCGGGCAGGACCCTTCCAGGCACCTGGAGATTCTTGCACGAAGATTACCTGCAAACAGTGCTGGAATGGGGATGGCTGGGAAGCACTCTCTGGACATTGCTCTTCTTCGGCGGCATAGCGGTCGCAATTCGTAGCTACAAAACGTATGGCAGACGAGAGTGGACGCCACGGAGACGCATGCTACAGCCTTTGGTTACCGTAGCGCTCATGGGAGTGGCGCTGCATGCGCTAGTCGATTTCCCGTTTCAAATCGAGTCGATCCAGCTGTATGTCGCGACCTATTTGGGAATTTGCTGGGGGAGTAGCTTGTGGTACCAGAAATCGGAAGTCAGGCATCAGGGCTCAGAGGTCACTGTCAGAACTGGTTACTCCTGATCTATGCTCCGTTACCTTCATGATTGGAGCCGGACGTTCGACCATAACGGCGAGAATAGGCTCCCTCTTCAAGACCGTAACCATGCGAAGAGTAATGGTAATAGTAACCAACTCCACCGCTCCGTCGCAATCGATTCAAGACCAGACCTGCCGGGCGAATTCCTGACTTCGCTAGTAAAGAGATTGCGCGAGAGACCGCCTGATGGGGCGTTTTTGCGGCTCGCACCACAATGCACAATGTCTGGACATGTGGCGTCATCAGAAGAGTATCGCTTACTGCCAGGATCGGTGCGCTGTCGATCACGACGCGGTCATAAAGCGTAGCAGCCTCAGCGATTAATCGCCCGAAGAATGGGCCAGCGAGAATTTCAGCCGGGTTAGGCGACTTTCGTCCGCCCGCGAGAACGGAAAGCTGACCCCCGGTCGCCGTGAGGATATTTCCGGTAACTGCAATATTCTCATCGACGATCTGGACTTCACCGGCCGGAATCTGACGCGCTGCCGAGGCCACATCGGCTTCGCCCAGCAGGCAATCGATCACTCCAAGGTCGGTATCTTCGTCGGAATGATTTCGTACGCTCGGAAAACGGAAAATTTTGTGCAGCGTCGGCCGGCGCAAATCGCCATCAATGAGAAGCACGCGATAACCCTGCTGTGCCAACGCAAGCGAATAATTGGCGCTGGTGAAGCTCTTTCCTTCGTTAGGCACTGCGCTGGTGAAAAGCGAAACTTTGCGCTCCACCTCCGGTCCTAAAAGGGCAAGCGCAGCGCGTAAATTGCGGAATGCTTCGGCCGCCGGGCTTTCAGGAGTTTCTACAACCACACGGTAGTTTGAACTGCCGAACGCCTTTTTGCTTCGTCGTTTGAGACGATTCACCGGACCTTCGTCCGTGGTTTCCGGCACAGCTGCGAACACGGGCAACCCAAGCGTGTTTTCTGCCTGATCCACGGTTTTGATGGAACGGTCCAACGCATCGGCGCCAAAAACGAATGCCAGTCCGGTAACGAGTCCCCCTAGTAATCCGAGAACGATTGTTCTGGTTGGGCGCGGACTCACCGGTGACTGCGGAAGAGGCGAATGCTCAATTACGCTAACAGCGTTCGCCTTCACGTCTTTGCTTAAGCTTGTCTCTTTTATTTGCCGAAGGACACTCTCGTAAAGTGCGCGATCAGTTTCGGCTTGCCGGGCCAACTCCTGGTAACCAATGGCTGTCCGATTGAGCGCGACAGCCACGCCCTGCTGATCTTGCAATGCCTTTTGCAAGCTGGCCTCCGTGGCTTTCGTCTGTTCGATGGCATTGCGCAGAATGGCTGGTTGCGCCAGCACAGCTTGACGGAGCTTCTCTTTGGCATCGGCGAGCGAAGCCTTGGCGGCGATCATTTTCGGATGTTTGTCCTTGTATCGCAGCGCGTATGTGGTAATCGCAGCTTCTATTTGCGTAACGGTTCGCCGCGCCTCTGTTACCATGGTAGCAACGGAGATACTCGGAACTTGAAGCAAGGCGTCGATGTTATCGCCGCTTTGCTGGATTTGATCGAGCTCGCCTTCAAGGCGAATTCGGTCGGCTTTTGCTGCGGTCAATTTGTTGTTCAGGTCTTGCAATTTGTCTTCTACGAGGCCGCCGCGAGGTCCGCCTCCACCCGCACCCGATCCCTGTTGTGAACCTGTCGCAGCGGTGCCACCGCCAAGCTGTAATGCATCCGGATTGTTCGCCTTGTAATCCGCGACCGCCGCTTCACTTCTTTGCAGGTTCCTCTTCAACCGCTCTTCTTCTTCGAGCAGATACCGCAACGCCTCTTCACTCATCAAGGCGCGCCGCTCAATTGAATTGCGGATGTACTCCCGGCCGATTGCTTCGGCCAGGCGCTGTGCCATCGCCGGGTCGGGATGGGTCACGTACAAGTCGATAAGGCGTGTCCCGCGCCGAATCGCCGGTTTTATCATGCCGACCATCGTCCGGCCCAATGCCTCTTCGAGCTGAGTAAACGTTGTAATGCTACCTGCGCTTCCATTTTTTACGCCGGTTTCTGGAGTTTTTTCACTGCGTTGCGTAGCACTGGAGGTTTTATCGGGGCTCGCGGTTTGGCCCAACAACGCGCGTCCACCGTCTGCCGCCAGTCCTTCGGCGCGCACCACCCTGGAAAGCAGCGTTTGGTTTGTCAGATTCTGTTCAATGGTTCGCAACGCCTCCTGACTAGCCAGAAACATGGAGCGCATACGCGTGGTGGAATCATCGGTAGGAAGGAAACTGGGCTCCTGAAATTCCACTTCAAGCACGGTGTGCCCCTGGTAGAGCTCCGGCGTGCGTGCCAGATAGCCGAGCGCGAGAAAGAGGCCGGCTAGAATACAAAGGGCGACAATCCAAATGCGCTCGACAAAAGAATGCCAGAAGCGGCGGAAATCGAATCTCTGAAATGCCTCGGCGTAACGCCCCGTGAAATCAGGAAGAACCGGTTTCTCCGAATTTGTGGAAACGGTCGTGCCGATGGAAGATTGCACGGGATCAATCACGGCAGAATATCGACTGCAACCATACACCAGGAAGCGTGCTGGAAAAGGCGCACGACGCGAAAACTTTCGCCGTTAAAAAATACTTTCGCCTACCGTGATGGTATCGCCAGGTTCGACGTGAAAACCGCCGCCGCCGCCCTTGTTGAACTTCTTGGCATTAACCTTAAAGATTTGGTCCCCGTTCGCAGTCTGCCGTCGCACTGTTATTCGTTCGGGCGCAGCGATGCGCGTATATCCGCCGGCCAACGCTATCGCTTCCAGCAGATCTATACCGCTTGGACTGGACTCGGGCATTTCATAACTGCCCGGCCGGCCTACTTGTCCCAGGATCGAGAACCGCCGCTTGGCACCTTTGGATTCACCAGATAATCGCGGCCGTACCATTCTGTAAGCTTTGAAGCCGCTTGGGTCAGCGTCAAACCCGCCAAATGCACGGAGCCCAGCAGTGGCACGCTCAAATTGCCTTCGGGATTCAACCGGCCACTTGTGCGTAGATCGTCTTCGCCGAAAACCTCGACGCCCACATAATCGTTAGGACCTAAAACATACCCAGACGGCGCACTCGCTCCGCCTCCGGGTGGAAACGCCGGCCTGGCAGCGGACGATGTGCTGGCAGATCCGGTTGTCTGCGACGCTCCGGTTCCCGGAGTGATTTGTCCCTGCAGAAGCCCTGGCAGCAACGACAACGCGAGCGCGATTGGGAGCCACTGGACTCGCATCTCCGCTCGCAAGCCGGTCAAACCGTTTTTAGAACCTGATCGTCGCTCGAACGCCCACCTGATTGTCATCGAAGCTGAAGGAATCGATATTGCTACTATCGTCACGGTGCAAGTAATATATCCCGGCGTTCAGCCACCTGGTAATCAGCACGTCAAGCGACGGCTCAATAAACCAGTAGTTGTCATCGCGCGACGCACTGATATTCTCGGCAGCAGCGAAGTAATTTGAGTTTTCATAGCCCGCGCCCAAACCGAAGTAAAGGCGACGGAACAATCGCTGCTGAAAGCGGCCCACAAAGTAGGTATCCGCAAAATCTTGAGCGCCAAGAAACCCTGAATTGTAAATCCTCCGGCCGGCCGCCAGGTTAATCGTGGTTCCATCGAATGGATGATGTGTGACCCCGACTTCGAAGACGGGTGTGGTGTATGTACTTCTGTGGCCGTCGAACTGGCGAAACTCGGCACCTGCTGAGGCATACAAACCCAATTTGGCGGTGGCCTGATAATTGAGGCGCGCGTTCATCTGCTCGAAGGCTTGGTTTGGAGTCGGCTCATCCACCCAGTCATAACCGAACGTGCCACCAACGCCGACAGACACCTTCGGAAGCCAGTTGTAATAAAGGTAAAGGCCACCCGAAACCGTGTAGTCACTGATGTTACCTGGGTAGAAGTAGACGTACGAATCAAATTCCCCCTGCAGGTATAGTTTGCCCGTCAAATCGTATTGTACCCTCATCCGGGTGTTGAAAATGTTCACTCGAGTGGACGCGCTTGCATCGAGATTTGCCCAGAGACCGGTTGTATCGATGATGCTGTTGAGATTTGCCGATTCAAGCAGTGCTATGTCCTCAAAAAGACTCAACCTGAGCCGGCCTGTGCTGTATCCGCCTTCGAGGTGAATCAGCTGGTTAAATGCGTCCTGATCCGAGTGATTCACAAACAGAATCGCGCTCGGCATGTAGTCCAGGCGCAAATAGCTTCTGTTGCGCCCCTCGATATCGCCAACCCCAAGTGTGATGTCTGGCTCAATCGCGAAGTAATAATCCGATTTTCGATCTGTGTGACTGATGAAGATGTTGTCATCCCACACACCTCGCACCGTCAGCTGCAAAGCGTAATGAAAGCGACGCGGTTCGCCTGAGGACGCTGCTCCCCCTGTCGCAACATTCTTCGTGCTGAACTCCCCATATGGGCCGCCTGCTGCCGGTGCCGGGACAACGGTTGTCTGCGCTGTGGTGTAGTTTGTCAAAGAAGACCACGAATCGCTCGAAGATGGAAAGACCTCCTCCGAGGCAGGCAGTGGCTCCGCGGGAGCAGCCGGCAACGGTTCCGGGGCAGAAGGCACTGTCTCCGCTTGCGCGGACGGGGCCGGTTCGCTGGACGGGAGCGTTGGCTCTGACCAAGGCGGTAACGCCACCTCTTGGATGGATTCTTGTGCTTGCCCAGCGAGAACAAGTGCGAGGAAGATTGCTGCGGCGGACGCCGGAGTTTTGCCGGTAATCAGGTGGGCGATTTCGGCAGCAGTGGCTGCTACCGTGCGGGTTAAAAGCGGTGCGAAGCGGTTGAGATACGGGTGACAACCGCGGCGCATGGGCGCGAGACTAGAATGCCGGTGTACGAGCGTCAATTAAAAACCCTTAGAATAAGAAATTGAAAAGCAGTTGCTGTCGTCTGGGAGTTTGCCGTCGGAATCTGGTAAAGCCGTGGGGTTCGCGCGTCGAATTTGCCATGTGGTCGTTTGCATAAGATTTTATGTCGATTCGACAAAGGAACTGTTTACTGAATGTCAGAGCGCAAAAAAACGCTTACGATCAACGAAATCTATCACTCCATTCAAGGTGAAAGCACGTGGGTTGGTCGGCCTTGCGTCTTTGTGCGTCTCGCGTTCTGCAACCTTCGCTGCAACTATTGCGATACCGAGTACGCGTTTTACGAGGGAAAGAAACGAACATTAGACGAAATTCTGGAGGCGGTCGCGACGTTTGGCTGCCCTTTGGTCGAGATCACCGGTGGCGAGCCGCTGCTGCAGAAGAACGTGCTGCCGTTGATGATGATGCTTTGTGACTCACGCTACACTGTGCTGCTCGAAACCAGCGGCGCGCATGACGTTTCAAAGGTGGATCCTCGGGTCTATCGAATCATGGACTTAAAGACGCCGGGAAGTGGTGAAGTCGGGAAGAATCTTTGGACGAACATCGACCATCTTACGTTGCGTGACGAAGTAAAATTTGTGATGGGAACTCGCGAAGATTACGAATGGGCGTGCGAGAAAGTGCGACGCTACGGTCTGGCATCGCGCTGCCATGCGGTGCTCTTTTCACCGATCTTTGGCCGGATCGATCCGCGCCAGATCGTGGAATGGATTCTGGAGGACAAACTCAATGTGCGGTTTCAACTTCAGATGCACAAATTCATCTGGAGCCCAGC
>QHPE01000142.1 GCA_003218945.1 Verrucomicrobiota bacterium | reverse complement strand
TGCATGACCGGGCTTGCGTTGACAGCGATTTGCGTGGACGTACGCTGCGCACGCACGCAAATGCATGAGAGCGCTCCGGATCGGAACGAAAATGCGAGCGTCACGCGCCGCGGATTTCTTGGAATCAGTCTGATGACTGGGGTCTCGGTTTTGGCGGGGAACCCCGATCTGATCTGTGGAGCTGACGCAACAATACCATCAAATATGGCTACAAATCCGACGTTTAATTTGGGCGGCGATTTTACGGTGAATCGGCTTGGTTTTGGTGCAATGCGTGTCACAGGACAAGGCATTTGGGGTTGGCCGCCCGATCGAGAGAACGCGCTCAAGGTGTTGAAACGCGCAGTCGACCTCGGCGTCAACCTTATCGACACCGCTGACTCGTACGGGCCGGATACAAGCGAACTGCTCATTGCCGAGGCGCTTTATCCTTATCCCAAAGGGCTAGTCATTGCTACCAAAGGCGGGCTCACCCGTCCGGGGCCTGGACGATGGGTGCCAAACTGCCGGCCTGAGCATCTTAAACAAGCGCTCGAAGGAAGTCTGAAACGACTGCGCTTGGAGCGGATCGATTTGTATCAATTACACACGGTTGATCCCAAGGTCCCCCTTGAAGAATCCGTCGGCACCCTTAAGCAAATGCAGGACGCGGGAAAAATTCGGCACATTGGATTGTCGAATGTGGACACGAGAGAAATCGATCGCGCGCGCAAGATCGCGCCGGTCGTCAGCGTGCAGAACCGTTACAACATCGAGGACCGCAAATCAGAAGACGTTCTGGTGTATTGCGAAAAGGAAAAGCTTGGATTTTTGCCGTGGTTCCCAATCGGAGGCGGCGGAGGCTTGAAACCGAAAGACCCGCTGAATATCGCGGCAAAGGCGCACGGCGTGAGCGTCTTCCAAGTAGCGCTGGCGTGGCTTCTGCAGCGGTCGCCGGTAATGCTGCCGATCCCCGGCACGTCATCTCTGGCGCACTTGGAAGAAAACGTGGCTGCGGCCAAGCTCAAATTAACGCCGGAAGAATGGAAAACGATTGACGCGTTGCGGGGCTGGTCGTTTTTCAGGGGGTTGCGGTAGCCGTAGCAGTCGGCGTCGGAGTTACACCGGGAGTAGGACTCAAGATCGGAACCGGCGTGATCGGAATGGGCGTCACGCCTCCGCCACCTTCGGCGCCTTCGTCCAAGTCTTTCCGATAGGTGATGAAAAGTGTCGCGCCGGCCACCGGTTGCACGGTCACGCTAGCCGGGCCCGCGATGATCACTCGGTTGCCGATTTCAGGAAAACTTTGCGAATTGCTTCCGGTACTAAGATCGATTCGCGTCGCGGTGAGCACATTCGCGCTGCCGCCATCCTCGCCAGTCAGCGTGACTGCTACCACTCCACGATCAGTGCCTCCTACTTGCGTGAAATTTGTGATTTTGAGAAAATGATCATCAGGCACAGTGATTACGAGCGCCGAATCGCTGCTGGTAATGATCTTGCTCTTAAAAGGATTGGCGACAGCAACCGTTGCAGCAGCAAAGAACATGAGAGCGATTGAAAGTCGAGCGACCAGCATTTTCATACTTCAATACAGATGCAGTTTGTATTTCGCAACTAGAGCCGTTGCCGGTTGTTATCGCAAAGCGCGTGATTTAGCTGCATTCGCTCAGTGTGGAACGTCCAGGGTTTTGCGGTCGACCTTAGACCAGTGCTTCCCCGCCCATGAAAAGCTCAGAGTTGGCGCACGGACTCTCTTCAGACAGTAAAGAAACAAATAGTCAATCGGCCAAGTGCCTGCTTTGCGGATCACTAACGCAAAGAGCACAATGAAAAAAGCGAAGAAGGAAAAACCAAGAAAGCACTGAACAGGCAGGGCCAAAAATTTTCCAGATACGAAGTACATAGGGTGAAAGGAAAAATTATGAGGATCCTGATAACTACAGTGATAGCGGCGTTTGCGTTACCGTTGATGACCTCAGGCCAGACGACGGAGGAACCACAACAAACGCAGACGAAAGAAACCCAAACTACTGCGCCGGCGAAGGGCAAAAAGATGCGCCCCGCACAGGAGCAGAGCAAACCGGAGGCAAAACCGGAAACGGGCAAAAACCTACGTGGACAGACGAACGTTCGGGGCCGCACCCAGGACGCAAACCGGACTGAACCGGGTGTGCGTTCGAGCACGGGCCAGACAAACGTGACGGGCACGAGTCAGACGACGACGGTGAACAAGGATGAATTCATGTCGCGTCACAGCCAGGTGTTCAGTCTCGGGCGGCATCCGAAAGAGTTTTTCGTGCAGCGCTACGGGGCAAACCATGTCCGGCTGATCGGGAACACGTACTTCGCGTTCGTGGACGGCTGCTGGGTGTCCGTTGACGTGGACGGTTTTGTCTATGCACAGCGGGTGATCTGTCCCGGCGAGCCGGAGTTTATTGAAGTGGAGTAACGCATCATCGTCGTAACTCAAAAGCGCTCCGCGGAATGCGGAGCGTTTTTTGTGTCGATCGCGTGTTGCGCGAGAAGATGTTTCAACCACTTGAGTCGGACCAGCACCCAGGCGTGGGCCCATCCGACGCGAACTCTTTGATTATGGACGAAGCACAACCTGGGAATTTTTGCATTGGCTGCAATCGGCCATTTGATTACGCGATCACGACAGAGGCTCCCTGGGGATCATTCCTCGTCAGCAAAATAGTGAGTTTCCTCACCCTTGATCACAACGCGATCGGCTGCTGACGACTTGTTCACTTTCCATTTCCCGCTGTCGGGATAATACCCGGATTCGCCGATGGGATTATCTGCGAGTACATAATAAATGAGATCTTGGTCACCAGAGTTGATAATTTGATGCGGTTCGTCGGGACCGAAGATGAACGCGTCACCGGACGCAATGTCGGTCTTGCCGTCCTTGTGGCGAACACTGCCTTTTCCGGAAACGACCAAATACAATTCCCATTGAGCCGAGTGCGCGTGGTACGGGAAATTGCATTTTCCTGGTGGGACCCGGCTCCATTCCAGATCGAAAGGATGGCGCTTCGACAAATCGAGCGACGTCGGCTCGCGCCCCAGTGCTTCAGAAATTCCTTTGAAAAACACGGCGTATTTTCCGCCTGGCGATTGCCAGGGCTCTTCTTTGACGTCGTTAAGATTTACTTTGAGCATACAAAAAAACTATAGCGGTCGTCTTCCACCAGCGACGATGGGCGGGCGTCTGACGCAGACGCCTACAACTTGCAAATCATTCTTCGCCATCGAAATAATCGGTCTCGCTTCCTTTCACGACGACTTCTCCGTGCGCATCCGTAGTGACGGCCCACTTGCCGCTGTCGGGATAATAACAGGAATCACCTGTTGCGCCGCCGCTGCGCGGATTATCAGCGATCACGTAGTAAACAAAATCCTCGTCACCACCATTGCTGAGCTGGTGCGCTTCACCAGGTTGGAAGAAGAACGCATCGCCCGGTCCTACTTCGGTAATACCATCTTTGTCGCGAACGCTGCCCCGGCCTGACAAAACGAGGTAAAATTCCGATTCAGCCGCGTGAGCGTGATATGGGCAAACTGCTTTGCCTTTCGGAACCCGCACAAGCGCGAGATCAAACGGATGGCGCTTCGACACGTCCAGCGACTCCGGCTCGCGTCCCAGCGCGACGGAGATATTCTTCGTGAATCGGCCAAATTTACCTTTTGGCGATTTCCGCTCCTGCTCCGGTACATCTTTGACGTTGGCCTTTCGCATATGAAAAAACTCATCGATTCGGGTCGGCGCCTAACGAGACGAAACTCGCTTTTTGCTCACAATCGCAAAAACCGCTATCCCTGCCCAGATGAGGTTTACAAACGTGGAAGGATAGGACCCATAAAAAATCGTGTTCGCGGCGAGCAGGAGACTGCCACTGATGTTAAGTGCCTGATAAGCCCCGGAGTCGCCCTCCAGTTTTTTGTGGGACACCATTGCATAACCAATGAGCAGAGCAGTTGCTCCCGCCCAGCCGACCGCATCAAACCAGAATTGATTCCTCATACTGTATGCTTTGCCGCGCGGCAATCAGATCACATCTCCCGTTTTTTTGGCAGCTTTTGCTTCAGACCTTCAATTCGTTCGAACAGGTCGCCCTGTTTTTCCACACGCGTGAGCACTTGATCGGAACGGAACCTCAAGAGTTCGGCGTTTTTTTTCTTCAAACAATTTTCCACTTCGTTCCAAGTGACTGGAGTGGAAACCGTCGGTTCTTCCCTGGCGCGTAGTGAGTAAACACAGATGGTCGTTTTGTGTTCATCGTTCTGGCTCCAATCGACGAATACTTTGGCTTTGCGCATGGCTTTGGACATGTTCGACGTGACAAGATCCGGATGGTCGCGCTCCAGATATTGCGCCAGGGAGCGCGACAACCCTTTGGTGTCCTCATAGCTGACCGGAGTATTTAGCGGCACATAGACCTGCAAACCTTTTGAGCCGCTGGTTTTGGCCCAGCTCTTAAGTTTCATTTTCGAGAGCAAATCGCGAAGCCAAAGTCCGACCTTACAGCATTGCACCATATCCGCGGGAGCGCCCGGGTCGAGGTCGAATACCATCATCGTCGGACGGTCGATGTTGTTTTTGCGCGAGAGCGACGTGTGTAGTTCGAGATCGGCCAGGTTAGCTGCCCAGACGAGCGTAGGCAGATCGTTCGCCAGGCAGTAGTCCATGGTATTCTGGTTGCCTTCGCTCCACACCTTCGCGGTCTTCACCCATTTCGGCCGGTGCGCCGGGCAGTTCTTTTCATAAAAAAATTCGCCTTCCACACCGTCGGGATATCGCTTCATTGTCAGCGGGCGATCTTTCAAGTGCGGCAAAAGCAGTGGGGCTATGCGAATGTAATAGTCAATTACCTGTCCCTTGGTGAAGCCGGCCTTTGGGTAAAGGACCTTGTTGAGGTTGGATACCGCCAGCTTCTTCCCTTCAACGACGAGCTCCGCTTTTTCGGACATTAGCTAAACGTCCAACGTCCAACGCCCAGCGTCCAATATCGAATTCACAGGGCAACGCTCAGGCAAAGAAACGCTCCGGCGGAAGGATCGGCCTTGGTTTGCAAATCCGGGCGACGCAATGCTCCCAGCTCTCGTGCCCGCTCAGGATCTCGATTTCCACCCGTAAGAAGTAAATCGGCACTTTCAGGTCGGCTTCGGGCAGACGCGGCATGCGCACCGAGTCTTTTTCCGTGGTGACAATCATCGCCAGGTCCCTTCGGATACAACGATTGATGAAGCTGGTCAGTTCCGCCTCGGTATAGTAATGATGGTCGATGTAACGCTTCGCGAGATCGACGTGCGCGCCGAGTTTGGTGAGCGCGGCCTCGAAACTTTCCGGCGCAGCGATGGCGCATAGTGAACCGATGAAGGCATCGCGTAAGGCCTCAAGCGGCAGTTGTTCGCCCGTAAAAATATTCTCAAGATAAAGCGGCTTGTGCGCGCATTCGATAACTTCCGCCGTGCGATTGTAACGACGAATGCGTCGCATTAACTCGAAATTGGGCTCGCCGGTATTTTTGGTAATAAAGATGTAGCTCGCGCGTCGAAGATTGCGCGGCCTCTCGCGCAACGTCCCGCGAGGCAGCAGGAATTCGTTCCCGAAAGGCGCCTGCCGATCGACCAGCACCATGTCGAGCCGATGCTTGAGATGCAGATATTGAAATCCGTCGTCGAGCAACAGGGTATCGACATGCCATTTATCGATGGCGAACAGGCCGCTTTTTACCCGGTCCTTATCCACTATTACGATTACATCCTTTAGGTTATGAGCGAGCATGTAAGGCTCATCTCCAGCAGTCATTGAATCGAGCAGCAAGGATTTTCCGTCCGAAACCACACGCGGAGGCTCAGATTCTCGTCGGAACCAACTCCGCCAGTCTCGCTTGCGCGGGACGCTCTTGTAACCACGGCTGAGAATCGCCACTCGTCGCCCCCCTGCGCGCAAAGCGCGGGCAAACTTCTCAACGATGGGTGTCTTACCGGTCCCGCCGACGGTCAGATTGCCAATGCTGATCACCAGACAACCGAGCGCGCGTTCGCGGAAAACTCTTTTACGGTAGAAATAAAGCCGCAGTTGCACGAGCCGGTCGTAAACGAATGAAAGAGCGTAGAGAATGCCGCGCAGGACAGAAGCGCGAACCCCATGGCGCCGTCCCAGAACAACGTCGATTCCAAATTCTTCTAAGTTTTCAAGGCGTCGACCCATGAAGGGAGGATGATCGGTGATCAGTGGTTGAATGTTTGCGCGCCGTGATTGTCCGCGTGCGTGATAATTGTGCGGGCAGACGCGCGTGCTGCAGCTAACATGACCGCCGCGATCTTTTGCGGCCTGTGCAATGTAACAGCCGCGATCGTAGATCCGCTTCCGCTAAGAAACGTGCCAAGAGCGCCGGCCTTCTCAGCGGCAGCGATCACCCGCGGAAGGAATGGGATCAGTTTTGAGCGGAATGGCTGATGCAGATGATCAGAAAAGGCGCCACGCAGTTTTTCGTAATGCTGCGACGCAAATGCCGCTGTGGTCACGCATGCATTCGCACAATTTTCCACAGCCTCTATCCAGGAAATTTTTGACGGCAAGATTGCTCGCGCTGGTTTGGTTTGAATCTCAAGATCGGGTACCAAGAGAACGAAATATACGCGGCTGGAAACGTTGAAGCGTTGAACGGTAGGGCCGCCGCGCTGCGACCCTACCACAGTAAAACCGCCGAAGCTGGCTGGTGCAGCGTTATCCGGATGTCCTTCCAGTTCGGCGCACACTCGGAACACCGCTAATCGGTGGAGCAGATCGCCACTGAGCCGGTTCAGCGCAAGCAGGATGCCGAGACGAACCGTTGCGCTGCCGCCAAGCCCGCGACAGCGGGGAACTTGTTCCATAATCGAATAGGAAAACGGAAACGCGCGACGCCCTGTCTGCTTGAAGAATCCATCTGCGGTCTCCAAGACAATTCGCGGATGAGATTGACGAGACCTGGCGCGGGTTACTGTGACGCTGTTATGGATGCGCAGTGCGATACCCAGACAATCGAATCCAGGACCAAGGTTCGAAGTGCTTCCGGGAACGCGAACAGTAACTTTTTGCATCGTAAATACTCGGCTTCATCCGGCCAGCCGCGGTTCCCCATTGCCGCCACGGCCCTTGCGGGGGCCGTTTTCCAACAATGCCCGCTCGTAAAAGTACACGCAATCCGCATTCGCAAACGCGGCGGCCGAGCGCCGGCCGCTGGCTACCGCGGATTGTAGCAACACCGGCACGAGCGGCAAACCATCCATTGCACCGTGCCGATTTCGAAGTATGCCGTTGGGGCGCAGGAACAAAATGAATTTCGGGTGGATAGATCCAGCCTTGCTCCGTGACTTTCAGGCAGAGGGCACCGACGCATACCGCCTGTGCACATTCCAGGATGGCTGGGTAGAACGTTTCGGGAGCGACGTGCTCATCTCGTTCAAAACCGTGCTGGCGCGCCAACAGCTGTTAGAGAGCGTGGAAACCTGGGCACGCTCTTCTGGAATTCAGGTGCGACGAGTATTCGCGCGATTTATCTCTCGAAAGAACGAGCAGCGTGAACCGCCGCGCCTGATTATTGGCGATCCGAGCGAGAGTTTCCGGACCATTGCCACCGAATGGCATCTGAAGTTTGGCATCGATTTCGGCACAGGCTATTCGCCGGGTCTTTTCCTGGACCAGAGAGAGAATCGCCGCTACGTGCGTCATATCGCACCAAAGCACCTGCTGAACTGTTTTGCTTACACCTGCTCTTTTTCGGTGTGCGCTGCATGCAGCGGTGCAAGCACTTTCAACATCGATCTGTCCAAAAAATATCTCGCGCGCGGCCGCGAGAATTTTGCGCTGAACAATCTTTCAACCGTGGAGCATCGGTTTATAGCCGATGATGTCAGATCTGTGCTGCTCAGACTCGCCCGAAGAGAGGAAAGATTCGATGCGATCATTCTCGATCCGCCGACGTTTTCGCATACACCCGGGGGAAAACCGTTTCAGGTCGGACATGATTTCGAACATTTGCTGATCGGAGCTCTTGCATTGGCAGAGCGTGACGCCCACGTCTTGATCTCGACGAATTGTTCTGCATTAAGCGAACATGCGCTGGAAGTCATGGCTCGCTATTGCCTGAAAGAAACGCGTCGCGCCGCGAGATTTTACCGGCCATTGCCGTTGCCTGATTTTCCATGCGGAACGGGAACAAGCTCGATCTGGCTCGCCCTGCGTTGAAAAAACGGAGGCGCGAGCGGAAAGCGCCGCCCCGTGAGAAGCCTGTTCAATCTGGCTTGGTTTGCGTTGACAGTTCCATGCGCGCAAGACAGGATCAAAATGCGAATCATTAAGCGACATGGATCACTTATCTGCCGAAGTCGTTGCTGAGTTTCCGGAACGCGGAATGCAATGGGTGAAAGACCGAGTTGAAGCGGTGGTCAGCGAAACCGGCGAGTACGTACGCGAAAGGCCGACACAATCGCTGCTGTACGCGTTTGCGGCTGGGTACGTTTTGAATCGTTTGCCGCTGGGCCGAGTGCTTGCCGGATTTCTTCGCCTGCTCATGTTCGCGCTTAAGCCGGCCGTATTGATTTACGGCGCCGCCAAACTGTACCAGGCGACTCAACAGCCGGAGTGATGAGGCGCTCCCTGGCGAGCATCTGACGCACACCTGGCGTTTAATACAAACGCCATTCAGTCGTCGAGCGTGAACCCGATCTTCAACGTTACCTGCCAGTGGGCGATTTTCCCATCATCGATGTAGCCACGGGTTTCACTCACCTCGAACCATCGCATGTTGCGAATGGTTTTTTTCGCACGGCCCAGCGCATTTTGGACGGCTTCTTCGAATCCGTTCGGCGAGGAACCGACTATCTCAATTTTTTTGTAAACATGTTCAGCCATGCGTGCATTATTTCGCGCCAGCGCTTCAAAACAACAAAAAACCTGAGCAATGCCTTGAATCGCTCTCAAGGAGACGCGACCCGCCGCCAGCCAGGGGAGCGGTCGGCAAATTTGCTTTACAAAAGGACACTACCTGGGGCAGCCTCGCGTCGTGGGAAGATCGTTCGCAGTCTGCATTGTGCTGGCAATCCTTATTTGTTGCGCATGCGGTCAGGACCAGGAAAGAAAACTAATTGATCGGCTTCTCAAGCCGGACACGGCATTGCAAAACGATGCCCAAAACAAGAGGTTTGCGAGCGACGGTTCGGCATCAATCAACAAACGGGCAAGTGTCGGATCATTTTACATTCACCAGCAAACATCCTCGAAAGATTTCTCTGCAACACGTGACTTCGCAACGAGCCGGTTCTACTCGCAGACTTATCGCAGCGGACGCAGGGCGCATGAGGCTTCGTCACAGCAAACAGTGGCAACTTCGCAGTTTGCTCACGCAAATCACACCGCGAGCGGTGTTCGCGACGCGCCTCAATCGGGTAAAAAGGTCGCCTCTCGCGCGTACGCGGGGAACCGGCCATTTTTAGACGAAGGAAAAAGTCAAAAGTCGCTCAACCAAAAAAACGCGCCGCTCACGATCGATCAGGTCCGCGAGTTACTGAACAAGAACAAGTAGCGCTCGTCCCGGCGAGGCGGGTGCACTATTTTGTGATTGGATCATGCAACCGGACGAAGCTCTGGCGATATTAAAACAAGGCGCCGCGCAGATCATTAACGAAAATGAGCTGCGCGATAAACTTGCGCTCGGCCGGCCGTTGCGCATCAAGCTCGGGGTCGATCCGACAACCTCGGATATTCATCTCGGCCACACGATTGTTTTGCGAAAACTGAGGCAGTTTCAAGACCTCGGTCACCACGCAATTCTCATCATCGGCGATTTCACGGGGATGATCGGCGACCCTAGCGGTCGCTCCGTTACAAGGCCGCATCTCACCCATGAAGAAGTGCTCGCAAACGCGGCGACGTACCGCGAGCAGGCATTCAAAATTCTTGACGCCGCGCGTACGGAGACGGTGTGCAATGGCGACTGGTTCCGCGCCATGTCCTTCGAAGACGTGATCCGTCTCAACAGCCGCGTGACATTGCAGCAGATGTTGCAGCGGGAAGATTTTAAGACGCGCATTGACAAGCAGCAATCCATCCGCGCGCACGAGATCCAGTATCCCATTATGCAGGGGTGGGATTCGGTGATGGTGAAAGCCGATGTGGAACTTGGAGGGACCGACCAGCTCTTCAATATTCTGATCGGGCGCGATTTTCAAAGAGAAGAAGGCATCCCCCAGCAGGTTGTTTTCCTGCTCCCGATTCTGGAAGGCTTGGACGGCTCCAAAAAAATGAGCAAGAGCCTCGGTAATTACGTGGCGATCAACGAGCCCGCTTCAGAGATGTTTGGGAAATTAATGAGCATTTCCGATCAGTTGATGGCGCGGTATTACGAATTGCTTCTGGGCCGCATGGTGCCCGCAGAGGCGCATCCCGTTGAAGCCAAAAAGCAGCTCGCGTTCGAAATCGTCCGAACGCACCACTCGGCAGAAGCGGCCAAAAAGGGGGTCGAAGAATGGAACACCCGGTTCAGCAAACGCGACTTGAAACACGCCCATCTGCCGGCGTTTTCACCAGCCGACCGCCACGACTTTAGCGCCGTCGCAGTCGTCTCCGATATTTACCGGGACGTATTTCAGGCAAAAAAATCGCACAGCGAGATCTCGCGACTGATCAAGCAGGGAAGCGTGGAATTAGACGGAACAAAAGTCCGTGATCCCAAGGCGAAAATGAGGCTTCGCCCGGGCCAGATCCTTCGCCTCGACAGAAAACACGCCGTGCGAATCGGCTAGCCCGGGCGCCCACCCTTGTTTACCGCAGATTTGCCGTTGCGGAGGAACTATCAGGCGTGCGCCACTTGGAGCACGGGCATGGCGCGTGCCCCCTCCAGATAGCTTGACCTGATGCCTTCGAAATGCGCACGGATGCTGCGCAATTCGGCAGTGACAAAGCTGTCCACGAAGTGCAGGCGTCGATCCAGCCAGGCAAACAATTTATTTTTGATTTCGTAGTGAACGGCGAGCGTAACCTCGGTGCAATGTGGCCGGATCTCAGTAAAATCAACGATGCCCATCACGCAAACATTTCCGCCCACGGACTCGAACGCATATTGGCCCGGCGAATCGCTGTCCACTGACAGTAGCACGGTGTGGGCTTCGAAACCGAACGGACCGCGAAAACTAAAATCGACGGTCTTGGACGATGTCACCGTCGCACGTGTCACCATCAGAAACTGCCGCCGATACGATTGAATGCTGGCCAGACGTGCTTTGCACTCCGCCAACGGTTGGCTCATATGTAAGGTTTTTTCTAGGAGCATAAGATTTCAGTGGTTTTCGGAGATCTTACTTGAGCAATACCGATGCCAGCTCCTATCCCAAGAGGCGTCCGTGGCGATGACGCTGAATCGTGTTCGTTTTTATTACAACTCTGTATCAGCGTAACACGCTTCATCAGGGTTGTTCCCCATTCGCCAACAGAGGGCGTACTATCCGGTTTTCTCCTAGGTTCGGATAGCCGAGGCGCTCACGCGACTTGTCTCACGCGCTCGGGCCGATTCGGTGAGCGACTCGCGCGAATCGTTTCCATCATCGACAGAAAAATCTTCGCGCCATCTGCGCTGCCCAGCCGCGCATCCCACGCCCGGTCGGGGTGTGGCATCAAACCGAAAACATTTCGCTCGCGATTACAAATCCCGGCAATGTTTTCGATCGAGCCGTTCGGATTCGCTTCTGGAACAATGTGGCCTTGTTCGTCCGCGTAACGCAAAATCACTTGTTCATTGGCGTTCAGTTCGCTCAGCGTTTGTGGATCAGCAAAAAAACAGCCTTCGCCGTGCGCGACGGGCAACCGCAGAAGCGTACCTTTCGGACAACCATGCGTGAAGGGCGAATCATCCAGTTCCACTCGGGTGGTCACCATGTCGCAAACAAACCGCAGTGACCGGTTTCTCACCAGCGCGCCCGGCAACAGACCAGCTTCGCATAATACCTGAAAGCCGTTGCATGTGCCGAGCACGAGTTTCCCCGCGCGCGCGTCGCCGATCACTGCTTTCATGATTGGCGAAAATCGGGCAATGGCGCCGCAGCGAAGGTAATCACCGTAAGCAAATCCGCCGGGCAAAACGATCGCATCGAAATCATCGAGCGAAGTTTCCTTGTGCCAGACGTATTCCGCGCGTAAACCATCGAGCCCGTTGATCGCTGCGACACAATCCTGATCGCAGTTGGATCCGGGAAACCGAACGACGGCAAAATTCATCGCAAAGTAGTCTAGCGGCGCGTGTCCTGACGCGCAAAAATTTACTATCCGTGCGCAGAAATGCTTCCGCCTCTCTCGGTTCCCGCGGAGATTTGCGATTTTCAACCGGGCTTAAAAAACTGAACGCCGAAGAGCTATCCGCAAAGTACGGGACCGTCGCCCATTAACCGACTTGGTTCGGCTGTACTATTGCATTCACACGTGCTATTAAACTTTAATCAAAGTTATTGGCCTATCAGGTATCTTTCGCGTCCAATGCCTGGCAAAGCATATATCGGCACCAGCGGCTGGAATTACAAAACGTGGCGAACGCATTTCTACGGCGACACGCCGCAGAAACAATGGCTCCGGTTTTGCGCTGAACGATTCACCGCGATCGAGATAAACGGCACATTTTACAGGCTGCAGCCGCAAAGCGTCTTCGCGAAATGGCGAGATGAAACGCCGGACGGATTTCCTTTTGCCATCAAAGGACATCGTTACGTCACCCATAACAAAAAGCTGCTCGACGTGGAGGAACCGGTGATTCGTTGTCGCGACGCGGCATCGCCACTGGGTAAACGACTGGCTGCTGTGGTGTGGCAGCTTCCGGCATTTTTTAAAAAGAACATCGAGCGACTGGAAAAATTTTTACAAACCCTGCGCCATTGGGAAAATACCCGGCACTCGATCGAGTTTCGCCACAGAACGTGGTTCGATGACGAAGTAGCCGAATGTCTGACGAAGCACGCCATCGCCGTCTGCATGTCCGACGCGCCGGACTGGCCGAGGTGGGACCGAGTGACTACCGATCTCGTCTACGTCCGTTTACACGGGCACACCCGCAAATACGCATCCAGCTATAGCAAGCCCGCGCTGAGAAAATGGGCGAGTCGCGTACACCGTTGGCTCAACGAAAATCGCGATGTGCACGTTTACTTCGACAATGACGCCGAAGGCGCCGCGCCGAAGAATGCACTCACACTGCTGGAAATGTTGCGCTGATCAGCTCATGAATTGATCGCATAATCCAGACAGGAGTTGCTCACGATTGTTCGGACGAACTTCGATGAGAGTGACATCGTGACGCTTCTTGATCCTATTCGTGAACGGAAACGATCGCGCGGTGATCGTTCCGAGGATCGGCTTTCCGCTATCGAGCGCTTCGTTCGCTACATCGCAAAAAACGCGCGACCTGATTTCCATTGGCCCGATTTCATCGATGACGACAAGTTGCCGTGCTTGCACGGCTATGCGGATCGCTTCAGTGCCGATGCTTTCCAGCACGTGCAGATCGATCTCATATTTTCCGACGCGCTGCTTTGTGTTGAAATCTACATGCGCAAGCACAGTCTCTTCACCGTCTAGAGTGATAATCTTGAATCCAATACGCTGGCCGCTCTGGCGAATTTCTTCCGTGTAAAAACCGCCGGCTGACAACGCGAGTTCGTTCACCACTCGCTTAATCAGAGTCGTCTTGCCGCATCCAGGACGACCGGTTAATAACACTTTGGGCTTCACTTCAGGAGGCTTGCTTTTGGCAATGCGTGCAAAACCATGACGTGCGTCCGCCGATCGTCACCGATTTCAACGCGCCACCGCATCGCGGACATCTGCCACGTTTTCCACGATGCGTCAGCAGCCACGATTTCGGGAAACGATTGAAATCGGTTTTCAACGCAATCGCTTTCCCTAATACATAGCGCGTTGCACGAAACAACCGCCTCAGATCCGCGTCAGTCAAACTGGCCGCTTCAGTGGCCGGGTGCATCCTTGCGCGGAAAAGAATTTCATCTGCGTAAAGGTTGCCGATCCCGGCGATCAACTGCTGGTTCAACAGAATGGCTTTTACGGCGCCGCGACGGTTTCCAACAATTGCCTTGAACTGCCAAAGACCAATCTCAATTGCGTCCGGACCGATAGAAACTCATCCACATCCTCGATCAACTCGATCTCGCCAAACTTGCGCTGATCGTCGAAGGCCAGCCGACGGTTAGTGGCGAAACGAAAAATTACTCTTGCAGTTTTCGGCGTTCCTTCATCGTGTTTGAGATACTCAAGCGAGCCGGTCATGCCGAAATGCAATCGCAACCAAAGCTCATCACCGGCGTGCACAAACAAATGTTTGCCGTGCCGGTGACTGTTTTCGAAACGGTGCCCTTTAAGGTAACGTGTCAACTCACGCGCGGAAATGCCTTTCAAGACATACGCGTCGCGCACCTCGACGTTGGTGATGCGCTGATGCAATGAGGTGCTGTCCAGGTATCGCTTGAACGTTTCGACTTCGGGCAGCTCTGGCATCGCGCTTACGTTTGCACTTAGTTCAGG